>JBDTLK010000072.1:0-16511 GCA_039934835.1 Edaphobacterium sp. (SeqCode) | reverse complement strand
GGTATTCCTTGATGCCGGTCACGCGCACGGCAACTTCCCACACGACGAAGAGCAGGACGAAGATCGCCAGCGCACCGCCCCGCTTCCCCAGCCACCCAGGCAGCGCATTGCTGCGTTGGCGAGGCCCCGCTACCTCCATGGCACGGGAGGCTCGGCGAGGTTCCAGGTACCGTATTCGGCGGGTTCGTTGATTTCCAGGACCTCGAGATCGTCCGAGCGCGCGACGACGTTGTGCGGCACGCCGGCCGGTTGCGACAAGCCATCGCCGGCGCGCAGCGTCACATCGCCTTCGACGCCGGCAAAGCGAAAGGTCAGCGATCCGCGCAGCACGTAGACGTAATGCGCCGTCATGTCGTGCCAGTGCCATCCGGTCGGTGCCGGCATCGGTTTGAGCGCACGGATGTGCTTGACGCCGATTCGGCCTTGCGTCGCCGCTGCAAGCCCCAGATCGCGATATTCGGAGTCATCGCGCAGGCCTTCGCGGTCCCAGCGCGCATCGCCGGCGCTCATTCTTGCAAACGCCGACAGCGACTCGGCGAGGTCGCGCGGACCTTCATAGCGGGAACGGGCTTCAGTGGACATGGTGTGTCTTCGACAGTAGCGACGTCAAGCGTGACTGCCTGCCCGCTCCAAAGTCCGCATTTCGTCCTCGCTCAGTTTCGGACCATCCAGCGTGCAGCGCTGCGCCTGTGTCTCGGCAGTGCGAAAGCGCGCAATCACCGGCTTGAGCTCGTCCTTGACGTGGGTCTCATCGTAGCCGTTGAAGAGGTGGCCGAGCAATCCGCGCTTCAGGTCGCTGCTGTTCATCGCCCAGTCCGCGACCGGAAACGTAAGGTTCATATTGCAATGCATCATGATGCCCATGTTGTGATGCGCGGCGTGGTGGCGACGGACGGTATTCACGAAGGGCAGATTGCGCACCAGCCAATTCTCCGGCACGTGGCAACAAAAATGGAAGGTCTCGTACACCATGTAGTGGCCGATCATGGTGATGAACACGACGTAGCCGGCGTTCGGATCGATGAGCCTGGCGGCGATGAAGCCGAACACCGCGCCCATCACTGCCAGCACGATGAGCACCCGCCACGGGAAGAAGACGATACGGAATTCCCGCACCGTGCTGATGGTCGGATCGTTGTCGGTAAAATACTGGTGGTGCTGGCGGGTGTGGCGGTCGTAGATCGCACGCAGTGCGTAGACATCGATCAGGCGATGCATCACGTACTTGTGCATCGCCCATTCGACGAAATTGCCACCGATCGCTACGGGAATGACCAGCAGCCACTCCCAGGTCGCGTTGTGCATCTGGCTCACGCACCACCAGATGGCACCGATTCCGGCGGCGTACATCACGCCGATGTGGACGAGACCGTGGTACCAGGGACTGATCTCGGACACGTATTTCTCGCGGAACTTGCGCTGCCGTTCGGTCATCATGGGATGCCCTTGCTTTGGAATTTGGCTGCTGATATATTAGATGTCGATCACTTGCATGTCAAGAATGCAGGGCAACCGAGAGGGAGCGCCCGTGTCGCAGCCGCCCGCCAAACCCCTACCCAAGAAGCGCACGCTCCAGGAGATTCGCGACTCCAAGACCAGTGGCGAGAAGATGGTCTACATGTCGGTGCCCGACTACACGTCGGCGAAGTGGGCGGAGATGGCTGGCGTCGACGTGGCCGTCGTCGGCGACAGCCTGGCAATGATCGCCCACGGCCATCCCAACACCATTCCCGCGACCATGGACATGATGGTGATGCACGCCGCCGCCATCCGGCGCGGCGCGCCCAACACCTTCACGCTGGGCTGCATGCCCTATCAGAGCTACAACAGCGTCGATCGCGCATTGGCCAATGCTACGCGTTTCATGCAGGACGGCGGCACCGACGCGGTCAAGCCGCAGGGCGGAAAATCCCAGGCGCACATACTCAAGGCGCTGGTCGACGCCGGCATCCCGACCGCGTCGCATATCGGCATGACGCCGCACACCGTCGCCGTCTTCGGCGGCTTCAAGGTCCAGGGCAAGACCGCCGACACCGCGATGAAGATTCTCGAGGACGCCTTCGCGATCCAGGACGCGGGCTGTTTCATGCTGGAGTTCGAGGCAGTGCCCGCAAAGATGGCAGCGGTGATCTCGCAGCAGCTGGAGATTCCGACCATCGGCATCGGCGCGGGCGTCGGCACCGACGGCCAGATCCTGCTCTGTCACGACCTGCTCGGCGTGTTCACCGATTTCAAGCCCAAGTACACCAAGCACTTCTCGAACCTTACCGAGATGGCGGTGAAAGGCATCAGTCAATACATCACGGAAGTCAAAGCCGGCACTTTCCCCGACGACGACCACAGCTATGGCGTCGACGAGAAGGAATACGAAAAATTCGTGACGATGGTCGAAAAGCGCAAGCAGCATTAGTCAGGCAGGAGCCCATGAACAAACGTGTCGCCCTCCAGGAGCTGTTGCCCGCGCAGAGCCTCACCGATCGCGCGTATGCGGATCTTGAGGAAATGATCGTCACGCTCAAGCTCGCCCCGGGCAGCGCGGTCTCGGAGCTGGAGCTGTCCAGCCACCTGGGCATCGGCCGTACGCCAATTCGCGAGGCCTTGCAACGCCTTGCCCGCGAGCGGCTGGTCTCGATCCTGCCGCGTCGCGGCATCATCGTCTCCGAGATCAACGTCGGGAGCCAGCTGCGCCTGCTCGAGGTGCGACGAGAGCTGGAGCGCCTCATCGCCCGCAGCGCCGCGCGCCGCGCCACCGACGAGGAACGCGCCCAATTCCGCGAACTCGCCGCGCAGTTTGTGCGATCGGCGAAGGTGAACGACGATGTCACCTTCATGCGCACCGACCGCGACTTCAACCTGCTCTGCTCGACGGCCGCGCACAACGAATTCGCGGCGGGCGCGATGAGCTTGGTGCATTCCCTGTCGCGGCGTTTCTGGTACATCCACTACAAGCAAGCCGCCGACATGCCGTTGACGGCAAAGCTTCACGCCGACATCGCTCGCGCCATCGCCGACGCCGACGAGGAGCGGGCCGCCAAGGCGACCGAAAAGCTGCTCGACGTCATTGAAAAATTTACCCGCGACACCGTGAGCCCAACGTGAAGCCCTCGCGCGCGATCACCGACTTGCGACCCGGCGGGCATTTCTCCACCCAGGTCCTGGTCGTGGGTGGCGGTGCCGCCGGAGTCGCCACCGCCATCACCGCGGCGCGCGCAGGACTCGAGGTGACGCTGCTGGAGCGCTACGGTTTCTGCGGCGGCGGCGCGGTAGCAGGCATGTCGGGAACGATCTGCGGCATGTACCTGGCGAGCGACGCTCCGGGGTCGAAGCCGGAATTGCTGGTGCGCGGCTTCGCCGGCGAATTCGCGCAGCGCATGATCGCCGCCGGCGGCCTCACGCCGCCGGTGCGTTACGGCAAGAGCTTCAGCTTGGTGCACGATCCCCTCGCCTGGCGCAATGTCGCCGACGCGCTGCTCGCCGAGGCCGGCGTGCGCGTCATGTTTCACACGCTGGTGACCGAGGTGCTGCTCGACGGCGGCGAACGCGTCGCGGGAGTCCAGGCGTATACCAAGCAAGGCAAGTTTCAAATCGAGGCCGACGTCACGATCGACGCCAGCGGCGACGCCGATCTGTTCGCGATGGCGGGCTTCGCGACCCGCATGGGCCACGAGGGCGTGGTGCAAAACCCGACCATGATCTTTCGTATCCAGGGGGTGGATGTGCCGCGTTTCCTCGCCGCGTACGGCCCCGACTCGATCCTGGGCGACGCGGTATCTCGCCAGATCGCCGAGTTGAACGCCAGCGGAGCCTACAAGCTGCCGCGCGCAAAGGCATTTCTCTTTCCGTCACCGCGTCCTGGTGAGTTGCTCTGCAACTGTACGCGCGTCACCGGCGCCGACGGACGCGAGCTCAACAGCATCTACGTGCGCGATTTCACCGAGGCCGAAATCGAAGGCCGCAAGCAGGTCGCAGAATACGCGCGATTTTTCCGCGACCACCTCACCGGCTGCGAAGGAAGCTGGGTCAACGACACCGGCGTGCAGGTGGGGGTGCGCCAGACACGCCAGATCGATGGCGTTGGCATGCTCGCCAACAACGATGTGGTCCGCGGCGCCAAATTCGCGAGCGGCATCGCGCGTTCCGCGTGGCCGATCGAAATGCACGCAGGGGCAAAGCCGAAGCTCACCTGGCTCATCGACGACTACTACGAAATTCCCTACGAATGCTTCGTGCCGAAGTATGGCGAGTCGCTGCTCGCGGCCGGCCGTTGCCTGTCGGCACAGCACGAGGCCATGGCCTCGGCGCGCGTTACTGCCCAGTGCTTTTCCTACGGTCACGCCATCGGCCACGCGGCCGTGGTGGTGGTGCAGGAGAAGATTGCCCCGCGGCGCATCGACGGCGGTGCGCTGCGCGATATCCTCAACCGCGACGGCGCCGGACTGGGCGCACCGAGGCCCGATCCCGGCCTGGTCACGAATGAACGAACAAACGCGCTGCAAAGCGCGACGTAAACGCAGCACACAAGACCCCACCTGGAGGAATACCATGCACAGCAATCGCAGAAAAGTACTCAAAGCAATAGGCGGCGCCGGCGCCACGCTCGCCGCGCAACCGTATCTGAGCTTCCCCGCAATCGCGCAGAACCGGCCACTGAAAATCGGCATCATCGCGCCCAAGTCCGGGATCGCCGGAACCATCGGCGAATGCGGCCTGCGCGGAACGCTGTTCGCGGTCGATCGCATCAATGCCGCGGGCGGCATCGCCGGGCGCAAGGTCGAGCTGGTGATCGAGGAAGAGACCAATCCTAAGGATTCGATCGAGCGGCTGCGCAAGCTCGTGCTGCAGGACAAGGTCGACTGCGTGCAAGGCATCGTGTCTTCCGGCGTAGGCCTTGCCATGGGCGCGGTCGCGGAGGAGATGAAGGCACTGGTGATTTTCTGGGATGGCACGACCCAGGATGGCGTGAACGAAACCATGCCCAACCCGCACTACGTCTTCCGCAGCACCGACAACGAGTGCGAGGCGGTGATGGCTTCGCTGCTGTCGATCAAGCACTGGAAAGGCCAGTTCGTGACCGTCGCGGGCATCAACCCCGACTACTCGTACGGGCGCAACAATTTCGCCGCTTTCCAGGCGATCATGAAGAAGTACGGCGTCAAGGTGGACATCGTCGCCGACCAGTGGCCCAAGGTCGGCACGCTCGACCTGACTTCGCACGTCGCCGCGCTCAAGGCGGCGAAACCCGATCTCGTCTTCTCGTCGCTGCTGTTCGCCGACCTGCCGGTTTTCATGAAGACCGCGCACGGCGCGGGCCTAATGGACGGCAAGACCAAGTTCGTCTTCCCCGCTGCGGGCTTCCAGCACACGCTGCTAAAGAAGGAATTCACGCCTGAAGGGATGATCTTCGGCCACAACACGCTGTATTTCAACCTCGATAATCCGACACCGCTGCAGAAGCAATTCGTGCAGGAATACGAAGCAAAGTACAAGGATTATCCGAACTGGGAAGCCGACCGCGCCTATTTCGCGATGGAAATCTACAAGGTTGGCGTCGAGAACGCCTACAAGGCGAAGAACGCATGGCCGAGCAACGAAGACATCATCAACGCCATGGAAGGACTGAAGGTAGAGTCGCTTGGCGGTCCGGCGCAGATGCGCAAGGATCACATCGCCGAGCAGACGTTCTACCAGGGCTTGACCACGCACAAGAACCGCTACGACTTCGCGACGCTCACCGACGTCACCAAAATGTATTCGGACCAACTGCAAAAGCCGCAGGGGATGGACTTCTGGAAGTGGATAGAAACGGCGCAGATCAAGCTCTGAGCCGTTGACCTCCTTCTTTGACATCGTGCTCGGAGGCGTATTCCACGCCTCCGTGCTCTTTCTCGTGGCCGCCGGACTGCAGCTGGTGTTCGGCGTACAGCGCATCGTCAATCTCGCCTGCGGCTCGTTCTATGCGCTGGGCGCCTATTTTGGCATCACCGCGGTGAACTGGGCCAACGCCCACGGCGCGCCGGCGTGGTCGTTTCTGCCGGTGCTGATCGCCTCGGGCGTGTTGCTCGCGGCGATCGGTCCCTTCATCGAGTTGCTTCTGCGCACCGTGTACAAGCGCGACGAGGCGTTCCAGCTGCTGCTCACGTTCGCGCTGGTGCTCATGTTCCAGGACGTGCTGCGCTACTTCTGGGGGGCCAACCCGCAGCAGTTAGGCAACCTGTCGATGAGCTACGGCAAGATCGCTCTCGGGGAGGTCTCGTTTCCGACCTACAACGTGCTGGTGATGGGCGCGAGCCTCGCCATCGCGGTTGGCCTCGGATTGTTCCTGCAAAAGAGCCGCTATGGCCGGATCCTGCGCGCCACCGCCGAGAATCGCGAAATGAGCGAGGCGCTTGGAGCCAACGTGCGCTGGATCTACGCCAGCGTCTTCACGCTCGGCACCATGCTCGGCACGGTGGGTGGCGCGCTGGTCGTGCCGACCGCAGCCGCCTCGCTCGACATGCCGGTGGAACTGGTGGTCGAGGCGTTCGCCGTGGTCGTTATCGGCGGACTCGGAAGCATGCGCGGTGCGTTGGTCGGCGCGCTCATCGTCGGCCTGACGCGCGCCGCGGCGATCGCGTTCTATGCGGAACTGGAGGTGCTCGCCATCTATCTCATCGTGATCGTGGTGCTGATCGCGCGTCCGGCGGGATTGTTCGGAAAGCCGATCGAATGAGCGCAACACCGCCGCCCCAAGGCGCTCGCCCCCCTGCGGGGAAGCGGCGCGAAGCGGCGCCTCGGAGGGATCATGCAAGCCGCTTGCGCACTCACGCGGTTCTGCTGACGTTCGTCGGCGCGGCACTAATCCTGCTCGCGGCCTTTCCGAAGCTGGCGCAGCCCTACTACATCACGCTGGTCCTGCCGGCGTTCGCTTATACCATCGCGCTCCTCGGCTTCAACCTGCTCTTCGGCTACACGGGTTTGCTTTCCTTCGGCCACGCGCTGTTCGTCGCCGTTGGTGCGTATGGTGCCGCGGTGCTGTCGAGCAAGCTGGGCGTGAAGAGCTTCGAACTGATCCTGCTCGCGTCGGGCGCGGCGGCGGTGATCGCGGCGATCCCGGTGGCATTGCTCGCCGTACGCTACGTGCGCATCTTCTTTGGCATCCTCACGCTTGCCTTCGGCATGCTCTTCCACTCGTTCCTGTTCAAGTTCTACCACCTCACCGGCGGCGATACCGGTATCCGCGTGCTGCGGCCATCGCTGCTGGGCATGGAATTCAAGGAGCTCGACAAGACTGCATTCCTGATCGGACCCTTCTACTACTACTGTCTGCTCCTGCTCGTGGTGCTGGGTATCGTGATGTGGCGCATTGTGCATTCGCCTTTCGGGCTCCATCTCGCCGCGATCCGCGAGAATCCGCGCAAGGCCGAGTATCTGGGCGTGCGCGTGCGCCTGTTCCGCTTGATCGCGTTCCTCATTTCCGCCTTCTACTGCGCCATCGGCGGCGTTATCCTGGCGATCAACACCGGACAGGCCGATCCGGAACTGGCTTACTGGACGCATTCCGGCGAGCTGGTCTTCATGACGGTGCTCGGCGGATTTGCCAATTTCTTCGGCCCCCTGGTCGGGGCGTTCGCCTTCATCTTTCTCAAGTCCGAACTGATGGGCATGACCGAATACTGGCGCTTCTTTCTCGGCGCGACGCTGGCCGTCATCGTGATCGTGTTTCCGCGCGGGCTCATGGGCCTGGCGCACGATGCATGGCAAACGGCGATGCGCAAATGATCCCGTTGATGGAGACCATTGCCGTGCGCAAAGCGTACGGCGACTTCGTTGCGCTCGATGGCGTGTCGCTGTCGGTTGCCGAGGGAGAAATGGTTTCGATCGTCGGCCCGAATGGCGCCGGCAAGACCACGCTGGTCAACGTGCTCACCGGTCTGCTCAAGCCCAGTTCCGGGGTGGTGCGTTTCAAGGGTCAGGACATTGCGGGAATCGGTCCGGTGCGTCTTGCCAAGCGTGGCATGGCGCGCGCTTTCCAGCTGGTGCACATTTTCCCGGCGATGACGGTGGCCGAGACCATCGCCGTCGCGGTGGTGTCGCAGACCGACAAGAGCCTTAATCTCTTCGCCGCGGTGACGATGGACGAGGCGCTGCACCGGCGGGTGCGCGACGTGGCGGCGATCTTCGGGCTCGACGGCAAACTCGACGCCGAGTCGCGCCTGCTGTCGCAGGGCGAGAAGAAGTTGCTCGACATCGCCAGCGCCTTCGCGCTCGTGCCGGAGGTGATCCTGCTCGACGAGCCCACCAGCGGCGTGTCCAGCGGCGACAAGCACGACATCATGAAGACACTGATTGACGCAGCGCGGCGCGCCGGGGTCAAGGCGATCATCCTGGTCGAGCACGACATGGACCTGGTCGCCGAGTATTCGAGCCGCATCGTCGCCTTGCAAGCCGGCAAGGTGCTGGCGGACCGGCCGCCCGCCGAATTCTTCAGCGACCCGGAAATCATTGCCGCGGTGGTGGGCAAGATGGTTGGCAAGCTGGCGCAGGGCAACTGAAATGCTCGCTCTGGACGCACTCACCGTCGACATCCAGTCGAGCCGCATCCTGCGCGGCATTTCGCTCAAGGTCGCGGCGGGCGAACTGATCTGCCTCGTGGGCCGCAACGGCGCCGGCAAGACCACAACCTTCAGGACGATCATGGGCTTTCTCCAGCCCGTGTCCGGCACGATCGATTTTCAGGGGACCGCGCTGGTCGGATTGGCCACCCACCGCATCGCGCAGCTGGGTATCGGTTACTCGCCGGAGGAAAGCCAGGTGTTCGGCGATCTCACCGTCGCCGACAACATCGAGCTGCCCACCTGGACGCGTCCGGACGGGCGCGCCACGCAGGCGCGCGTCGCCCTCGCCTATGACATCTTCCCGCAACTGCGGCAGTACGCGACGCGTGGCGGCAACCAGCTCTCGGGTGGCGAACGCAAGATGGTGTCGATCGCCCGCGCGCTGGCGCTCGACCCGCAGTTGCTGCTGCTCGACGAACCCTTTGAAGGCCTGTCGCCGGCGATAATACCGAGCATAAGTGAAGGCATCGCGTCGATCCGCCGTCGCGGTCACGGCGTGCTGATGGCAGAATCGAACATCCATCACATCCCCGAATACGCCGACAGCTTGTATGTGCTCGAGCGCGGCGAGATTATATACAACGGCAAGCTTGGTCAGACCTATCCACCCGAGGTCATGCGCGTCATCAGTGGTTCAGCCTAGGAGCCCTCCAATGCCCAAGATCCTGACGCAATCGCAAATCGATACCTTCTGGCGCGACGGCTGCGTGTTCCCCATACGCGTCATGACGAACGCGCAGGCGCTGGAAATTCGCGCCCGGCTGGAAGCCTTCGAAAAAATGACCGGTGGCCCGCTCAAGGGGGATCTGCGCCACAAGTCGCACCTGCTCTTCCCGTGGCTCAATGACGTCGTACGCGACTCGAATATTGTCGATGCGATCGAGGACCTGTATGGCCCGAACCTGCTGTGCTGGTCGACCAACTTCTTCATCAAGGAAGCGGCGAACCCGGCGTTCGTGTCCTGGCATCAGGATTCGACATACTGGGGACTCAACAAGCCCGACGTGGTCACCGCCTGGGTGGCGCTCACCTCCAGCAACACGGCCAACGGCGCGATGGGTTTCATCCCCGGGACCCACACCGCCGACCAGATTCCCCACCGCGACACCTTCGCCAAGGACAACCTGCTCACGCGCGGGCAGGAAGTCGCGGTCGACGTCGACACGTCCAGCGCGGTTACCATCGAACTCGAGCCCGGCGAGATCTCGCTGCATCACGTGCGGCTGGTGCACGGTTCGCCGGCAAACCCGTCCAACGACCGCCGCATCGGCTTTGCCATTCGGTATATTCCGACCAGTGTTGCGCAGGTCGCGGGGCGCGACAGCGCCACGCTGGTCCGCGGCAGCGACGAGTTCCACCACTTCGACCTCGAACCGCGGCCGATCACGGACATGGACCCCGAATTCGTGGCACTGCACAAGGAAATCACCGAACGCAATGCGCAAATTCTGTATCGCGGCACGCAGGTGAAGACTTACAACGATCCCGCGGCGCTACGCGACGGCGCAGCGTAAACGCTACGCCGCCCCACTGAGTCGACCATGGACAACACTGCCAAAGCCCGCCTGTTCCAGCAAATGCACCTTGGTCCCCGGATGCTGGTGATCGCGAACGCGTGGGACGCCGCGAGCGCGCGCGTATTCGAGGAAGTGGGTATCAAGGCCGTCGGTACCGGCAGCGCCGGTGTGGCCTTCAGCCACGGCTATCCCGACGACGAGTTCATTCCGCGAGATGTGATGCTCTTGGCGATCAAGGAGATCGTCGCGGCGGTTGATGTGCCCGTCACCGCGGACATTCTAAACGGATTGGGAGCGACCATCGACCATGTCGTCGCCACCATCCACGAAGTCATTGCCTTAGGCGCGGTGGGAGTAAACATCGAAGACAGCAGCGGAATCGGCGGCCCGCATCTTGTCGACGCCGCTCAGCAGACTGAGACGATACGCGCCGTGTGCGCTGCCGCGCGTGACTCCGGCGTGCCGATCGTGGTCAACGCGCGCACCGACAGCTTCTGGCTAAAAATGGGCGACGACCGCGAGCGGCTGCGCGTCTCGATCGAGCGCGCCAACCGCTACCGCGAGGCCGGCGCGCACTGCCTGTTCGTACCGGTGGCGGTGGATCGCGCGACGATTGCGACGCTGGTGAAGGAAATATCCGGTCCCGTGAACATTCTCACGGTTCCTGGCTGTCCGCCGATCGCCGAGCTCGAGCAGCTCGGCGTGCGTCGGGTCAGCGAAGGTTCGGGCCCAATGCGCGCGACCATGATGCTGGCCCGGCATATCGCGCGCGAATTGCTGGAATCTGGCACCTACACGCGTTTCCACGCCGACGCAATCCCCTATCCCGACGCCAACAACCTTTTCAAGTAGCGCGGTGGCTTAGCGATGAAATTCCGAGCCGCGGTATTAAATCGCATCAATACGCCGCTGACGCTCGATACACTGGATCTGGCGCCGCTCGAACCCGGCGACGTGCTCGTCCGCATTCGCGCCAGCGGCCTGTGCCACACCGATCTGGAAGTGATCCATGGATCGCTCGCCTATCCCCTGCCCATCGTGCTGGGGCACGAAGGTGCGGGAGTGGTCGAGGCCGTTGGCAAGTCGGTGACGCAAGTGAAGCCCGGCGATCACGTCATCTGCTCGTGGAATCCGCATTGCGGCCATTGCTTCTACTGCGATCGCGGCGTACCGATCCTGTGCGAGCCGTTCGTTCGTAACCAGCCGCAGGGTTTGCTTCTGGATGGCACTTCGCGCATGACCCGCGACGGCGAACGTGTTCACCACTATTCGGTCACCTCCACGCACGCCGAATACACTGTGGTGCCGGAGTCGGGGGCGATTCCGGTGTCGCCCGAGATTCCCTTCGATCACGCCTGCATCATCGGTTGCGGTGTCATGACCGGGATCGGCGCCGTGGTGCGCAAGGCCAAGGTAGCGCAGGGCTCCAGCGTGGTCGTGATCGGCTGTGGCGCCGTCGGCCTCAACGCACTGCAAGGCGCGAAGCTCGCGGGAGCGGAGCCGATCATCGCCGTCGACGTCGGTAGTGCAAGACTCGCGCGTGCGCAGGCATTCGGCGCCACCGCCAGCTTCGACGCTGCGGCGCCCGATGCGTTGGAGCAGATCCGCGCCCTCACGGGTGGCCGCGGCGCGGACTATGTTTTCGAAGCCGCGGGCCATAAGTCGGCGTTTCGGCTGTCCGTCGAAGCCGTACGTCCTGGGGGTGACGTGGTGTGGCTGGGCAAGGTCAAGGTGAACGAGGAAGTGAGCTTCCGCTGGGGCTCGCTCATGGGCGAGAAGCGCATCGTGCGCTCAAGCTATGGCGAGGCAGCGCCGAGACGCGACTTTCCGTGGATCGTCGAGCAGTATCTGGAAGGGCGAATCAAGCTCGATGAACTGATCACCCGGCGCATCGCACTCGAGGACATCAACGACGGGTTCGCCGTCCTCGCCCGCGGCGACGGCATCCGCACGGTCATCGAATTCGCGTGAAGCATCCTCCTCTTGCCGGATGGCAGGTCGATGCCACGCATCGCGAACACGCGCTGGGCGATCTGCGGCTGGAATCGGCTGAAGCCATCGTCGACTATCGCCAGTCTTACGTCACGCACGGACAACTCAATGCCGAGCGTTCGAATGCCATACTCATCTGTGCATCGCTTTCGGGGACGCACCATCGCCTCGATTTTCTCATCGGCCCGGGCAAGGCGCTCGATCCGGCCACGTGGTTCATCATCGCCACCGATCCGATAGGCAACGGCCTGTCGACGTCGCCGTCCAACAGCTCCACGCAGCCGGAGATGCGCTTCCCGCGCTTCGTGCTGCGCGACATGGTGTCGGCGCAGCACCGGTTGCTGACCGAGCACCTCGCCATCGACCATCTGCATGCGGTCATCGGGGCATCCATGGGCGGCATGCAAGCCTTGCAGTGGGCAGTGAGCCACCCGGCCTTCATCGACACGATCGTGGCGATGACGCCGATGGCGAAGTCCTCCCCGTGGGCAGTGCTGGTGACCGAAACCGCGCGGTCCTGCCTCCTCGCCGATCCCGCGTGGAACGGCGAGCGTTTCACCGCGACACCCGAGCGCGGCTGGCGCGCCTACGCGGGGCTGATGGGCGCGCTGGCGACGCGCACACCGGCAGCCCTGGACTTTCTGCGTGGCCATGCCAACGCACACCGCTGGTTCGAGGAGATCGTCACGCAACAGCGTGCCGTCGCGCTCGACCCTCACGACTATCTCTACCAGTCGTGGGCGTACGCAGTGCACGATGTGGGGACGACGGCCGCATTCGCCGGCGATACCGCGGCGGCGCTCGCATCGATCCGGGCTCGCACCCTCGTGCTCGCGCCCTCGCTCGACCTGTTCAATCCCGTGGAAGCGGCTCGCGTCGCGGCGGCGGCCATTCCTGGCGCGAGCTTCGTGGAGATTCCCTCAGTGCAGGGCCATCAAGCCGCCACCAGCACCAAGGCCGAGGACGCGGCGTTTCTCAACGGCACCATCGAAAGATTTTTGGCCAGCTAGCTGCGGAAGCGCGCCGCTTCAGATGTCGGTGCGCTCTTCGCTGACAGGGCGGCGTTGCTTGAGGTTGAAGCGACCATCGTAGATCGGCGCCTGCTTGGTGTTCGGTCCGGGATATTGCATATACAGGATCAACCCGCCGGTCTCGGTCTTGAGATCCGGCTCGGTGTGCGGATCACCATGAAAGAGCATCGTTCCGGGCCCGTAAGTCTGATCGCCGTAACGGAATTCGCCTTCGAGGATGTACCAGACCTGCGCGAAATCGTGGCTGTGCATGGGGTGCCATGCACCCGGCTCGTAGCGCACCAATCCGGCGTTCGGTTCGTTGGGGTTTTCCGGTCGTGGATGAAACAGCATCTTGCAGGTCTGTCCGGGAAATCGCTGGACCGCCCAGTCGAGCGAATCGACGTGCACGGCGGTTGGCAATGGATGGGGGGTCTGGTTGGTCATGTTCACTCCTCGCTCAACTCGCGTCGGGTCATGGCTAATGGCAGCGTTTCGCCTGACCTTTGCGTCAGTATCGCGCTTACACGTCAATCAGCGCAATACCGATACCGCCGTCTTTCCTGCCGACATAGGATGATGATGTTACAGGCGCCGCAACAGCGCCAGGACCGAGCGCCCTACATCGTCCCGAGGAACTTGCGAAATGACCAAACCTTTTGAGCAATGGCAGGTTCTGCCGCACGGCAAGCTTACTGAAATCGAGCCCAACATCCTGACCGTGACTGGCCAGATCCGCATGCCGCTCACCGATTTTGAGCGGCGCATGACCGTCGTCCGCCTGCGTGACTCGCGGCTGATCATCTTCAGCGCAATCTCTCTCGACGAACATGAAATGCGCGCCATAGAAGGGCTGGGACGCCCGGCATTTCTGGTGGTGCCGAACGATCATCACCGGCTCGATGCGCGCACCTGGAAACAGCGCTATCCCGCGGTCGAGGTCATCGCGCCCGAGGGCTCGCGCGCTGGTGTCGAAGCGGTCGTGCCGGTGGACAGCACCGACGCCCACTTCGACGATCCGGACGTTGATTTCATCACGGTCCCGGGGACACGCGGCCATGAAGCCGCACTGCTCGTCCGCACTCCGCAGGGGACAACGCTTGTCCTTAATGACCTTGTCGGCAACATGCGGGAGCGTTCCGGCTTTGGCGGATGGTTATTGCGCGTCGCGGGATTTGCCGGCGACAGTCCGCAGATTCCCAGCGTCGTGCAACTCAGCCTGATCGCTGACAAGGCTGCTCTCCGAGCGCAGTTATTGAGCTGGGCGGATCTTTCCGACCTCGTAAGAATCGTTGTTTCGCACGGCGCTCCGATCGACGATGATCCGCGCGAAGTCCTGCGGGAGCTGGCGCAGTCCTTGGAGTGACACTTACGAAAGCTGGGATGGCACAGCTCCAAGCACGAAAACTGCTCCCGCTACCCGCCGGTCGTCGCGATCAGGATACTGTATAATGGTTGTGCGGTATTTGATCCAGTCCCCTGCCGCAGTCGATTCCGACCTCCATTGTTTCTTCCGTTTGGCTGTGACTGGCCGTCCCGTGTGGATGAGTGGCCGAGCACACCTCACGAAAGCATTCATGCCATTCATGAAACTCGGGCTGTCCGACGCGCTGTTGCGCGCGATTGCCGAACAAGGCTACACCGAACCCACCCCCATCCAGGCGAAAGCCATCCCGGCAGTTCTCGCCGGCGGCGACGTGCTCGCCGGCGCACAGACCGGCACCGGCAAGACCGCCGGCTTCGTGCTGCCGATGCTGCAGCGCCTCACCGACCGGCCCTCGCCGTATCGCGGCACCGCGCGCAAGCCCCTGCGCGCACTGATTCTGACCCCGACGCGCGAGCTCGCGGCGCAGATCGAGGAGTCGATCCGCGTCTACGGCAAGCACCTAAAGATCAGCTCGATGGTGCTGTTCGGCGGCGTGGGCATGGCGCCGCAGACCGCTCAGCTCAAGCGCGGCGTCGACATCCTGGTCGCCACGCCGGGTCGGCTGCTCGACCATCAAGGGCAAGGCCACGTCGACTTTTCGCACGTGGAGATCTTCGTCCTCGACGAAGCCGATCGCATGCTCGACATGGGCTTCATTCCCGACGTCAAGCGGGTGCTCGCGCTGCTGCCGAAAAAACGCCAGAACCTGCTGTTCTCGGCGACATTCTCCGACGATATCAAGGCGCTCGCCGATCGCCTGCTCGATCATCCGCAGACGATCGAGGTCGCGCCGCGCAACGCCACCGTCGATGCGATCCGCCAGCGGGTGCATCCGGTCGATCGCGACCGCAAGCGCGAGCTTCTGTCATGGCTGATCGGGCATCATCGCTGGCAGCAGGTGCTGGTGTTCACGCGCACCAAGCACGGCGCCGACAAACTCGCGCGCGCGCTCGAAGCCGACGGCATCCACGCGGTCGCCCTGCACGGCAACAAGAGCCAGAACGCGCGCACCCGCGCGCTGGCCGGATTCAAGGATGGCGAGGTCACCGTGCTGGTGGCGACCGATATCGCCGCGCGCGGCATCGATATCGACCAGTTACCGCACGTGGTCAACTACGACCTTCCCAACGTCCCGGAGGACTACGTCCACCGCATCGGCCGCACCGGCCGCGCTGGCGCCGAGGGAGAGGCGGTTTCGCTGGTGTGCATAGACGAGCACGCTTTCCTGCGCGATATAGAACGACTGATCAAGCGCGAAATTCCGAGCGAAGTCGTCGCCGGCTTCGAGCCCGATCCGAAAGCGGTTGCGCAGCCGGTGTTCCAACAACGCGGTCAGGGGCGTCCGCATGGCGCGCGCCAAGGGCAGGGACAGCAGCCGACCCAAGGCCAGGGCAAATCGCGTGGCCAGTCGCAACGCAAGGCGCGCCAGCCGGCTGCCGTTGGCAACAAATCACGGCAGGGAGTGCTCGGCCATTCGCCGCGCGGCAGCACGCGTACCCACTCCGCGCCGTCACTGCTGCATCGCGCACCAGCAAAGGTGCGTTGACACCCGGCACGACGACCTCCGTCGACGCAAAGCACCGGCCACTACCTCGGCGTGGCGCTGATATTCCGCTCGCGCTGTGGCTGGGTCGCAGCGTGGGCGGACGGTGGTCGGCGCTCTGCCGCGCTGAATTGCTACTACTGCGTTGACGGCAGTTTTTCGCGCGCTGCGGCTAAAGGACGAACATCTGCCGCGCCGTCGCGAATACTTACAAGTCGCGCGCACCGGCGCCCCGTCGGTGTCCGCCAGGTCTTAGCCAGGTCATTGATTTGTAAGCGGACTCCGATACTGGCATGCGATATGCGAGTGGTTGCGCATCATGGTCAAGACGCCCCTGCGCAGCGAAGATATCGGCAACGAGCCAACGCCGATTTTTGCCAGCGCGACCGACATCGCGTTCGCCGAAGCATTGCGACAAAAACTCGAGGC
>JBDTLK010000071.1:0-16603 GCA_039934835.1 Edaphobacterium sp. (SeqCode) | reverse complement strand
GATCCGGGTCGAGCGCCTGGCGATCGCGCTCGTGCCCTTCCTGATCCCGTTGTTCTTGGTACTGCTGATCTGTGCCATCTTCCCGAGTGTCGTCCTGTTCGTGCCCCACCTCCTGCGCAACCTGTGACCCATGAAGATCGAAAGCCTGTCCACCACCGCATACCGGCTCCCGCTGAAGGAGCACTTCATGTCGGCCAAGTACCTGATCACGCATCAGGAGCTGGTACTCACGACGATCAAGACTGACGCCGGCATCACCGGCACCGGATGGTGTATGACCGTCGGCGTCGGTGGCCTGGCGATCAAGAGCCTGGTGGATGCATATCTCGCCCAGCTCCTCGTCGGCGAAGACCCGCGCCACACCGAGCGGCTGTGGGAGATGCTCTGGGCGGACTGTCACTTCGCCGGCCCGGGCGGCCTGACCACGCTGGCGATCGCGACCGTCGACACGGCGCTGTGGGACATCAAGGCGAAGTCCGTGGGCGAGCCTTTGTACCGGCTGCTCGGCGGCGGCCTCACCGATGTCCCGGTGTACGCCAGTGCGGTAAACCTGCATCTGTCGAAGGATGCGCTGCTCGCGCAAGTGGAAGACCACCTGACCCAGGGGTATTCCGCGTTCAAGCTCAAGATTGGCCGTAGCGATCCCGACGAGGATCTGGACCGGTGCCGCGCGGTGCGCAGGCTTATCGGTAACAAGCGGGCGCTGATGCTCGACGTTAACCAGAAGTGGCGGGCCGCCGAGGCCGTCCAACGCTGCCGCGCGTTCGCCGACGTCAACCCCGGCTGGATCGAGGAGCCGATCCTGTCCGATGATGTGGCGGGGCACGCCCACGTGCGCGCTCATGGCCTGATTCCCGTCGCCGTCGGCGAGCAGCTCTGCAATCGCTTCGAGTTCTGGAACTACGTGCGCGAACGCGCCGCGGACATCCTCCAGCCCAACGTGTGGAAGGTTGGCGGCATCACCGAATGGATGAAGATCGCGGCGCTCGCGCAGTCGGCGAACCTGCAGATCGCCCCGCACAACGCGCTGGAGCTGTCTCAGCACCTGGTGGCAGCCACCACCGGCGGCTACATGGTCGAAAAAATATTCGGCAGCGACCTGTTCGATCTCGGCGCGACCCTGACGCCGATCGAAGTGCGCAACGGCAGGATCGCGCTGTCCGAGCGGCCCGGGCACGGCGTCGATTTCGACGGACCCGCCCTCGCCACCCATCAGCTCGACCACGGCAGCGTCATCAAACGCCAGGCCACCACCCACGCCGGCCTGTGACAATGCAACGCCGTCAGCGTTTGGTCTTGCTCGCGCAGTCGTTGCAACGTCAGACAATGTAGCGAACCGGTCAGGACGGAACGACCAACTGGCGCGCAGCGGTCACTTGAGCCGACCGACGTTCTAAGGCACGCGGAGCTTCGTGTACATCACCTGTGTCTGGTACGGACGGTGAAGCGAGAGCAGATAATAAATGCCCAGCGCGCAGTTGGTGGCCAGCGACGCGATTTCGCCGGCGGCGAGAGGCGCTTGCGCTCTGTGTGTCCAGATGTCGGCGTAAAACCCTTGAGTTATTTCATCCCAAAGCACGTGCTGGACGTCACCGTCTGCGGTCTTGAAGAAAACGTGCTGTTGGTAGTGCGAATTGTTGTCCGAAGGTGGCATAGACTTGAACGCCGAAGCTCCGCGGGTCAAGTGTCCAAACCGACGGGCGCGTCGCCCGCAGGTACTGTTGCATTCTAACCGTCGCGACAGCCTTGTTCCTGCCCTTCTACTTAGCGGCGTCAGCGCACTATAGCTGTCGGAATGCTGTGCGGGAATAACATATTTGAGGCACGCGCTAGGTTTTGACCGAGGGCACGTTCTTCTGTTTGATCGTAGTGCTTTTCGGGGTAATGATGGCCGTCTTCAACCTGGGCCCACATCCCTCCACGCGCGCCGAGCCGACGACCTTCCCGTCGAGGTTGCCGAATACGACGAACCACTGCTCGTCGGTGAATCCGTCTGTCGAGCAGGACCTGTGCGTGATGCGCTGCGCGAACTCGCCACAGCGCGTACTGCATTGGCGTGCGAGCGCGGCCTGGCGCTGCGCGCACGTCATTCCCGTACGCTTGTCCTCTGCCTTCCCGGCATCGTCTTCTAAAAGGCACCCGATCAGCTGGGCGTTCGCCACACGCGACGAAATGCACCAGTTGGTCACCTCGTTGAGCGCGGCCTGCGTCGGATTCATTCGTGTCTCCCTGATCGAGCGGCCAGTCTGGTCGCCACCGCATTCGCGGTCAACATTAATACTCGGTTGACTCGTGGTCACCGATGGTCCACTTTCTGTCGTTTATCTGCGCGCAATTCAACCTCGCCCAGGATCAGCGGAGCAGGTCGTCACGGGTTGACACGAGCGCCGCCAGGGAAATGGTTCTTCTGGCGTCGCTGTTGAGCGTCCGGTTCGAAGGACGAGGCTGCGTCACGTAGTACGTCGAGCAAAGTCCTAGTGCATAGCGCTTAGGATGACGTGCTCAGTATCAGCGTTCACACCCGTGTCGACAAGGTGTTGGCGACAAAGCCGGCATAACAGCATCGAACCAAAGTGTCGACATAGCTTACGGCGCCTGTTAATTGAGCGGCTGGCCATTCCAGCAAATGTATGAAACTGCTGGGGTTTGATTGGAGTGGAACGACTCTTGCGGCATCAAGAAAAAAAAGCGCCTTGAAAATTCCGTACCAGACAACCGTCGAATAGGAGAGTAAATGAAATCCATCCTTGATCCGTCGTTTCGATATACAAAAAGTGTCGAAACCGATTTGCGGAAGACATTTGCCAAAGTTCGACGCGAACTGCGCAAACAAGAGCAAGCGCAGCTCGTCGCTAACGGCGAGGCGATGCGCAAAGTGGTTCCGCTTCGTTGTCAAAAAGTCAATTTGTAACGCGTTCCAGATCTCTTCTCGCTCAATCAGGGACAACGCCGATCTTGAGCGATGCCGCTCGCTCGGGCGTATGCCGCCGGACTCAGCCAGAATGCCGTGTATCGACAAGTGATACGATCAAACAGCCGGGCGATAGCGATCGCGCGGGCGACCCAGTACCCAGAGTTGTGTATATTCGCAGTCTCAGTTGTCGTGGCAGAGCGAATGCGGCCGAAATTCAGCTGGTGGTTCTGGTTGACCAACACATGACAAGCAAAGTGAACGCCGCTTGACAGTCGACACCCCCGAGTCCCGCCGCAAGTTGCGGCTTGATACCCTTCTACTTGCGCTCCCGGGCGTCAGTGCGAAGACGATCAACGGCCTCGACGCCTACTTTGCCAGCGACAAGATGTTTGCTTGTATTAGTGGCAATGGCGTTGGGCTGCGCTTACCCGTCGGCACTGCGACGGAGTTGCGATTTTCGAGGGACAATGTTTTCCCGTTTCAGCCCGGCGGTATGGCGAGCACTCGGGAGTGGATACAGATCGACCGTATCGATCCGGCTGACTACGAGAAGGACGTCGCCATTTTTCACGCGTCAGTTGAATTCGTCAAGGCCGGCCGCCAACGCTAACGCGTGTGCTAACAAGGTGCCGCCAAGGCGAGCCCAGAAAGCAATCGCACGCGCCGCCCAGTACCCAGAACTTTGTACGTCGAACGACGCGCCCGACCAAGATCAGACTTTCCACTGCTTTGCCGCTTGCACGAACGCGTTCGTCTTTGATCGAGCCTACGAATCGCTCGGCATAAGCGCCTGCAGCATCCCCGCTGCATCCGGGCGGGCGGTGATTCCTGCAATCTTCACAGCGCGATCAGCAAGGCTGATCACGAACAGAAACTAGTAGGTCATCATGCCTCGGGCGGGGCGACGACTCTGTTCGGAACGTCAGTCTGCCCGCCTTCTCAAGATCCATTGGCAGCTCGGCTGCCGATGGACTCCATGTGTTTTCGCAACTCGGCAGGGATCGCTTCCCACCACGCCGCTTCACCGCCTGGCAATGGCAGGAGCTGGCCATACTCAGCGATCTGCCGAGCAGGCACATCCGCAACGTAGACCTGAACGCAATGCGTCTCCAATTCGGCGGCCTCGGCGACAGCACGCATCAGCTCCAGCACCAGCGTCTCCTTCGTGGCGCTATCGCGCCCGGCTCTAATCTCGCCATGTACGTAAACGTGATCAGGTTGTCGCAGGAGCTTGCCGCCGACGAAGTAATTTCCTTCCGGCACGTCGTGAAAGATCACCTGAGCAAAATAAGCTGGGGCTGCTGCGACAGTGCAATGCACCCGCGTAATGTCTGCGCCGATGCGCTGCTTTTGTTGTGCGGAGAGTCTTCCTTGGGGGGCTGTGACGACATAAGTTGGCATAGGTTTCTCCTCTCGGACCTCATGGTAACCTCGGACGATCCGCTCGCCTGCAATGTCCCGTTCCATGGCACCTCGGTCTAGGCGGAACAAAAAGCCAGGGCGTCAGCTTTGCGGCGGCAAGTTTAGCGAACCGGATGTCGCCTGTGGGTGGGGAGTCGAGATACGTCCGCGATAATCAATTCGCGGCCAGGAGCTGTCCTTGGCTGGACCTGGCTTGAGGGCTGCCCTTCAGGTCACCGATGCCTTGTAGATGCTGCCGATCGACTCATCCAGCAACCTGTTGAATTCCGGATCGCCTTGCTGCGCCGTGAGGCCCTCGGTCAGCGCCCGCGAAAAGCTGGCAATGACGCCGTGGTTGCGCGCAAGCCGCTGGTTTGCTTCCTCGCGCGAGTAGCCGCCCGAAAGTGCGACGACGCGCAGCACCTTCGGATGCGTGACCAGGCCCGCATAAAAGTCGTCGACTGACGGGATAGTCAGCTTCAGCATCACGCGCTGGTCAGGTCCCAGCGTGTCCAAGTTCTTGAGGAGCGCGGCGTTCAGAAGTTGCTCGGCACCTGCCTTGTCCGTCGCATGGATATCCACCTCGGGCTCGATGATCGGCAGCAGACCGGCCACGAGAATCTGCTTGCCGATGGCGAACTGCTGGGCGATGACGTCGTCGATGCCCTTGGCGTCGGCATGCTTGATGACCGAGCGCATCTTCGTTCCGAAAATGCCTTTGGCCTTGGCACGCGCCAGTAGTCCGTCGAGGTTCGGCATCGCCTTCATCATCTGCACGCCGTTCACCTCGTCAGCCAGGCCTATGTCGACCTTCAGGAAGGGGACCACCTGCTTCACCGACCAAAGGTAGTCGGCGGTGCCTTGCCCCTCGATCTCACCGTCCATTGTTTGCTCGAACAGGATCGCAGCCAGCACGCGATCGCCGTTGAATGCTGCGCTGGTTATGATACGGGAGCGCATCGCGTGGATCAGGTTGAACATCGCTTCGTCGCCCGAATAGGTGCCCTCGTTGATGCCGTACAGGCGCAGCGCCTTCGGTGTGCTGCCCCCGCTCTGGTCGAGCGCTGCAATGAACCCCTTTGCGGATTTGATTTTTTCGTACTGTAGCGGATTCATCGCGGTTCCCATTTGTTCGGTTCGAAATCGTAAGAATAAACCAACGCGGCGACCGGAAGAACCGCACCCTGCATGTGCCGTCGGCCGAACTCGTTAAATTTCTGGACAGCGCTCCCAATGTACGGCGCGCTTGAGAACCAGCTCCAACCTGTCCTTCCCGAACACCCGTCGCCGTTGACTATCTTGATCGTTCGTGCGCGCGACATCAAGCTAACGTCTAATTGGTTCCGCTTGCCCCAGAGGATCCAGATTCATGAAGCCGATCGTGTCTGCGTTAATCGCGTTCGTGGCCGCCGAGCTCCGCTCGCGCCTCTCGATGCAACTCGAGATCGTTGCGTTGCGGCATCAGCTCGGGGTTTATCAGAGCTCGGCCCGGCGCCCACGCCTCGGCTCAGGCGATCGCGTCCTCTGGTCCTGGCTATCGCGGCACTGGTCCAGGTGGCGGCAAGTCCTGATCTTCGTCCGGCCGGGCTACGGTGACCGCGTGGCAGCGTAGGCGGTTTCGGGATCATTGGTCAAAACTCAGTCAGCGTGGCAAGCCCGGGCGACCGCCAGTGCCCGAAGAAGTCAAAGCTCTGATCGGGAAGACATCCGCTGCCAATACTCGTTGGGGCTCGCCGCGCATCCAAGGCGAATTGCGCAAGCTTGGAATCAAGGTAAACGCACGTATTTAGCTATCACGGGAACCCGATTTCTTGGGTCAGTACCAAGGCCTGGTATGCGGGGCTGAAGCGGGCCGGTATCAGTGATTTTCGCTGGCACGATCTGCGGCATACCTAGTCGAACTGGCACGTGCAGGGCGGTACCCCGTTAGACGCGCTGCAGGAGTTGGGAGGATGGGAGAGCCCGGAGATGGTGCGCCCGTATGCGCATCTGGCCGGGGTGCACCTGGCACCCTACGCGGAGCAATTGACGGCACTGCGGGTCGATACCGTGACGGATCACGGCACGTTTATGGCACAGGCCTGAAAAACAAACGGCCTGCCCGAAAGCAAGCCGTTGATTTGTTGGTTGCGGGGACAGGATTTGAACCTGTGACCTTCGGGTTATGAGCCCGACGAGCTGCCAGACTGCTCCACCCCGCGTCAGAATCGAAGAGTATACAGCGTCCGAGTCCCGCAGGTCAATCCAAGCAGTATTCGAACTCTCAAAGCGCCTCGGTTTCGGCGGTCCCGGGCCGCCACACCAGCAGCCGGTTCTCGATTCGCGTGACGATGAAATCGAGGATCAGCGCGAAAATCGTGAGCACGAGGATGCCCGCCAACACCGTATCGATATCGAACACGCCTTCGGCCTGGTGGATCAGGTAGCCCACGCCACGTGCCGAGCCAAGGTATTCGCCGACCACCGCCCCCACGAAGGCCAGTCCCACCGAGGTGTGCAGGCTGGAAAACACCCAGCTCGTCGCCGACGGCAGATAGACGAAACGCAGCAGCTGCCTGCCCGACGCGCCGAGCATGCGCGCGTTGGCAAGCACCACCGGACTGACCTCCTTTACGCCCTGGTACACATTGAAGAAGACGATGAAAAAAACCAGCGTGACACCGAACACCACTTTCGACGTGATGCCCAATCCGAACCACACCGCGAAAATGGGCGCGAGGATGACCCGCGGCATCGCGTTCATCGCCTTGATGTAGGGATCGGCGAGCGTCGATGCGGTTGGCGACAAGGCGAGCCACAATCCGAACAGCAAGCCCAACAGCGTGCCGATCGCGAACGCCAGCACCGTTTCCAGTAACGTCACGCCAAGGTGCAGATAGATGCTGCCACCGACGAACCAGTTCCAGATGCGCTTGAAGACTTCGATGGGCTGGCCGAAGAAGAATTTGGCGCGGGTCGGATCGTCGAAGTAAAACGGTGGAATGAGTCCGGGCTCGGTCATCAGGTACCAGAAGCCGAAGATGCCGCCGAGCAGCAGCGCGTGATAGAACAGCAGTCGACCGGGTTGCGAACGAAGGCTGCGCGACGCCACGCGCCGTGCGGCGGCATGCTGCGGCGACACCGGCACCGGGACCGCGGCGCTATTGCTTTCGGCTTTGGGCATAGCCTTTGAGCACTTCGTCTTTCATCGCGTGCCAGATCTGTTTGTGCAGTTCGACGAAGCGTGGCGTCAGGCGGATTTCGTTGACGTCGCGCGGCCGTGGCAGGTCGATCTGGTATTCGCCGATCGGGTGGGTCCCCGGCCCGGCGGACAGCACGACCACGCGATCCGACAAGGCGATCGCTTCCTCGAGGTCGTGGGTGATGAACAGCACCGATTTGCGGTTCGCCGACCACAGCTCGAGCAATTCGTTTTCCATCAACTGTCGCGTCTGGATGTCGAGCGCCGAAAACGGCTCGTCCATGAGCATGATTTGCGGATCGAGGATGAGCATCTGCGCCAGCGCGACGCGCTTGCGCATGCCCCCCGAGAGCTCGTGCGGATAGCGCTTTTCGAATCCGCTGAGACCGACGCGACCCAGCCATGCGCCCGCGCGCGCTTCGGACTCGCTGCGCTCGACTCCGGCGAATTCCAGTCCAGCCAGCACGTTGTCGAGGGCATTGCGCCACGGCATCAGCGACTCCGTCTGGAACATGTACCCGGAATGACGGTTGATGCCGATCAGCGGCGCGCCGAGGACCTGGACTTCGCCCGAAGACGGCTGCAGCAAACCGGCCGCAACGTTGAGCAGCGTCGATTTGCCGCAGCCGGTCGGGCCGACCACCGAGACGAATTCCCCCGGGGCGATCGACAGCGTCGTGTCCCTGACCGCGGTGTAGCTCTCGCCCGCCTGTTCGCGCGAGGCGAACGCGCAGGTGATGCGATCGAGCAGCAGCGCCGGTTTGTTCGCGGAGGCGACTGCGACGCTCATCGAAGGCGCCCCGCCTACTTCTTGTACTTGGCGAGGGCCTTTTGCGCGTAGCTGTTGTCGAAGGTCTGCCCGAGCTTGATGTCGGCCGGCTTGATCGCCGGGTTGAACGCCGCGAGATACTTGAGCGTGTTCTGCGCGCCGGCCTCGGTGAACGTTCCGTCCGGCGAGAAGGCATCCTTCACCTTGTTGTAGCTCGCAAGATACGCGTCCTTGTTGCCGAGCAGGTACTCGGGCGGCACGGTGGCCAGCACCTGATCGGGCGTCGCCTTCTGCAGCCACAGCAGCGCGCGCACCATGGCGTTGGTGAGGGCCTGCACCGTATTCGGGTTCTTCTGGATGTAGCTGATCGGGGCGTACAGCGCAGCCGCTGGCATGTCGGCCGTGCCGAAGACATTCTCGGTACCCTTGGCGGTGCGCGTGTCGGCGACGATCACCACCGCGCCCATCGTTTCCAGCGTGGTCATCAACGGATCGACGTTCGATATCGCGTCGATCTGTCCTCCGGTAGCCGCCGCAACCGCGCCGGCCCCGGTACCCACGCCGATGTACGACGCCTCGTCAGGTTTGAGTCCGTCCTTTGCGAGCAGGTGCCACACCATGCGATTGGTGCTCGAACCCGGCGCGCTGACGCCGATCTTCATGCCCTTCAGATCCTTCGGCGACTTGTACGCACCCGCCTTGGCTTTTACGACGCCGACCGAAATCGCCGGATAGCGACCCTGCAACACGAAGCCCTGCATGTTGAGGCCCTTCGGCTGCTGGTCAATGGTGTTTTCCCACGCGCCGGAAACGACATCGGCGCTGCCACCGACTACCGCCTGCAGTGCTTTCGAGCCACCGTCGAAATCGCTGATTTCGACGTCGAGACCTTCATCCTTGAAATAGCCGAGGCGCTCGGCGATGGTCAGGGGCAGGTAGTAGAAGCCGGCCTTGCCGCCGACCGCGATTGCGACTTTGGATTTCTCGGGCTTGCCCTGCGCCTGAGCAGCAAACGGCATGACCAGGCAGGACAGCGCGGCAACGGCGATGGAAAGGATACGCAACAATTTCATTGAAACCTCCGGTGACTGCGGCATTGCGCACGTCTTGGCGCGTGCGGGCAACGGCATCGATGAACGATTGGAGCGGCGATGCTCACACAGCGCCCAGGGACTGTCAACGCGGCTCGGCGCCCGCGAGCCACGCCTGCTCCTGCGGCGCGACGGTCGGCGGTGGACGATGCAGGTCGGTGGATTTGCCCGATTTGACGACCTGTCCCGGCAGCTCGTGCGCGACGATCTCGCCGAGGCGCCGCGACGCCGCCAGCAGCGCATCGAGATCGACGCCGGTGTCGTAGCCCATCGCCTGCAGCATGTGCACGAGATCTTCGGTGCAGATGTTGCCGGTCGCGCCCGGGGCGAACGGGCAACCACCCAATCCGCCCAGGCAGCCTTCGTACCGCGCCACGCCGGCAGCGAGTCCTGCCAGCACGTTCGCCAGTCCCATGCCGCGCGTGTTGTGAAAGTGCAGCGCGAGCTCCAGATCCGGCCAGCGCGCGCGCACCTTGCCCACCAGCGCCTCGACCTGGCGCGGATTCGCCATGCCGGTGGTGTCAGCCAGCGTGACGCCGCTCACGCCGAGGTCGACGTAGCGCGCGACCGCGTCGAGGACCTGCTGCTCGGGAATCACGCCTTCGAAGGGGCATCCGAAGGACGTGGCCAACGCGCCGACTACGCTCAACTTGCTGCCACGCACGACGTCGAACACTTCACCGAAGCCGGCGAACGATTCGGCGACACTGCGGCGCACATTGGCGCGGTTGTGCGTTTCCGACACCGACACTACCAGCACGATCTCGTCGACCGCGGCGGCGAGCGCACGCTCGGCGCCGCGCGCGTTGGGCACCAGCGCGACATAGGTCACGGCGGGATTGCGGCGGATGCCGGCCATGACTTCGGCGGCGTCGCGCAGGTTGGGCACCGCCTTGGGCGACACGAACGACGTCGCTTCGATTTTTGCCATGCCACTCGACGAGAGCAGGTCGATCAGTTCGATCTTGCGCTCGGTGGGAACGAAGGCGGGCTCGATTTGCAGGCCGTCACGCGCGACCACGTCGTGAATAAATATGCGGTTGGACATCATTCCTCGCTCGCCGAGCACTTTTTCGGCTGCCTCTGTCACACCTGTCGCCCCGGCGGAGGCCGGGGCCCAAGTTGCACTCCAGGCATCGCCACCAACTTGGATCCCGGCCTGCGCCGTGATGACGTATATGCAATTGCCGAGTTGCTCATATTGCGCCGCTCGTGCGCAATCTTGCAATCTCGTCGGCGCCATAACCCAAGCGCTGCAATACCTCGTCGGTATGCGCCCCCAGTTCGGGACCGATCCAGTCGATACCGCCCGGCGTGTCCGACAGCTTGGGCACGATGCCGGGAAGCTTGAGTTTGGTGCCGTCGGGCAGCGTCATCTGCTGGATCATTGCGCGCGCCAGATACTGCGGATCGTTGACGATGTCGGCGGCGGTGTAGATCTTGCCGTGCGGCACGTCGGCGGCCTTCAGGATGACGAGGATGTCGGCCAGATCATGCGCGGCGGCCCACGCGCCGATCGCGCCATCGATATCGCCGGTGCGCGTCACGCGGCCCTTGTTGTTGGCGAGAAGGGGATCCTGGCCGAGATCGTCGCGGCCGATCGCGTGCATGAGGCGCTTGTAGATGCTGTCACCGTTGCCGGCGATGACCACGCTTTGGCCGTCGCGCGTCGCGTAGGTGTTCGACGGCACGATATTGGTAAGCCCCGTACCGATGCGCTGGCGAATATCGCCGAACAGATCGTAGTCGGGAATCAGGCTTTCCATCATGTTGAACACCGCCTCGTAGAGCGCGACATCGACCACCTGTCCCTTGCCGCCGTTGACGTTGCGATGATGCAGCGCCATCAGCGCGCCGATCACGCCGTGCAGCGACGCCAGCGCATCGCCGATGCTGATGTTCATGCGTACCGGCGGACGATCGGGAAAGCCAGTGACGTGCCGCATGCCGCCCATCGACTCGCCAATTGCGCCGAAGCCGGGCTGATCCTTGTCGGGTCCTGTCTGGCCGAAACCCGACAGGCGCACCATGATCAGTCCCGGGTTGAGCGCGGACAGCGCGGCGTAGCCGATGCCCCACTTCTCGAGCGTTCCAGGCCGGAAATTCTCGATGACGATGTCGGCTTCGCGGGCGAGCCGACGCACGATCTCCTGCCCTTCTTGGCGGCGCAGGTCGACAGTCACCGATTTCTTGTTGCGCGCCTGCACGTACCACCACAGCGACGTGCCGTTGTGCAGCAGGCGCCATTGGCGCAGCGGATCGCCGCCCGGACTGCTGCCCGATGCGGGAGGTTCGATCTTGACGACTTCGGCGCCGAATTCGGCGAAGACCTTGCCCGCGAACGGACCAGCGATCAGCTGGCCGAGTTCCAGAACCTTGAGGCCGGCGAGGGGGCGCGGCGGTGCGTCGTTGGACACCATGCGGGACTTTCACGAATCTGCACGCCGGCATCGCCGCCCGCGGCAGGTCAAGCGATTCTACCAATATCGGCGGCGCGCCGAGGTCCGTACCCTCAGATGGTATTTCCGCTGCGCCGTGAACGTAGCGCGCCTTCGAGCTCCGGCAGCTTCGTCGCCATCTCGTCGCCAACGAATATCTGCGGCTCGGACGGTGGCGTGACCTTCTCCTCAATTTCGCGTTTGGCGATGCGCTCGCGCGCGATCTCGAATGCCTTGATGAACGAATCTTCGAAGCGCAGCGCGTGCTGGAACAAGGCGTCGCCGAAGTAGGTCGCGTTGCTCTCCACCCCGCAACCGAAGGACGTGCGGTTGGATGCCGACGCGGTCATGATCAGCGTATGTTCATCGCGTAAGGGCGCGACAAAACCGCCGGAGTAGCACGCCGACACCACGATGATGCGCCACTTGATGCCGGCCTCGTCGAGCATGCCCTTGAGCAACTGCGGCGTGAGTTGATCGAGCTCCAGCGGCGGGAAATCGACCGCCAGCCTGTGGTTCACGCTGCCGTGGCTCTCAAGGTAGACCATGACGACGTCGTCGTCGGCATCGATTTTTTCGCCGATTTTCTTGAGCGTCAGACGCAGATTGCTCACCGTTGCCAGCGGCTGCTCCAGTATCGTCGCCGGATTGTTGAGCAGCACGATCGAGCGTCCGTCGGTATCGAAGCGGTCGTCGAACAGGTCCTGCGCGACTTCCATGTCCTTGCGAAAGACATCTTCGCCTGCGAACGGCGCGAAGCCGACGAAGTACAGGTCGGTCTGGCGCGGCCGCTCGTCGTCGAGATCGTCGAGCGCATTGGCCAGCAAGTCCGGCTGTGCGGCCAGCGCCGCTTCGGACACCGGACTTGGATAGCGCGCGTCGCGCGGCGCGACTGCGACGCGCTCCTGCCACCAGCCGCCGTCCGGCAGGAGCGCGCCGCCGAACCACAGCGGCGTTGCCAGCAGTGCAAATGCGGCCAGCGAGCGCAACCAGAACCGCGGCCGCCGCGGCGAGAGACTCACGGCGGCCGAGCGCCACAGCCAGAACAGCGTCCACAGCTGGACCACTTGTTCCGCACGCAGCCCCTCCCCGAGTCGGCCCGCATGGTCGCCGACCGCAAGCGCGATGAGCATGCGCGCCACCTGGAGGGGCCATTCTCCGGCCAGTACCACGATCGGCAGAGCCAGCGCATAACCCGGCTGGCGGAAGGCAAGCGCGAGCAGCGCCGCGAAGAGCAGCAGCAGCGCCCCGAAAAAACCTTCCCCCACCAATCCGGTCAGCGTGAACTGACCGCCCGGGCCGACCCGCAGCGCGTCGACGGCAATATCGAGCAGTGCCGACACAAGGACAAGCAGCAGTAATTGCGGAACGCCGACGCGAAACGACAGCAGCGTTACCGGTCGTCCAAACGCCACGCGTGCGCCGGCGGCGAGATTGCGAAGGAGATCGCGCAGCATCACCGTCAACCGCGATGGCAGCGCGTCGGCGCGCCCGTACGTGCTCGAGCACCGAAGCGCCCAATGCACCGGTGCGCGCACCGCAAAGGTGCTCCAATGAGTGTGTCAGACTTGCGCATGTTCGGCGATGTACGCCTTGACGATTTCGACATCGGCGGGGAGCGGCGTGAACCGCTGCGGCAGCGACTCGAGCGCCTGATAGGCCGCCGGCCGCGCCGCCTCCCGGCCGAGCGCCTCGCGAATGGTCGCGCCGAATTTCGCCGGCTGCGCGGTCTCGATGCAAATCAGGGTGGCGTCGGATTCGCGGTGCGCAAGGCCGATCCGAAGGCCATCGGCGGTATGCGGGTCGATTACAATTCCGTAACGATCGGAAATGGCGTGGATGGTGGCGACGCGATCGATGTGCAGGCTACGCCCGGAGACGAAACCGGCGCGACGCAGTTTCATGGCCAGCGGCGTGCCCGCCAGGTCGAACCCTCCGGCCTGTTCGACCTGCTGCCACAGCGCACGCACGACACCCGCGTCGCGACCGGTCAGGTCGAAAATGAAGCGCTCGAAATTGGAAGCCTTGGAAATATCCATCGACGGGCTCGACGTCGCCCGCGTCTCGGCGGCATTGCGAACGCGGTAGCGACCCGACTTGAAGAACTCGTCGAGCACGTCGTTTTCGTTGGTCGCGAGGATCAGCTTGCGGATGGGCAGCCCCATCTCTCGCGCGACGTGTCCGGCCAGGATGTTGCCGAAGTTGCCCGACGGCACCGCGAAGCAAACCTCCTCGCCGGGACGGGTGGTGGCCGCGAAATATCCCTTGAAGTAATACACGACCTGCGCGGCAACGCGCGCCCAGTTGATCGAATTGACGGTACCCAGGCGGAAGTCATGCTTGAAGCCGGCGTCGCCGTTGATCGCCTTGACGATATCCTGGCATTCGTCGAACACGCCGTCGATCGCGATATTGAAGATGTTCGGATCGGCCAGCGAGTACATCTGCGCCGCCTGGAACGGGCTCATCTTGCCGTGCGGAGAGAGCATGAACACGGTGACGCCGCGCTTGCCACGCATCGCATATTCGGCCGACGGGCCGGTGTCACCCGAGGTCGCGCCGAGGATATTGAGCGTCGCGTCATGCTCTGCGAGCACGTGTTCGAACAGGTTGCCCAGGAGCTGCAGTGCGACATCCTTGAAGGCCAGCGTGGGACCGTTCGATGCGCGCAGCAGGTGCAGGCCCGGCTCGAGCGTAACCAGCGGGGTGATCTCGTCGCTGCCGAAGACCTTGGCCGTATACGTGCGCTCGATGAGCGCGCGCAGTTCCGCGGGCGCGACGTCGTCCATGTAGCGCGACAGGATCTCGAAGGCCAGCGCACGATAATCCAGCCCGCGCAGTCGCGCCAGGTCCTGTGTGTCAAACTTCGGGTAGCTCTCCGGCACCGCCAGGCCGCCGTCGGGCGACAGCCCTTCGAGCAGGATCGACTTGAACGGCTTGGGCGTCGTGCCACCGCGCGTGCTGATGTAGCGCATCGGGCGGCTTCCCTTAGTTGAGCTCTTCGAGCCGGATGCGCACCACGCTGCCGCTGACCGTCGGCAACGCCTCAATGGCGGCGATGGCCGCGACTGCATTCTTCTCAATCGTCACGTGGGTCAGCAGGATGATGTCGGTTTGATCCTGGCCTTCCGGCGGCTCCTTCTGAATCATGGCGTCGATCGAGATGTCGCGGTCGGCGAGGATGCGCGTGATGTCGGCGAGCACGCCGGGGCGGTCGAGCACGCGCATGCGCAGGTAATAGCTGGTTTGTACCTCGCCCATCGGCAGGAACGGCGTCGTCGACAGCCGATCGGGCTGGAACGCGAGATGCGGGACGCGATGCTCGGGATCGGCGGTGTGCATGCGCGTCACGTCGACCAGGTCGGCGATGACCGCGCTGGCAGTCGGCTCGGCACCGGCACCGGGACCGTAGTAGAGCGTGGGTCCGACGGCGTCGCCCTTGACCAGCACCGCGTTCATCGCCCCTTCGACGTTGGCGATGAGACGCTTCTCGGGCACCAGCGTCGGATGCACGCGCAGTTCGATGCCCTCGTGCCCATTAACCGACGCGCGGCGGGTGATGCCGAGCAACTTGATGCGATAACCGAGTTCCTCGGCGTAGCGGATGTCCTCGCGTGTCAGGCTGGTGATGCCTTCGGTGTACGCCTTGGCGAATTGCATCGGCACGCCGAAGGCGATCGCCGACATGATCGTCAGCTTGTGCGCGGCGTCGATGCCTTCGACGTCGAAAGTCGGGTCGGCTTCGGCGTAGCCGCGCTTTTGCGCCTCCGCGAGCACGTCGCCGAAGGACGCCCCGGTGGCGCGCATTTCGGACAGGATGAAGTTGCTGGTGCCGTTGATGATGCCGGCGATCCATTCGATGCGATTCGCGGTCAGGCCTTCGCGCAGCGCCTTGATGATCGGGATGCCGCCGGCGACCGCACCTTCGAAGGCCACCATCACGCCGACTTTTTGCGCGGCGGCGAAGATCTCGTTGCCGTGCCCCGCGAGCAGCGCCTTGTTGGCCGTGACGACGTGCTTGCCGTGGCCGATTGCGGTCAGCATCAGCGACTTTGCCGGCTCGATCCCGCCGATGAGCTCGACGACGATATCGACGTCGGGGCTGCGCACCACCGACTCGAGGTCAGCGCTTACCCGCACATCATGCGCGCCGAGCAGGGCGTCGCCGACGCGCGCGACCGTGCGCGTCGCGATGGTGGTGATGCGGATCGGCCGGCCGGCGCGGCGCGCGATCTCTTCGGCATTGCGATTGAGAACGTCCCACGTGCCGCGCCCGACCGTGCCCATGCCGAGCAGGCCGACGCGCATGGGTTGCATCGGCGCGTTCGCAGCCATTACAACAGCCCGTCCTCGCGAAACATCTGCTTGATGCCGCGAATCGCCTGGCGCGTGCGCGACTCGTTCTCGATCATGGCGAAGCGCACATGCTCGTCGCCGAATTCGCCGAAGCCGATTCCTGGCGATACCGATACCTTCGCCTGCGCCAGCAGCTTCTTGGTGAACTCGAGCGAGCCCATCTTCAGATACGGCTCGGGTATCTTCGCCCAGACGTACATCGACGCCTTTGGGTTGTCGACCATCCACGACGACTCGTGCAAGCCTTTCACCAGCACGTCGCGCCGCTTCTGATATGTCATCGCGATCTCGGCGACGCAATCCTGCGGCCCCTCGAGCGCCGCGATGGATGCGACCTGGAGCGGCGTAAACGTACCGTAGTCGTGATAGCCCTTGATGCGCGACAGCGCGTATACAAGGTCCTTGTTGCCGACCATGAAGCCGATGCGCCAGCCGGCCATGTTGTAGCTCTTG
>JBDTLK010000070.1:0-16810 GCA_039934835.1 Edaphobacterium sp. (SeqCode) | reverse complement strand
ATCGCGCTGGGCATGGGACTCGCGACACATTCGCGAGGGCTGGCGCGCGAGCGTGGCGATTTGCGTACTCAAGCTCGTCGCACTGCCTTAGGGCGTATTCGCGCTGGCGCGCGCATTGTCGCTGCGGCCGCTGGAAACAAAGGTGGTGGTGCTGCTCTCGGCGTTGCCGGTCGGTGCAAACGTCTAGCTGATGTCGCGTCAGTTCAACACGCTCGGAGGACCCATCGCCGCGAGCATGCTCGTGTCCACCGCGCTTGCCGCGGTGACGAACCGCTGGTGCTGGCGCTTACCGCGGCGTCGTTTCGCTGATGCCGGCTGCGCAGCGCCGCGCCGGAATCAACGCGCGCCGAGCGTCTCGCGTTGGCCGGGCTTGAGGCTGCCGCAATCGGCGCCGACCCAGCGCGACTCCATCTGCACGTTGAGTTTGCTGTCGCCGCGCTCGCTTTTGGTCAGCATCGTTATCTTCCCGACCACTCGGTCGCTACCCACCGCGGTAAAGTCGGCGTCGCCGGTCGACCTCCCGCCAGCGCAAACCAGCGACATCTTCACGCGCTGCGGCGTCTGCTGCAGGACGGTGCGCTTGCAATCCGCCGCCGCGCCCTTGCCGGTGCCGTAGGTGTCCCAGGGGTCGAGCGTGTCCGCGCTCATGCACACGCGTTCGTTGGTCGTGACCGGCCTGCCGCCCCAGGGGGCGAGCGAGCGCTCGATCCTGGCGCGCTCCGCGGGCGGCAGCTTCGCCGCGTTGGGAACGTTCGGGGGCAGCCCAACCTCGACCACGGTGGTCGACGCGTTCTCCCACAAACCGGCCCTGGCATTCGGCATCGCGGCACAAGCAGTGCCGGCAATGCCAATGACGCAGGTCGTTGTTACCAAGATCGAAATGCGCATGTTGCATCCTTGTCAAACACCAGAACAGCTAGCCTAAGGTGCAGAGCTCGACTAGGCAAGCGCCGCCGCCTGACGTCAACCGAGAGCCGACGAACGTCGCGTATTATCACTACGTTCACGCTGGAGGCACCATGCAGCCCACCCGTCGCCGCGCTGCGATTGTCGGCAGCGCCCGCATTCCGTTTGCGCGCAGCAATACCGCCTACGTCCACGCGGGCAACATGGAACTGCTCACCGCGGCGCTGTCCGCGCTCGTCGACCAGTGTGGCCTCAGGGGGGCGCGGCTGGGCGAAGTCGCGGCTGGGGCCGTGATCAAGCATCCGCGCGACTGGAACCTGACGCGCGAGGCCGCGCTCAGTTCCGGTCTCGACCCGCACACGCCTGCGTACGATGTGCAGCGTGCGTGCGGCACGAGCCTCAGCACCGTCGTGCAGATCGCGCAGCGCATCGAAGCGGGTGAAATCGAGTGCGGCATCGCCGGCGGAGTCGACACTACCAGCGACGTGCCGGTGGTTTACAGCACGGCGCTCAATCGCATCGTGCTCGACAGCGCTCGCGGACGCTCGTTGTCCGCGCGACTGAAGCCCTGGCTCGGTTTGCGACCGCGCGACCTGAAACCGGCGACGCCGACCGTAGCCGAGCCGCGCACCGGACTGTCGATGGGCGAGCACTGCGAACTGATGGCCAAGCAATGGCGCATCGGGCGCCTCGAACAGGATCAACTCGCGCTGCGCAGCCATGACAACGCGGCGGCGGCGTGGGAGGCGGGCTTCTTCGACGATCTGGTCACGCCATTTTGCGGACTGAACCGCGACAACAACGTGCGCGCCGATACAGATCTGGCGAAGCTGGCCGCGCTCAAACCCGTTTTCGATCGCAGCGCGACGGGTACGCTGACGGCAGGCAACAGCACGCCGCTGACCGACGGCGCGTCGTGCGTTCTGCTCGCGTCCGAAGCGTGGGCCAACCAACGCGGCTTGCCCGTGCTTGCCTATCTCACGCACGCGGCGTCGGCTGCGGTCGATTTCGCCGGCCTTGCGGGGCCGCGTGAAGGCCTGCTGATGGCGCCGACCTACGCGGTTCCGGCAATGCTCGACCGGGCGGGCATCAGTCTGCAGGGTTTCGACATCTACGAAATCCACGAAGCCTTCGCCGCGCAGGTGCTGTGCACGCTCAAAGCCTGGGAGTCCGCGGAGTATTGCCGCGACACACTGGGGCGCGCCGCGCCGCTGGGCGCGATCGATCGCGCCAAACTCAATCCGAAAGGCAGCAGCGTGGCGCTCGGACACCCCTTCGCCGCGACCGGAACGCGCATCGTCGGCATGCTGGCGAAGCAACTCGCACAGCGCGGCTCGGGGCGCGGTCTGATCTCGATCTGCACCGCGGGCGGAATGGGCGTTACCGCAATTCTCGAACGCTAGCTAAAACCGCCGCGGCAGCGGACGCCTATTTCATCCGCACAAAACACGCTTGCAGAAACGCCCGCCGGTGCTCCTCCGGCACGTCCGGGTGCGCGAAGACCTCGCGCGCTTGCGTGCAACATGCCGACGACTGCGGTACCGACAGTCAGCAACACAACGGTCCTCGTCATCGACAGCCTCCCTGGATTGGCAACTTACGCCGCTTCAGCGCTCGCACGCGGCATGCAGCCTTACGACAGGCCCATGTTAGACCGGGCATCGTGCCGATTCAAGGCCGTCCGACCGTCGGCATCCCCTGCCGAGCGTTACAATGCCGCGTCCACATCGAACGGGAACCATGATGACGCTAAAACGTCCGCCGGGACCTGCCGGAACGCTCGTCGTGCTGGAGCATGTGTCGAGGGTGCTCAAGAGCAATGCCCTGGGTGACCCGCACGTGCGCAAACTCGGAGTGTGGTTGCCACCGCAGTACGATACCGTCGCAACGCGCGGCCGCGGCCGCCGCTTCCCGGTCCTCTACGACCTCGTCGGCTTCACCGGCACCGGGCTCGCGCACGCCAACTGGAAGCCGTTTGCCGAAAACTTGGTCGAACGTGCCGCGCGCCTAGTGCACGAGCGCAAAATGGGACCGACGATCCTGGTGTTTCCCGACTGCTTTACCGCATTGGCCGGCAACCAGTACATCAATTCCTCCGCGATCGGCAACTATGCCGACTATCTGACGCGGGAGCTCATTCCTTTCGTCGATCGCGAATTCCGCACGCTGGCGTCACGCGAGCATCGCGGCTGTTTCGGGAAATCGTCGGGAGGGTACGGCGCGATCATCCACGCCATGAAATATCCGCAGCACTGGGGCGCGATCGCCGACCATTCAGGCGACTCGTATTTCGATTTCGTCTATCGCCACGACTGGCCCAACACGCTCAACGAAATCGGCAAGTACCGTGCGCTGAAACGGCGCAATGGCAAGTACGATGCGCTGCGCGAAGCCGGCCGGTCGGGGCTCGCGGAAGGCCGCGACGACGGCCGCGTCAAGCGTTTTCTCGAGCACGTGTGGAACAAGGAAAAACTGTCGCAGGCCGAAGGTCACGCGATCATGAACATCTGCATGGCCGCGACCTACGATCCCGACCCGAAGGCGCCGCTCGGATTCCGCCTGCCTTTTCATCTGGAGACCGGCGAGCTCCTGCCGGCGCGCTGGAACAAGTGGCTGCAGCACGACCCGATCAACCTGGTCGACAAGTACAAAGCCAATTTGAAGACGATGCGCGGCATCTACATCGACTGCGGATGGCGCGACCAGTATCACATACAGTACGGCACGCGTCTTCTGTCCAAGCGCCTGCAGCAAGCCGGCATCAAGCACGCCTACGAGGAGTTCGACGACACGCACTCCGACATCGACTACCGGATGGATGTGAGTTTCCCTTTCCTCTATCGCGCGCTCAAACCCTGACGCCATGGTCGAAGACAAGAACGTGCTGGGTGGAAGGTTGCAGCCCTGCTCCACCAAACCGCGTACCGGTTTTTACCGCGATGGTTGCTGCAACACCGGGCCCGAGGACGTCGGAATGCACATCGTCTGCGTGCAGACGACGGCGCGCTTTCTAAGCTTTTCCCGGGAACAGGGCAACGACTTGTCGACGCCGGTTCCGGATGCCGGTTTCCCGGGGTTGAAACCCGGAGATCGCTGGTGTCTGTGCGTCGCGCGTTGGCGCGAGGCCTTCGAAGCAGGCGTCGCGCCGCCGGTGATCCTCAACGCGACGCACGAAGAGACGCTGGCGGTGGTGCCGCTGGACTTGCTGAAGCAACACGCGCTCGATATCGGCTGAGAGTACCGAACTCACGGCAATGCGGCGCGCGGCTATTCAAGCCACGCCGGCAGCGCGGTCGCCAGATCCGGGAATCGCCACAACAGCGCGATCACCACGATCTGTATGAGGATGAACGGCAGCGCGCCGGCATAGATGGCGCGCGTAGCCAGGTCGCGAGGCGCGACCGAACGCAGGAAATACAGCGCAAAGCCGGACGGCGGCATCAGGAAGCTGGTCTGCACCGTGATCGCCATGAGCGCGGTAAGCCAGATGGGATGTGCCCCCAGGGCGAGCAGCGGCGGCATGGCGATGGGAACGACCAGCAGGACGATTTCCAGCGCATCGAGAAAAAAGCCGAAACAGAAAGTCACCGCGAACACGGCGAACACCGCCACGGTCAAACCGCCGGGCAGCATGGCGAGCAGAGCGTGCACCGTCTGCGGCCCGTTGACGCCGCGAAAAACCAGCGTGAACGTCGACGCGCCCATGAGCAGCAGGAACATCATGCCGGTTAGGCGCATCACCGTGCGCACGGTATCGGCCCAGCGCGCCCAGGACAGTTCGCCACGCGCCATCGCATAAGTGGTCGCAACGATGGCACCGAGTGCGGCGGCTTCTACCGTGTACATGCGTCCGGTGACGATCGTCGCCAGCAGCAACGCAATGAAAGCCAGCGGACCGATCACCACTACAAACACTCGCGACCAGGGCAGGCGCTTGCGGCGCTCTGGCGGCAGCGGCGGGCAATCAGCGGGCCGGAAGATCGCGACCGCGATGACGTAGGCGAGATAAAACGCCAGCAGGAGAGCAACCGGCACGAGCATGCCGGCGTAGATGTCCTTGATGATCAGCGCACCGTGCACGTCTTCACCGCGCATAATCTGCGCTTCTGCATTGGCGCCACGCATCAGGTCGGCCAGGACGATGAGGATGATCGACGGCGGCAGCACGGTGCCCAGCGTGCCGGCGCTGCACACGACGCCGCTGGCGAGGCTCGGCCGATATCCGGCGTCGAGCATGGCCGGCAGTGCCAGCAGCCCAAGCGTGAGCACCGACGCGCCAACCGCACCCGTTGTCGGTGCCAGCAGCGCACCCAGGATCACCGTCGAGATCGACAGGCCGCCGGCGCGCTTGCCAAACAGGCCACTCATCGCTTCGAGCAGTTCTGCGGCGAGGGTCGTGCGCTGCATGATCACGCCCAGGTACACGAACAGCGGGATCGCCTGCAGCAGATCGTTTTCCATCAAGCCGATCAGGCGTTGCGGCAATGCGCTGAGTAGAGGCAGGTCGAACGCGCCGAGGAAGTGGCCGATCACCGAAAACAGCAACGCGGCGCCCATCAGCGTGAAGCCGACCGGAAAGCCGAACGGCAGCAGCGCGAAAACCGCTGCGAACATGATTAGACCGAGCGCAGGGATGAGAATGCTCACTGCGTGACGCCCCCAGGGGCGCGCGGCGTATCGGGCGGCGCATGCGGGTCGATCAACCGCGCCAGGTCGCGCGCCACGTGGCCGCTCGCCTGTAGCAGCAGCAGCAGACCGAACGCGACCAGGATTACCTTGAAGACCCAATAGCCGGGCGACCAGGTATCGGGAAATTTCTCGAATCCTGCCACCGAGCGCACCGTCGTCCCCCAGCTGAACCAGACGACGATCGCTCCCCACGGGATGACGATGCACAGCGTTCCCGCGAGATCGATGAGCGCGCGCGCCCGTGCCGAAAGCCGCTGATTGAACACGTCGAGCCGCACATGGCCGTCCCAGCGCAGCGCGTAGACGACGCCTATCGCGAACACCGCGGCGTGAGCGATCTGGCCGAAATCGTTGGCCAGGATGTGCCCGGCGCCGACGAATTCGCGCAGCGGCCATTGTGCGAACAGCGTCGCTACTACAAACAGGACCAGCCATGCGACGTTGCGTCCAACGGCATCCACCACCGCGTCCACGGCGCGGGCAAACCAGCGAAGGATGCGCAGGAGGTAGGGCATGTTCGCGCCAGGCGACGCAAAGCATACCGCAGTCAACGCCCCCGGTGCGCCTCGCGCCGAGTCACGCTGCCGCACGCTACAATGTGCGCCGAGACTCCACAGGCCCATGGCGCTTCAATGTTCATTCCGGCGGGTGCGCATTTGACACCGTTGCCCGTCCGACTGCATCCCGGTGACGACCTGCGCCAGCGCATCGAGACGCTGGTGCAGGAACGCAACATCGCCGCGGCATTCGTGCTCTCCGGCATTGGCAGCCTGTCGCGCGTGGCGCTCCGCCACGCCGGTGCGCCGCATCCGGAAGTGCGCGAGGGTGACTTCGAGATCATCGCCCTCGCGGGATCGCTGTCCGCCGAAGGCGCGCACCTGCATATGGCGATCGCCGATTGCGACGGGCGCGTCACGGGCGGCCACGTCGCCGCCGGTTGTCGTGTGCGGACGACCGCGGAGATCCTGCTCGCGATCCTCCCCGGATGGACCTTTGCGCGCCGTCGCGACGCGGCGACCGGCTACCCCGAGCTGGCCATCGAGCGCGACCATTGATGTACACCTGGACTGGACCCTCAGTGACGAAAGCATTTGCGTGGCCCGGCGCGGCTTGCGCACGATACCTGTTGCGAGGGCATGGGCAATGAGCGCCATCGAGTCTCCCGCCACCACCGCGCCAACGAGCGCCGGCGACCTGTTCCGCGGTTTCCTCAAGGTGGGCATCTCCGGATTCGGCGGCGTGCTGCCTTTCGCGCGCCACATGCTCGTCGAGGAGCGGCGCTGGCTCGACGAACGCGAATTCACCGAAGTGCTGTCGCTGTCGCAATTCCTGCCCGGCCCGAACATCATCAACGTGGCGGTCATCGTCGGCAACCGTTTTCGCGGACCGTTCGGCTCGCTCTCGGCATGCCTTGGGCTGATGCTGATGCCGTTCCTGATCGTGCTCGCGCTGGCCGCGCTATACGCGCGTTTCGACACGTTCGCCGCGGTGCGCGGCGCAACCGCGGCCGTATCGTCGGCGGCCACCGGCCTGGTCATTGCAACCGGCCTCAAGATGGCGCGTCCACTGCTCGGCACGCGATGGCAGGTCGTCATCGCGCTGCTCGGTTTCCTGGCGCTGGCCATTGTCCGCGTGCCACTGCTGTGGGCGCTGCTGGCGCTGGCGCCGCTCGCGGTCGCGATCGCGTGGGGCACGCGCAATCGGGGCGAGCGATGATTCCGCCGGTGCTCATCGAACTCGCGCAACAGTTCGGATTCCTGTCGTTTCTGGCCATTGGCGGGGTTAACGCGCTGATCCCCGAGATCCATCGCCGCGTTGTCGACGTCCAAGGCTGGATGACCAATGCCGAGTTCGCGCAGGCGTTCGCGATCTCGCAGGCATCGCCCGGCCCCAACATGCTCATCGTCAGCGTCATCGGCTGGAAGGTCGACGGGTTTCTTGGCGCGCTGGTCGCAACCGTGGCGATTTGCCTGCCAAGCTCGGTGCTGACCTATGCCGTCGCGCACGTCTGGGACCGCTTTCGTGGTGCCCCGCTCCGTGCCGCAATCCAGCGCGGGCTGGCCCCGGTGACGGTGGGTCTGGTGCTGGCAAGCGGCTACGTGCTGGCACGTGCCACCGACGATGGCTGGATCGCTTATGCCCTGACCGCCGCGACCGCGCTGCTCGCGCTCAACACGCGGTGGCACCCGCTGTGGATTCTGGCAGTGGCCGCCGCGCTCGGCGCGTTCGGACTCGCTTGACGCGATGCCCGAGCTGCCCGACGTCGTCGTCTACGTCGAGAATCTCCAAACGCGCATTGTCAGGAAGCGGCTCGACCGGATCCGCCTGCAGAACCCCTTCCTGCTGCGCACCGCGGTGCCGCCCCTGACGTCCGTCGATGGCAAGCGCGTCGTCGCCGTGCAACGCCTGGGCAAGCGCATCGTCATTGCTCTCGAGTCCGGTTTGTTTTTGGTCCTGCATCTGATGATCGCCGGGCGCCTGCGCTGGTTCGAGCGCGGGATCAAGCCGCCGGGACGCATCACGCTTGCCGCTGTCGAGTTCGAGAACGGAACGCTGGCGTTCACTGAAGCCGGCACCAAGCGGCGTGCGTCGCTGCATCTGGTCGAGGGTGCGGCGGCGCTGGCCGCCTTCGACATGGGCGGTCTGGAGATCGCCACTACCGATGCGGCAAGCTTTCGCGAACGCCTGCAACGCGAGAACCATACGCTCAAGCGTGCGCTGACCGATCCGCACCTGTTCAGCGGCATCGGCAACGCGTACTCGGATGAAATCCTGCATCGGGCGCGCCTGTCGCCCATCGCGTTGACGCAGAAGCTCGGCGCCGACGAGGCCCTGCGCCTGCATGTCGCCACGAACGAGGTGCTGGCGGAATGGACCGCGCGGCTGCGCGCGCAGGCCGCCGGGGCGTTTCCGGATAAGGTCACGGCTTTCCAGGCGCAGATGGCTGCACACGGAAAATTCGGGCAGCCTTGCCCGGTATGCGGCGCGCCGATCCAGCGCATCGTCTACGCTGACAACGAAACCAACTACTGCGCGCGCTGCCAGACCGGTGGCACCGTGCTCGCCGATCGGGCGCTTTCGCGCCTTCTCAAGTCGAGCTGGCCGCGGTCGATCGACGAACTCGGTTGAGTGCTGCTCCCAGGCGTTAGAATGGGCATCTTTCCCGCAGTGGAGACACCCATGCGCTGGCAGGATTTCCGTCGCAGTGACAACGTCGAAGAGAGTTCGGGGCGCGGCTCGCCAGGCATAGGCGGTGGCATGCGCCTCGGTGGCGGCGCAATCGTCGTCGTGGTTGTCGTCAGCCTGTTGCTGGGCAAGAATCCGCTGGAGATTCTGGCTCTGCTTGGCGATGGCGGCGGCCCGCCGGTACCCACGCAGACGACTCCCTACACGGCGCCCAACACCAGCGCGCCCACACCGCGCGACGAACAGAAAGAGTTCGTCGCCCGCGTGCTCGGCGATACCGAGGACGTGTGGGGTGGCGTGTTCCAGCAGCTCGGAACCCGCTACGAAGCGCCCAAGCTGGTCGTTTTCAACGGGCAAGTGGGTTCCGCGTGCGGGCTCGCAAGCGCGGCGATGGGTCCGTTCTATTGTCCGGGCGACCGCAAGGTCTACCTCGATACCGCCTTCTTCCAGGAACTGTCGCAGCGCTTCGGCGCGCCCGGCGACTTTGCCCGCGCGTACGTCATCGCCCATGAAATCGGTCATCACGTCCAGAACCAGCTCGGCTTGATGGACGAAGTGCAGAAGAAGATGTCGCGCGCTTCGTCCGAAGCCCGCAACGCCATGTCGGTGCGCCAGGAATTGCAGGCCGACTGCCTGGCTGGCGTGTGGGGCCAGTCGGCCGCCAAGCGCGGGCTGATCGACGCCAAGGATATCGACGCGGGCATCGCCGCCGCCGGCGCGGTGGGCGACGACCGGATCCAGAAGGCGTCGCGCGGCGTGGTATCGCCGGAATCGTTCACGCATGGCTCATCGGCGCAGCGCGCGCGCTGGTTCAAGATCGGCCTGCAATCGGGCGACCTGCGTCAGTGCAACACCTTTGCCGCGCGCGAGTTGTGACGTTGCAAGCGGCGCTCGAGCGGGCGCCGGCGCAAGTGGCGGAGCCGCGCTGAACCGGGCAATCGCCTTGCCGTGAATTGCCCAGGATGCAAGGCGGCGATGCTGCCCCTCGAGTTCGAGCGCGCACTCATCGGCCGCGTCAGCATAGACTTCTGCTTTCCCTGCCAGCTGATCTGGTTCGACGGACACGAAGCGACCGAGCTCTCACCCGGCGGCGTCATCGAAGTTTTCAAGGCACTCGACGCGCACCGCTCGGAATCGCGCAATCCGCTGACTTCGCTGCTGGACTGCCCGCGCTGTACGTCGCGACTGCAACTGACGCGGGATCTGCAACGCACCACGCGGTTTTCGTACTTCCGCTGTCCGTACGGCCATGGCCGGCTGTCGCCGTTCCTGCAATTCCTGCGCGAGAAAAACTTCATCCGCCCGCTGACGGGCGCCGAACTCGCCGCGCTCAAGGCCAAAGTGCGCTCGATCCAGTGCTCGAATTGCGGCGCGCCGGTGAACCTGGAACGCGAGGTCGCGTGCACGTATTGCCACACGCCGATTTCGATACTCGACCCTGAAGCGGTGGCCAGAGCCTTGAGCGAACTCTCCACCGCTGCGGCGCGGCGCCAGACTATCGATGTCAATCTGCTCGCCGATGCGCTTTTGCAGAAGCCACCCGTCGGGGACCCTTCGTTCCCGTTCTCGCTCAACTCAGGCAGGGCGGGGCTCGCCGTCGACCTGGTTGCGGTTGGGGTGGGCCTGGTCGCTGCGCTCTTGCGCTAGTCGGCCCGCCTCTTCCCCACTCGTCGCGGCGAGCATAAAATGACCGTCTTCACCCTTCGATACTAGGCCCGTCCCATGACCTCGCGCCTCTGCCTTGCTTTCGCCGCCGTTGCGTCCTTCCTTGCAATCAGTGCACTTGCCCAGCAGCCGGCACCTGCGCCCACTGGAACGGCCGCCGTCGCGGTGCCGCCGCCGACCTGCGCCAAGCCCGAATTCCCCGGGGCATTTTCCGACCAGCGCCGGTTCGACCGGTTCAACAAGGATTCCAAGACGTACACCGACTGCATCAAGAAGTACATAGCAGAAACCAAAGCCGTCGCCGACGCGAACATCGCGGCGGGCAACGCCGCCATCAAGGATTTCAACGCGTACATCGAAGAGGTGGATGCACGCCAGGCTGCCATGAAGAAATGATCCGCCGGCGCCGCACGCGATGATCGCATCCACGCAGGCGATCGCGCAGGCGACGCTCGACGGCTTCAACCACCACTACGCGCTGTTCCGCGACTGCGCGCGCGCCGCCAAGCGCCACTTCGAAGCCGGCAACTGGCTGGCGATCGCGCACACTTCGCAGGATCGCATCGACTTCTACGATCGACGCGTCACCGAGACCGTCGCGCGGCTCGAGCGCGAGTTCGAGTGTGCGAGCATCGACGAAGCGCGCTGGGAAGACGTAAAGCGCCAGTACATCGGGCTGCTGATCGACCACCGCCAGCCGGAATGCGCAGAGACGTTCTTCAATTCGGTTTCGTGCAAAATCCTGCACCGGACCTATTTCCACAACCGGTGCCTCTTCGTGCGGCCCGCGGTATCGACCGAGCACATCGACGCCGATCCACCGTCGTATCGCTCGTACTATCCGCGCCAGCATGGGCTGCGCAATGCACTGATCGACATCGTGCTCGATTTCCGCCTCGAGCGCCGCTTCGGCGATTTTCGCCGCGACCTGGCCAATCTGCTGGGCGCCTTCCGCGCCCATTTTCCGCGGCCGTTCCGGCTCGAGGCCAACCATCAGCTGCAGGTGCTGTCGAGCCTGTTCTTCCGCAACCGCACCGCGTACATCATCGGCCACGTCGTCAACGGCTACCAGTCGCATCCGTTTGCAGTGCCGATCAAGCACGGTGCCGACGGCAATCTGCATGTCGACGCATTGCTGCTCGACCCCGAGCAGATTGCGCTGCTGTTCTCCGCCAACCGCGCGTACTTTCTGGTCGACATGGAGGTGCCCTCGGCGTATGTGAGCTTCCTGCACCAGATCGCGCCCGCCCGCAGCGAGGCTGAACTGTACACCATGGTTGGCCTGCAGAAGCAGGGCAAGACGCTGTTCTTCCGCGACTTCCTGCACCATCTCAAGCACTCGACCGACAACTTCATCATCGCCCCTGGTATCAAGGGACTGGTGATGACGGTGTTCACACTGCCGTCATATCCGTACGTGTTCAAGGTCATCCGCGACAAGATCGCGCCGTCGAAGGAAACGACCCGCGAGAAGGTCAAGGAGAAGTACTTCCTGGTCAAGCACCACGACCGAGTCGGACGCATGGCGGACACGCTGGAATATTCGGACGTCGCCTTTCCGCGCGCGCGCTTCACCGCCGGGCTCGTCGCCGAGCTGCAGGCGGTCGCGCCGTCACTGATCGAGGAAGACGGCGACATGATCGTCGTCAAGCACCTCTATATCGAGCGGCGCATGACGCCGCTGAACATCTACCTCAAGACCGCGACGCCGGCGCAGCGCGAGCGCGCGATCCGCGACTACGGCGACGCGCTCGCGCAGCTGGCCGCCGTAAACATCTTCGCGGGCGACCTGCTGTTCAAGAATTTCGGCGTCACGCGCTTCGGCCGGATAGTGTTTTACGACTACGACGAGATCGAATATTTGACCGCGTGCAACTTCCGCACGATACCTCCGTCGCCCGCCGGCTATGACGAAATGTCGAGCGACGTGTGGTATCCGGTGGCCGCCAACGACATCTTCCCCGAGGAGTTCGCGACCTTCCTGCTCACCGATCCGGGCGTGCGCGCCGATTTTCTCAAGGCGCACGCCAACCTCCTCGACGCGAATTGGTGGCAGGCGGTGCAGCGCCAGCTCGGCGGCGACGACCTGCCCGAGGTGCTGTCGTATGCGGAGTCGGTGCGCTTCGCGATTCCCGGACTGCCGCCGGCGGCCGCGGGCAGCAATCGCGCGACGGTGGCCGCGCGCTAGGGCGCCTTGGCGGGGGATTCGCCAGCCAGCAGGCGCCGGGCTACGTCCTTCGCCTGCGCAGCGGCGCCGACATCGCCCTGGCGCGCTGCAAGCACGTACCAGTCGAGCGCCTTTTTCAGGTCCGGCGCTACGCCGTCACCGTGCTCATAGAAGCTGCCGATTATGTACTGGGCGCCGACATCGCCGTTCTCGGCCGCAGCCTCATACCAACGCGCGGCACGCTGCCAGTCCTTGGGTGCGCCGCGTCCAAGGAAATACTGCGTGGCCACCTGCACCTGCGCGTCGGCGTGCCCTTGCGCCGCGGCCTTCTCCCACCACGCGGTGGCGTCGGTCAGCGAACGCGGCACGCCCATGCCGGTCTCGTAGAGCAACCCCAGGTTGTACTGAGCCTGGGCCATGCCCGCCGCGGCCGCCTTGCGCAACCAGTAGACGCCGGCGTCGGCATCGGCGCTGCCGCCTTCGGCGCGAATCTGCATCATCGAAAGGTTGTACTGTGCAAGTCGATCGCCGTTGCGCGCGGCGGTCTCATAGAGCGCACGTGCCATTGCATAGTCGCCGCGCTGATAGGCACTCCACCCCGTATCCGCGGCGGCGGCCGACGTCGCTACGACGCCGGCAGCCAAGACCACGATCATCGCTGTGCGCTTTAAACGCGAGTCCAGGGCCGGTCCCATTGCTACTCCCGGGTTACAATCGACGAGTCTAGCACTGCGCTATTTTCCGCGTAGTTCAGCGCCGATCATCACAACGCAGCACGGCTTCCCGACGAACAGATGTTTGTCAGCGCATTCGATCTATTCAAGATTGGCCTCGGGCCGTCGAGTTCGCATACCGTGGGTCCGATGCGCGCGGCCTATCGCTTTGCCCAGGAGCTCGTCCTGTCGAGCAAACTCGAAGCGACCGCACGCGTCGTCGTCGACCTCTACGGCTCGTTGGGGCTGACCGGTCGCGGCCACGGCACCGACCGCGCGATCCTGCTTGGTTTATCGGGCGACACCCCGGAGCGCATCGACCCCGACCAGGTCGAGCCGAAGGTGCGGCGCATCCGCGAACAGCAGATGCTGGCGCTAGCGGGCCGTCACGCGATCGCCTTTCGCGAGGCCGAGCATCTGCGCTTTCGCATCGACAAGACCCTCTTCTTTCACAGCAACGGCTTGCGTTTCTCCGCCTATGCCGCCGACGGCGCGCCGCTCGCGCGCAACATCTACTACTCGGTAGGCGGCGGTTTCGTGTTCGACGAAAAAGAGTCCGCGCAGCTCGGCGAGCCGGTGGAGCCGTTGCGGGTTCCCTATCCATTCACGAGCGCAGCGGAATTGCTGCGGCATGGCGAGGATGCACACAAGCGCATTCCCGACATGATGCGCATCAATGAGCTCGCGTTGCGCAGCCCCGACCAGGTGCGCAACGGCCTGCTCGAGCGCTGGGCCATCATGAACGACAGCATCGAGCGCGGCATGCGCACCGATGGCGTGCTGCCCGGTGGCCTGCACGTGCGGCGCCGCGCCAAAGGTCTGCGCGACGCCTTGGTGGCGCAGCGCCCGCAGTCGGGTCCTAGTCCGGCCACGGCAATGGACTGGGTGAGCGTCTACGCGATCGCCGTGAACGAGGAAAACGCCGCCGGCTCGCGCGTCGTCGCCGCGCCCACCAACGGCGCGGCGGGAACGATTCCCGCGGTGCTGCGCTACTACCGCGAGCACTACCAGGAAGCCAACGAGGAAGGGATCGTCGCTTTCCTGCTCACCGCGGCCGCCATCGGCGGGCTGTGCAAACGCAACGCGTCGCTATCCGGCGCCGAGGTCGGTTGTCAGGGCGAAGTCGGCGTCGCCTGTGCGATGGCGGCAGCGGGTCTCGCCGCCGCGCTCGGGGGCAGCAACGCCCAGATTGAAAACGCGGCGGAGATCGGCATCGAGCATCACCTCGGGATGAGTTGCGATCCCGTCGGCGGCCTGGTGCAGATTCCGTGCATCGAGCGCAACGCGACGGCCGCCGTGAAGGCGATCAACGCCGCGTCGATGGCGCTGCGCGGCGACGACTCGCATCGGGTCGCGCTCGACGCCGTGATCAAGACCATGTACGAGACGGGCCGTGAAATGATGGCCAAGTACAAGGAAACGTCGCTGGGAGGACTCGCGGTCAATGTCGTCGATTGTTGAACCGATGCGCGGCGACGCATTCGATGTTTCGCGCAGCGGCCAAGTGCAATGTAGGCCGGTCTCTGTCAAAATGCGGTCAAGATCGCCTAGCAGTACGCAACGAGCCGCAAGGACGCAATGAATCGCAGGAGCCTTCTGCTAGTGCCCGCGCTGTTCTGGGTGGCCGCCGCGACGGCACTCTCGCCGGCGACTGATTTCGATCTCAAGCGCTACACTGGCACGTGGTATGAGTTTGCCTCGATTCCGGGGTTCCTGCAGAGCAAATGCGCGCGCGACACGCAATCCGAGTACTCGCCCGCGGAAAATGGCGCGCTGGCCGTCATTACCCGCTGTATGCGAGGCGACGGCACCGCCGAGACGAGAGAGTCGCGAACGCGTCCACTCGAGGCGTCGGTCCCCGCGGTGCTCAGGGTGACGGCCGTCAAGTTCCTGGGAATCTGGTGGTATCCGCTGGGACGCGAATCGATCGTCATCGCGTTCGACCCGGACTACCGATGGATCGCGTTGGGACACCCCTCGCTGCGCTACGCCCGTATCCTGTCGCGCACGCCCACGCTCGCCGACGACGCCGCGAAGAGTGCCGCCGCGGCGCTGGCTGCGCACCATTTCGACCTGTGCGCGCTGGTCACGACGGCGCAGAGCGCCGGGCGCGCCGCTCCGAGCCGCCTCTGCGACATCGTCAAGTAGCGCCGTCATGATCCGCTGGCGACGTGCCCTCCGCCCCGCTTCGGCCGCCGTGCCGGGCGAATCCGCGCCGATCGAGGAGAAGCCAATGCGAATGCGTCCCGCCGTGCTGGCTGGCGTGCTGCTGTTGACTGGACTTGTCGCATGCGAGCACAAGCCGAGCAAGGAAGAGGAGGAGGCGGTTAAGAATACCTTTGCCTGCAAGTTGCAAGGTGCGCGCATCGTTATCCGCTTTGACGTTGGCGAGGCGCGGATGCTCACCGCGACGGGCGAAAAGGTCAACCTCTATCAGATACCGGCGCCGGCGGGCACGACCGTGCGCTATAGCAACGGCCGTATGGAGCTGCGCGGCAGCGGCGAGGACCTGACGCTCATCGAATACGGCACGCAGGTCAAGCTCGAGGACTGCCAGCCATACGTCGCGCCCAAGCCCTAATGTCGCCGCTGCCCAAGGTTGGCGTGATCGGCGTCGGGGCGATGGGCCTGGGCGTCGTGCAGAGCCTGCGGCGCCATGGATATCCGGTCACGGTGCGCGACATCCGCGCCGAAGCGGAAGCGCTAGCGATGGACTGCGGCGCAACCGCGCGGCCGACACCGGCCGCACTGGGCGCGGAATGCGCGATCGTGATCCTGCTGGTCGTCGACGCGGCGCAGATCGACTCGGTAATGTTCGGCGAACACGGCGCAGCCGCCGCGCTCTCGCCCGGCAGCATCGTCATCGTTTCGTCGACCGTCGCGCCGGCGTTCGTCGCTGCACTAGGCGCGCGTCTGCAGGACATGGGGATACGCCTGCTCGACGCGCCGGTCTCGGGCGGTCCGCAGCGCGCCGCGGCTGGAACGATGACCGTCATGGTGTCCGGCGCCGCCGCGACGATCACGGAATGCAGCGCGCTGTTCGGAGCGATTGCCGGGGATTCCTTCGCGGTCGGTACGATTCCCGGCGCCGCCGCCACTTTCAAGGTGCTGAACAATCAACTGGCGGCGGTGAACCTCGCGGCCGGCGCCGAAGCGATGGCCATGGCGATGCGCGCTGGCGTCGATCCCGCGAAGTTCATGGAGGTCGTGAACGCGAGTTCCGGCGCGAGTTGGATATTCACCGACCGGATGACGCGCGCGCTGGCCGGTGACCGCACGCCACGTGCTGCCGTCACGCTGTTGCACAAGGATGTGGGAATCGCCGTCGACACGGCGCAGGCGATGGGTTTCACCGCGCCGCTGGCGCGCGCGGCGCGCGCCGCGTTCGTCGCCGCGGTCGCCGCGGGTTATGGCGCCGAAGACGATGCAGCGATGGTCGATTTCTACAGCAAGGCGACGCCGACGCCGCATGGCAAGCGCTAAC
>JBDTLK010000069.1:0-16837 GCA_039934835.1 Edaphobacterium sp. (SeqCode) | reverse complement strand
GTCACGGGCGGTCAAACATGCGTTGAGCGAAGGCTACGATGGCTTGGGCCCACGCGTAGAATATCCGTAGCGTTGATACAGATACAACAGCAGTGCAAGCAGGGTCCCGCCCGCCACGGCATGTCCGGTGACCGGCGCGGACGTCGTTGCGCCGCTGGCGGCGGCCTGCCTCGCGCCCACGCAGACGGGCGGCACACGCACGATCAAGGCATCGGCCACGGCCAAGGCGGTCGAGATCGTCATCGTCCCCGCCGCGCACGACAGCACCGTGCCGATCGCCCTGCTCAACGAGACCGCGCGCAAGAGCCTGGAGACGGACAGCATCAGCCTCACGCTCGGGCTGCCCAGCGGTTACATCATCCGCTTCACCAACGGCCTGACGGTATACCTGACCGGGGACACGGGTATGCACGCCGAAATGCAGACCATCGCGCACGATTTCTACAAGGCGAACCTGATGCAGATCAACTACGGCGCGACAGCGCTTTCGCCGGAGGCCGCTGCGTACGTGGTCCATACACTGCTGCAACCCACGGAAGTGATCCTGTCGCACGTCAACGAAGCGGCGACCGCCGAAGGCAAGGTGCGTCCGACATCGCGCTCGGCGGCGTTCATCGCGCTGGTGAAAGGGCGGCCGGTCCATCCCGCGCTGAGCGGCAAGACGATGGAGTTCGACGGCACCGGCAAGTGCGTCGCCGGCTGCTAGGGCGCCGACTGCAAGCGGCGGCTTTTGTAGCGGCGAGCGGGTCCGCGCCTTCTCACGTGGCTGTCGCTCGTCTGATCACAAGGGCAAGCCGCCGTTGGCCGCACTTTCCTCGCGAATATCCAGCGCCCGCAACGCTGCCGCATCGAGTCGCAACGTCATCGCCGGCAAGAGTTGCTCTAGCTGAGCCACGCTGGTGGCGCTGGCGATCGGCGCAGTGACGCCCGGCTGCGCCATCAGCCACGCCAGCGCTACCTGCGCCGGTGTGGCATTCAGGCGCTCGGCAACCGCGTCGAGCGCGGCCAGTATTTTCATGCCGCGCGGGTTGAGGAATTTCTTCATGCTCCCGCCGCGCATGCTCTTGCCGAAATCGGCCTCGGATCGATACTTGCCGGTCAGGAATCCCGAAGCCAACGCGAAATAGCCGATGACGCCAACGTTCTCGCGCACGCACAGGTCCTGAAGCTCGCCTTCGAAGCTCGCGCGCTCGTACAGGTTGTAGTGCGGCTGCAGCGTGGCGTAGCGCGGCAGTACCATCTTCGCGCCGACCTCTAGCGCCTGCTGCAGGCGCGATGCGGACAGATTTGACGCACCGACCGCCCGGATCTTGCCCTGGCGCAACAGCTGCTCGTAGGCGCTTAGCGTTTCTTCGAAGCTCGTGCTCTCGTCGTCCCAGTGCGACTGGTAGAGGTCGATGCAGTCGACCTGCAGTCGCCACAGCGACTCTTCCGCCATCTTCAGGATGTAGTCCTTGCGCAGCACCTTGTGCCCGTGCCCCATGTCCGAACCGACCTTGGTGGCGATGAGCACATCGTCGTGGTGCCCACGCCGGTCGATCCAGTGGCCGATCACCGTTTCCGATTCTCCGCCCTGGTGACCCGGCGCCCAGCGCGAATACGAGTCTGCCGTGTCGATCAGGTTGCCGCCGCCGGCGGCGAAGGCGTCGAGCACCGCGAACGATGTTTTTTCGTCGGCGGTCCAGCCGAACACGTTGCCGCCGAGCACCAGCGGCGCGATCTCGAATCCGGTGCTGCCGAGCTTGCGCTTTTCCATGTCAGCGAATCACCACGGGTGAGGCCAGGCCATTCATGATGAGCTGGAACTGCTCGTTGTTGGAAATCACGCTGCGCCGGGTGGTCAGCTTCTTGGTCCGCAGCGCGAACTGGCCCGGGAAAGTGTCCGCGGCGAAGGCCTCGGTCAAGAGGAACAAAGTGGCCAAAACGAAACCCGCAACACGACTTGGTCTCATCATGCGTCTCCAATTCCAGAACGTGCCCGCGCGGCGAAGCCCGCGCATCGCATGACCCATTCTAGCGCGCGTCGTGCTGGTGCTGGCGCAGTGCACGCTGTCGGACATTCACGCTCCACGGGCTGGCCCCCGATTTGCCTCCCACCGGTCGCGGCAACATACTACGAGCCATTCATGTCCGCGCCTTTGAACTCAACGGGCCCGCCCGTTCTGCTGGCCTGTCTGGTCGACACCTCGCAGCGCGTCGCCGAACAATCGGGCCGTCGTATCAAGGTCACGCTCATCGCCGACATGTTGCGCTCGCTGGCGCCCGCCGAAATCGACATTGCGGTTGCCTATCTTGCAGGAGGCATCCGCCAGGAGCGCAGTGGCATCGGCGGCGCGGCCATCCGTGCCGCGCGGGCAGCCATCAGCGCCGACAGTCCGCAACTGACGCTGCTCGAAGTCGACGCGCTGCTGGCGGGCATCGCCCGGACAGCAGGCAAGGGCTCGACGGCCGCGCGTGCTGGCCTGCTTGGCGGCCTGTTCACGCGCGCCACCCGGCCGGAACAGGATTTTCTCGCGCGATTGCTGATCGGTGAACTGCGCCAGGGCGCGTTGGATGGCTTGATGGTCGAGGCCGTCGCCGCCGCGGCCAACGTTGCCGCAGACGACGTGCGCCGGGCGGCGATGATCGCCGGCGGCATTGCCGCGGTGGCGTCGGTCGCCCTGGCCGAAGGCACCGCCGGATTGAGCCGCTACGCGATCACGCTGTTTCAGCCTCTCGCGCCGATGCTGGCGCAGCCGGCCGACGACATCGACGACGCGATGGCGCGCATTCCGATGGCAGCGCTGGAATGGAAGCTCGACGGCGCACGGGTACAGGTGCACAAGCGCGACCACGACGTGCGCATTTTTTCGCGTACCGGCAACGACGTCACCGCCGCCGTGCCGGAAATCGTTGCCGCGATCCAGAAGGCACCGGTGCGCTCGGTGATCCTCGACGGCGAAGCGATCGCGCTCAAGCCGGATGGCGCACCGTACGCGTTTCAGGACACGATGCGCCGCTTCGGTCGCGTGCTCGACATCGAGGCGATGCGTATCGCCATGCCGCTCTCGGTTTTCTTTTTCGACTGCCTGCACTGCGACGCTGCCGACCTGATGGGAGCGTCGGGCAGCGAGCGCTTTCAGGCGATGCGCGCCGTGCTGCCATCCGAATTGCTGGTCTCGCGCCTGGTGACAAGCGACGCCGCCGCGGCACGCGAGTTCTACGACGCCGCCATCGCGCGCGGCCACGAAGGCGTGATGGTGAAATCGCTCGACGCGCCGTATGACCCCGGTGCACGCGGCGCCCAATGGCTCAAGGTCAAGCGCGCGCATGCGCTCGATCTCGTCGTGCTCGCCGCGGAATGGGGACACGGCCGGCGCAAAGGCTGGCTGTCGAACCTGCACCTCGGCGCGATCGACCCACAGACCGGGAAATACGAGATGCTCGGCAAGACCTTCAAGGGCATGACCGATGCGATGCTGGCCTGGCAAACTGAGGAATTGCAAAAGCGCGAAGTATCGCGCGACGACTGGACGGTCTATGTCAATCCAAGCCTCGTCGTCGAGATCACCTTCAACGACGTGCAGGCGAGTCCGCGCTACAAGGGCGGTTTCGCGCTGCGCTTCGCCCGGGTAAAGGGTTATCGTCCCGACAAGCGGGTGGACGAAGCCGACACCATGGACAGGGTGCGCGCGATCTTTGCCGCGCAGGGTCGCTAACGCGCCGCATGGCGACGACGTGCGCCGAGGCAAACCTCCGGGGCCGCACAAGCGCAGCGATGGGCGCGCCGCTGACGCGGCGTGAATAACACTCAGCGACCACGTGGCTTGGTCGCGCCACGACGTGTTGCGCAAGGCATGCGCCCGGCGCAACATTGCGGCTATCGCATCGACACACGAAGGGACTACGATGGCGACCAGAAAACGCTCCCCGAAGCCGAAGCGCGTCATGCGCCGCACCTGCGGCGCAATGCAGGTCTACCACGCCCAGCTCGAATCCGACCCCGGGTTTCGTCAACGCCAGGTCGCGCTCGAGCATGCGACGACGATGCGCATGCGCTCGGCGCACGCGGCGCGCGCCAAGCCCTACAGGTTAACCGTGGTCGTGCACGTCGTGTACGCCAATGCGGCGCAGAATATTTCCACCGCGCAGGTAAAGAGTCAGATCACCGCGCTCAACAAGGACTATCGCGCCAAGAACCCGGACCGCAGCAAGACACCCACGCCCTGGAAGGGACTGGTTTCGGACTCGTTTGTCGAATTCGCGCTGGCAACGAAGGATCCGCGCGGCAGACCGACCACCGGCATCACGCGAACCAAGACCACGCGCAGCGCGTTCGTCGCCGACGACGACGGTGTCAAGGCCGCGGCGACGGGTGGCGTCAACGCGTGGCCCACGGACAAGTATCTCAACGTCTGGGTGTGTGGCGCGCTCAAGGACTCACGAGGTCACGACCTGCTCGGCTACGCGCAATTCCCCGGTGGCCCCAAAGCAACAGACGGAGTGGTTATTTGGAATGGCTCGTTTGGGACCAAGGGCACCGCGGTCAAGCCGTTCGATCTCGGGCGCACCGCGACGCATGAAATCGGCCATTACCTAAACCTGCACCATATCTGGGGCGACGCTCCCAACTGTCATGGCGACGATCTGGTGGCGGACACGCCACCGGCCGAGGACGCCAACTACAACAAGCCCACCTTCCCGCTCATTTCGTGCAGCAACGGGCCCGCGGGCGACATGTTCGTCAACTACATGGACTACGTCGACGATGACACGATGTTCATGTTCACCGCGGGACAGGTGGCGCGCATGCACGCCGCACTGGACGGTCCGCGCAAGAGCCTGGCGACGTGACGGGTCGCACCGGCGATCATCATGACTGTCGACAAAGCCGCGCTGACGGGAACGTGGGTGCACTCGCACGAAGAGGACAGCGCGCAGCAGCGGGTCTATCGGCCCGACACCTACAAGTTTCCGCCATCGCGCGGACGATCGGGCTTCGACCTCCACGCCGACGGCACGATGAGCGAATACGGCCCGGCCGCGACCGACACAACGTCGACCCGGCCCGGACGCTGGGAAATCCTGCCCGATCGGCGCGTTGCCTTGTTCGCCGCGGGAGCCCACGCGCCAACCCGCGTACTCAAGGTCGCTGCGGTCTCCCGCGACAAGCTCGTCGTCGAGCCCTGATCGGAGGCGCGGGCGATCGCCCGCGCCCATTTCAGTCCGCGGAGTTTGCCGTGGGATGTCCGGCTTGCGCCGGACGCCGCTCGGGCGGTTTGAGCAACGAACCCTGCGCATCATCCTCGGTGCCATCGAGACGCTTGACGTCGCCGGTCAGTTCGCCGCCTTCCTCGACGATCAGCTTGCCGTAGCGAATCGTTCCGGACACGCGTCCGGTGCCGTGCACGACCAGTCGCGTGCGCGCCGTGAGCTCGCCGGAAAATTCACCGTGCACTTCGGCGACGTCGATGAGCGCCGTGCCGGACAGCGTTCCCGGCTTGTCGATCTGCATCGACTTGCTGTGCACGGTGGCTTCGACCTGGCCTTCGATCACCAGCGCGTCGCAGTTGGAGATCTCGACGCCCTTGAGATGAATATTGATGCCGACGCTGAGCGTGCTGCCCGCAGCCGCGATGGGCATGGCCATGGTCGCAGCAGTCTTCGCGGGCGTTACGGCGTCGTTCAAAGCCGGAGTCGCGTTGTTCAGTGCGGGCGTGGCGGGCGCGGCCGGGGCTGGGGGCGCGCTCGGCATCGACGACCGCGTTGTTGCGGTGTTGGTGGCGCGAGGCGGCGCCTCGGGCGGATCGTAGTGCGTGGGTTTGAGAGGAGCTTTGGCACCGGTCCGCGGATCGGGGGTGCCATCGCGACGATTGAAGTTGAGCATGGCGATTCCTTCCAGTGAGAATTCATGGATGCCGCAGGCGTCGTCACGGCCCATGACGCCGTCATTGTTGCCCTTCTGCGCTCGATGCGCAACCAAAAATAACGTTTGCGATTTTTTATTTTCGGTGATCGCGCGGCCGCGGAACTTTCAACGCGGGATCGCGATCGTCGATATCGCATTCATCGGCGAGCCGCTGATGATCCTGCGACTCACCGCGACGTAGACCAGAGTGTTGCGCTTGGCATCGAACATGCGGACCACCTTCGTGTCCTTGAACAGGATCGACGTGCTTTCGCTGAACACGCTCTCCTCCTTCGGCATTTTTTCCGGCAGCGTGATGGGGCCCGTCTGATGACAGTCGATGGCGAAGCGAGACGGATCTTCCGCGACCCCGAGCGATCCCTTGACCCCGCCGGTCCGCGCCTGACTGACGTGGCACGACACGCCCGGAACCCTCGGGTCGTCGAAGGCCAGCACGCAGACCTTGTCGTTGGCGCCAAAGATGCGAAACGAGGTCGACGTGCAGCCGACATCTTCGGCTTGCGCCAGTGACGCGGCGGCGAGGAATAACAGCGGGGCAAAGAGCCAATTGCGCAGCATGTGGGTCACCTTCAATGTTGGACTGCAAGAACCCGAACTATGCGAATGTCATAGTTCCTAGGTCTAGGCCGTATCGTACAGATCGCCTCGGGGCGCGGTAATCGGTCCGTTGCGGATGGCGCGGGTATCCCATTCGACCCATTTCCCGGCGCATCGCCGAGGCCCAAATCGACCTTGCATCCTGCCGAATATGTACTATTCTTTACATAGAGATAGGCCATTTCTGGGCCGACAGGACAGGGGCAGGAGGCTTGAATCCGGATACGCATCGAGCACAAAGGCAGGGCCCGGCAGCCGCCGGGCTTTTTTTTGGGCGCGGAGCAACACATTGTAAGGGACAAGAATCTTCGAGCCTGTCGTATCGACAGGTTTAGGCGCGCAGCCGGGGCGCGATTATCCCGGCAGCTACGAAACCAAATGAAAACGGGGGTGGCGCATGGTTTCGATTTGGTGGGTGATAGTGGCATTCATGGGTGGCGGGTTCGCCGGCATTTTGGTCATCGCACTAATGCGGATGTCCGGTGGGCTGCCGGAGCAATCGCAGTACGTTCCGGACATGAATGGGACGCCCTGGTAGCGCAGTCGGACTGAACTAGCGGCCGCACCACGAGGTTGCCTTGCCGCCGATCGTTGCCGGTCGGTGCGATGGGGCATCGGCTTCGTACCGACCAACATCATGTCGCCGAATGGCCATGATGCACAGGTGTTTCACGCTGCACATTTGCGGAACATGGCTGGCCCGACCAAGAGCAAACACGGCCACGTGATCGTGGAGGCCGAGGCCGAATGGACCGCCATCCGCGCCCAGGGCGGTGGTGGCCAGAACGTCAACAAGGTTTCGTCGGCGATCCATTTGCGCTTCGATATTCCCGCGTCGTCGCTACCGGAAGTGATCAAGACACGCCTGCTGGCGAGCGGCGATCAGCGCATCACTCCCGCGGGCATCGTGATCATCAAGGCACAGCGCTATCGCACGCAGGAGCGCAATCGCGCCGATGCGCTGATCCGATTGCAGGACCTGGTCGACGCCGCGGCGCACGTGCCGCCAATGCGCCGGCCAACCAAGCCGACCAGGGGTTCGCAGCAGCGCCGCGTGGACAGCAAGGTCAAGCGCGGACGCATCAAGGCGACGCGGGGCAAGCTCGTCGAGTGATGCAACGTCAGTCCAACTTGGCACCCGAGCGCTTGACCACATCGCCCCACTTCGTACGCTCGCTTTGCAGAAAGGCCGTGAACGCCGCAGGCCCCATCACGCGCGCCTCCGCACTCTGTTCGGCGAAGCGTTGCAGCACCTCGGGGTCAGCCATGACGCGCTCGAGTTCGGTCGCCAAGCGATCGATGATCGCCTTCGGCGTCCCGGCCGGCGCCAGCATGCCGAAGAACGAATAGACGTCGAACTCCGGCACGCCGCCTTCCTGCATCGTCGGCACGTTGGGCAACGCAGTGAGGCGTCGCGATGCCGTCGTCGCGAGCACGCGCAACTTGCCGCTTTGCACGTGCTGCATCACTTCGATCGGCGTGGCGAACATCATGTCGACCTGACCGCCGATGAGATCGGTGATCGCTGGCCCGCCGCCCTTGTAGGGCACGTGCACGATATCGACCTTGGCGTTGAGCTTGAACAGTTCTCCCGCCAGGTGCGGCACCGATCCGCTGCCGGCAGAGCAGAAGGTCAGCGCGCCCGGCTTGGCCCTCGCGAGCGCGACCAGCTCGGCGACATTCCTGGCCGGCAGCGCATCGTTCACCACCAAGATGAACGGCGACACCGCCAGCAACGCGACCGGTGCGAACTCCTTAGCGGCGTCGTACGGCAGGCTGGGGTAGAGCGTCTGGGTGATGACGAACGGCGTGGGCGCGAACAGCAGCGTGTAGCCGTCGGGCGCGGCCTTGGCGACGAAGGCGTTGCCGATGGTCGTGCCCGCACCTGGCTTGTTATCGACGATTACCGGCTGCCCGAGCCGATCGCCCAGTTTCTGGGCGATCAGCCGGCCGATGATGTCGGTGGCGCCGCCCGGCGCGAAGGGCACGACGAGCCTGACCGGTTTACCGGGCCAGGACTGCGCAACTGACATTGACGGCGCACACGCCGCCATCATCGCCGCGACGGCGATCATCACCGTTTCCACAACGCGCCCGAAAGCGCGACTGGTCAATTTCCGCATTGGCCCTCCATCCGCTGCAGGCAGCGCGGCCCCGAATGCATATAATAACTCGTCACGACGTATCGGAGACGCCAGCCTTCCTAAATCGAATTCAGGAATTCGAGCAACTGCGCTCGCAACGCCGGGCTCAGTCGCACATAGCGATCGCGCGTGCGCGCCGCTTCACCGGTCGTGCGCCCCGACCGCGCCGATGCACGACACGTTCGTGTCGCGTTTCGTCCGCGCCGAATCGAACGCTTCAGCGGGCCGCGGCCACTGCGCGCGCAGCCATGACAGCGACGAGATGCGCGCGATATTCGGCCGAACCGTGCAGATCGCTGTTCAAGTGCTCGGCCGGTACCTTCACGGCTTTTGCCGCGTCGGCGGTGAAGCTCTTGGCCAGCGCGCTCTCGATCATGGTCGCGCGATGCACGCCCGGTCCTGCGCCGGTGACGGCGACACGGATCCCTCCCGCGGTTTGCGCGACGAACACGCCCACCAGGGCAAAGCGCGATGCCGGCTGCGGGAACTTCGCATATCCGGCCTTTTTCGGAATCGGAAAACTTATCGCAGTGATAATTTCGTCCGCAGCGAGCGCCGTTTCGAACATTCCCTTGAAGAAATCCTCGGCGGCGATCTTGCGCTTGCTGGTGTGCACCGTGGCGCCGAGAGCGAGCACCGCTGCAGGATAGTCGGCGGCCGGATCATTGTTGGCGACCGACCCGCCCAGCGTGCCGCGGTTGCGTATCTGCCTGTCGCCCAGGCCCTCGGCGAGCGAGGCGAGCGCGGGTATCGCCTGGCGCACCAGCGGCGACGCGGCAACGTCGGCGTGGGTGGTCATCGCGCCGATGACGATCGCCTCAGTTGCGTTGCTGCCTTCTTTCTTAATCCCCTTCAGCTCCGCGATGCCGCCGAGATCGACGATCGTTCCCGGATTGGCGAGGCGCAGCTTCATCGCGCCGACGAGGCTCTGTCCGCCGGCGAGCGCCTTGCCACCGCTTTTGGCCAGCGCCGAGGCGGCGTCGGCGACCGTCTTGGCGCGCTGGTATTCGAATGCGTACATGATCGTCTCCTGGACTACTGCTTGGCCGAGCGGATCGCCTGCCACACCCGATGCGGCGTGACCGGCATGTCGATGTATTTCACGCCTACCGCTCCGAGCGCGTCGTGCACCGCGTTCATCAGCGCCGCCGGCGAACCGATCGCACCCGCTTCGCCGCAACCCTTGGCGCCGAGCGGATTGTGCGTGCACGGCGTCACCTTGGTCGCCACCCTGAACGTGGGCAGATCGTCGGCGCGCGGCATGGCGTAGTCCATGTAGCTGCCGCTGAGCAGCTGCCCGCTGTCGTTGTCATAGACGCAATTCTCGAGCAGCGCCTGGCCAATGCCCTGCGCGACACCGCCGTGCACCTGGCCTTCGACGATCATCGGATTGATGATGTTGCCGAAATCGTCGCAGGCCGCAAAACCCACCACGCGTACGACACCGGTTTCGGGATCGACCTCGACTTCGCAGATATGCGTGCCGGCGGGGAAGGTGAAGTTGGTCGGGTCGTAGAACGCGGTCTCGTCGAGGCCCGGCTCGAGTTTGTCGAGCGGATAGTTGTGCGGCACGTAGGCCGTCAGGGCGACTTCGCCGAAAGACTTGCTGCGATCGGTGCCGGCGACGGTGAACTTGCCGTCCTTGAACTCGATGTCGGTTTCCGCCGCTTCGAGCAGGTGCGCTGCGATCTTGCGGCCCTTGGCGATGATCTTGTCGAGTGCTTTCACGATCGCGGTGCCGCCTACCGAGAGCGAGCGCGAGCCGTAGGTGCCCATGCCGAAAGGAACGCGTCCGGTGTCGCCGTGCACGATCTCGACCGTGTCGATCGGGATGCCGAGCCGGCTGGCGACGACTTGCGAGAACGTCGTTTCGTGACCCTGGCCGTGGCTGTGCGAGCCGGTGAACACGGTCACGCCGCCGGTGGGATTCACGCGCACCTCGCCGGCTTCATAGAGCCCTGCCCGCGCACCCAATGCCCCGGCAATGTTCGATGGCGCCAAGCCGCAGGCTTCGATGTACGTCGCGTAGCCGATGCCGCGCAGCTTGCCGCGCTTGGCCGCTTCGGCCTTGCGTGCAGCAAAGCCGTTCACGTCGGCCATTTGCATGGCCTCGTCCAGGCACGCGTCGTAACCGCCGGTGTCGTAGAGCAGCGCCACCGGTGTCTGGTGCGGGAAGGTACGGATGAAATTGCGCCGCCGGATCTCGTCCTGCGCGATGCCCATTTCCGCCGCCGCGGCATGCACCAGGCGCTCGACCACATACGTCGCTTCGGGACGTCCGGCACCGCGATACGCGTCGACCGGCGCGGTGTTGGTGAACGCGGCGGTGACTTCGCAATAAATCGTCGGCGTCGTGTATTGCCCGGCGAGCAGCGTCGCGTACAGGATGGTCGGGACGCACGAGGCGAAGGTCGACAGGTAGGCGCCCATCGCTGCCGTGGTGTGCACGCGCATGCCGAGGAATTTGCCGTCCTTGTCGAGCGCCAGCTCGGCGTGGGTGACGTGATCGCGGCCGTGCGCATCCGACAGGAACGATTCGCTGCGCTCAGCGGTCCACTTGATCGGGCGATTGACGTGCTTCGACGCCCAGACCATCGCGGTCTCTTCGGGATAAAGGCAGATCTTCGAGCCGAAACCGCCGCCGACGTCGGGCGCGATCACGCGCACCTTCGTTTCCGGCAAGCCGAGCACGAACGCCGTCATCAGCAGGCGCGCGACGTGCGGGTTCTGGCTGGTGACGTAGAGCGTGTAGCCATCGTCGCCTCGGCTGAAGGTGGCGACTGCGGCGCGCGGTTCGATCGCGTTGGGAATGAGCCGGTTGTTGACGATGTCGAGCTTGGTCACGTGCGCGGCCTTGGCGAATGCGGCGTCGGTGGCCGCCTTGTCGCCCAGCGCCCACAAATAACATTTGTTGCCGGGCGCGCCTTCGTGGATCTGCGGCGCGCCGGGCCTGAGCGCGTCGGCGGGATTGACCACCGCCTTGAGCACTTCGTAATCGACTGCGATGAACTCGGCGGCGTCCTTCGCCTGTTCGGGCGTTTCTGCGACGATCATCGCCACGCCGTCTCCCACGTAGCACACCTTGCCCTTGGCGAGCACCCAGTGCGGCGGCTCCTTCATCGGCTGGCCGTCGGTGCCGGTGATCAGCCAGCCACAGGGCAGGCCGTTCACGCCAACCAGGTCTTCGCCGGTGAATATCGCGACCACGCCCGGAGCGGCCTTTGCCTTGGTCGTGTCGATCTTGCGGATTTTCGCGTGTGCATGCGGCGAGCGCAGGAAGTACGCATGCGTGTGATGCGGCGGGTTGACGTCGTCGGTGTACTGCCCGATGCCGGTGAGAAAGCGATAGTCCTCCTTGCGGCGGACCGATTGGCCGATGCTGTTCAGGTCGCTGGCGCCCATGATCTATTTCCCCATGGCCACCGCGCCCTGCTGCACCGCCTTGACGATGTTCTGGTAGCCAGTACAGCGGCACATGTTGCCTTCGAGCTCGGCACGAATGGTCGGCTCGTCGGCCTGCGGGTGGCGATTGACCAGATCGATGGCGCTCAACACCATGCCCGGCGTACAGAAGCCGCACTGCAAGCCGTGGCAATCCTTGAACGCCGCCTGCATGGGATGCAGGTCGCCATTGGCAGCGGCGAGTCCCTCGATGGTCGTGATCTTCGAGCCATTGGCCTGCGCGGCCAGGATGGTGCAGGCCTTCACCGCATCGCCGTCGATCAGAACCGTGCATGCGCCGCACTGGCCCGTATCGCAGCCGACGTGCGTGCCGGTGAGCGCCAGGTGAGTGCGGATGAATTCGACGAGCAGCGTGCGCGAGTCGACCTCGGCGCTTTCCGCCTTGCCGTTGATGGACAGTGACAGTGTGACAGACACGGCTTCCTCCTTCAGGATTCGAGACTGCGCTATAACGCGCGCATGTTGTGATGGCGATACGTAATGCGGGGCGTTCAGGATACCCCGCGTCCGCGGCGCAGGCAATGCGCGGTGCCGCAGCGGCGGCGCGCTTCCCCGACGAATATTGCAAGGTTCCCGCTAGCGGGTCGCGTCGGCGGCGGCGCCGCTGATGAGCGCCTGCAGCGATTGCAGCGTGTCGGCTTCAGCCACCGGCTTGTCGACGCGCCAGCGCAGCATGCGCGGAAAGCGCACTGCGATGCCCGACTTGTGCCGTGGCGAACGCTGGATGCCTTCGAAACCGAGCTCGAAGACCAGGGTGGGCTGCACGCTTCGGACGGGGCCGAACTTTTCGATGGTCGTCTTGCGCACGATCGTGTCGACCTTGGCGATTTCCTCGTCGGTCAGCCCGGAGTAAGCTTTGGCGAAGGGAACCAGCCGGCGGCCCTCGGCGGCGTCAGCCCACACCGCGAAAGTGTAGTCGGTGTACAGACTCGCGCGCCGGCCATGGCCGCGCTGCGCGTACACCAGCACCGCATCGACGCTCATCGGATCGATTTTCCACTTCCACCACGTACCGTCGTTCTTGGTCCGCCCCACGCCGTAGCGCGCATCGCGCCGCTTGAGCATGAAGCCCTCGACGCCGCGCCGCCGCGATTCGAGGCGCAATTCGGCATATGCATCCCAGGACGGCAATGCGACCAGTGGCGAGAGTTCGAGCCGCGGGTCGGCGACGTCGCGCACGAGTCCTTCGAGCAATGCGCGACGCTCGGCCTGCGCCTGGTTGCGCAGGTCCGAGCCGTTGTACTCCAGCACGTCGAACGCGAGCAGCACGACCGGCGTCTGCGCCAGAAATTTCGCGGTCAAAGTCTTGCGTCCGATGCGCGTCTGCAGCTCGGCGAAGGGGGCGACGCGCCCGCCTTTCCAGACGACGATCTCGCCGTCGATCACGATACCCTCGGGCAGGAGCCTGCCCAGCACGCCCAATTCCGGGAAGCGGTCGGTCACCAACTCCTCTCCGCGCGACCATAGCCAGCACGCGCCCTGGCGCGCGACCAGTTGCGCACGAATGCCATCCCACTTCCATTCGACCATCCAGTCGTCGACCGGGCCCAGCGTCGCCAAATCGTGCAGCAACGGGTGCGCGAGGAAAAAAGGATAGGGATGGCCCGGGTCGGCGCCGCCGCCAGACTCCGCGGCGATCAGCGCGGCGAAGGCATTGGCGTCGGGCTGCGCGGCAATGTTGGTGTACCCGATCAGGCGCTGCGCGACCGTCTTGGGGTCGATGTGCGCATGCTCGGCGAGGGCGCGGGTGACGAGCAGGCGCGATACCCCGACGCGAAAGCCGCCACCGATGAGCTTGAGCATCAGGAAGCGCCCGTTCCAGTCCAGCTCGTCCCAGTATTCGAAGAGGCGGCTCTTCACCGTCTCAGGCGCGGCGGCGCGCAGCGCCGTCAGGCGTTCGACCCAGACGGCCAGGCCGGTGGTCGAGACACGCGACTGTGGCGGGAGCGTATGCGCGACGGTCTCGGCAAAGTCGCCGACGGCTTCGTAGCATTCGGTGAACAGCCACTCATCGAGGCCGGTGCGCTCCAGCGCGCACTCGCGCAGCAGGCGGGTCGGCACGGCTTGCCGGGGCCGACCGCCGGCGAGGAAATAGGTCGCCCACGCCGCGTCGGCGGCATCGGCGACATCGAAGTAGCGCTTGAGGGCGGCGAGCTTGCCGGTGGTCGAGGTGGTGGCGTCGAGCTCGACGAACAGGCGCGCGAAATCCTTCACGCGCCCGCCTCGGCAGCGTCCTCGTCGTATTCGGTGTCGAACGCCGACGCCTCGAAGCCCTGCTGCTGGAGCCAGCGCACCATCACCGCGATCTGGCCGTGAGTGATGATGACGCGCCGCGCGCCCGTGGCGGCGATGGCTGACTGCAGCCCTGGCCAGTCGGCGTGATCGGACAGCACGAAGCCGCGGTCGAGCGCGCGGCGCCGGCGCGCGCCGCGCAACAGCATCCATCCCGAGGCGAACGCGTCGCTGAAGTCGCCGAAACGGCGCAGCCACGGCGTCCCCGCGGCCGATGGCGGTGCCAGCACCAGCGCGCGGCGCAGCTGCTCGGTTTCCACTTCATCGACGCGCTGCGTCGGCGGCAGCGCGACGCCGGTGCGCCGGTACGCTGCGTTGAGCACCTCGACCGCGCCATGGCACACCAGCGGCCCGACATCGAGCGCCGCGGCATCGCGCACGCCGGCGAGGATGCGTTGCGCCTTGCCGAAAGCGTAACAGTAGAGAATGCTCGCGCGCCCCGCCTCTGCGTTGCCGCGCCACCACGCCGCGATATCGGTGAACACCGCTGCCGGATCCTGCCACCGATAAATTGGCAAGCCGAAGGTCGACTCGCTGATGAACGTCCCGCAAGGCACCGCTTCGAACGGCGGGCAGGTCGGATCAGGCTGCGTCTTGTAGTCGCCCGACGCTACCCAGACATCGCCCTGGTGCTCGAGGCGAACCTGCGCCGAACCCAGCACATGCCCCGCCGGGTGCAGCGAAATGGTCACGCCGTTGTGCACGACGCGTTCCCGGTATTCCAGCGCGTCGAGCGTGATCTCGCCCAGGCGCGTGCGCAGAACCTGCTCCGCCGCGCGCGTGGCCATGTAGCGGCGGCTGCCCATGCGCGCGTGGTCGGCATGGGCATGGGTGATGATCGCGCGGTCGACCGGGCGCCACGGGTCGATGTAGAAATCGCCTTGCGGGCAATAGAGTCCGTCGGGCCGCGTTACGATGAGATCGTTCAAGGACAGCGATCGAGAGGGAAACTCTCACTCTGTCACGGACGCGACTGCGCCACAATCGGACCAATCCTCCATGGTGTAGGACGGAGGATGACGCCGGCGCTCAATACAAGTTGGCGATGTATTGCGAAAGATTCTCGATGTCGGAATCGGACAGCGCTCCGGCGACGCTGGTCATGTTCCCGGCATCGTTGGTGCGCCGCTTCGCCTTGAAATCTTCGAGCTGCTTTTTGATGTACTGCGGATACTGGCCGGCGACGCGCGGAATCTCGTTCTGGCCGACGAAGCCACCGAGATGGCACATCGGACACAGCACCGCGTCGGAGGTCTTGCGGCCGGCCTCGACCTTTGCCGGGTCGACGGTGATCTTGATTGGCGACTGCTTTTGCGCCGCGAAAAAGTTGCCCAGGTCGATCATGTCGTCGCGCGACAGGTCGGCCACCATCGGCGACATCTGCGGATCGCTGCGCCGGCCTTCCTTGAAGTCCTTGAGCTCGATGTAGATGTAGCGCCAGCTCTGTCCGGCCAGGATCGGGTAGTCGGGGCTCTGCGAATTGCCGTCCGGCCCGTGACAGCCGAAGCACACCTGCGCCTTGGCGCGCGTCGCGGCCATCTTGGCCGGATCGGGCTTCGTGTCGGACTGAGCTTGAGCGGACGCTGCGGCGAATAGCAGGGCAACCAAGGCAAAGCGGATAGTGAACATGACGTCGACAAAATAAACGCGGCCACCCCGGCATGGGATGGCCGCGCACGTTAGCAGGAACGACTAGGGCATCGCAAAAACGAAGACGCTGTTGCCCCGCTTGGCGTCGATCTGGTTGTTGCCGCCCGCGGCGACCGCGATGTACTGCTTGCCGCCCACCATGTACGACACCGCCGGCGCGTTGACGCCCGCGCCGCAGTTGTACTTCCATAACTCCTTGCCCGTGCCCGCATCGAAGGCCTTGAACCAGCCATTGGCTTCGCCGTTGAACACGAGATTGCCGGCCGTGGCGAGCGTGCCGCCGATCAGCGGTTGTGGTGTCTTGACGCCCCAGGCTACCTTGCCGGTATCGAGGTTGACCGCCACCAGCTTGCCCCATTGTTCTTCGCTGGGGATGGTCTTGAACGCACCGCCGAGCCACAGCTTGCCGCCGGGATACGCCACATCTTCGACGTGATAGGTCATCGGCTGGTGGAGGTTCGCCGCGTAGGCCAGACGCAGCTTCGGATTGATCGCCATCGGCGACCATTCGACCCCACCGTTGGCGCCCGGCAGCATGCGCGCGCCATCCTTGGTCGGCAGCACCCACATGTTTTCCTGCGGGATCATCGCTTCCGAAAAGCGGATCAGCTTGCCGGTGTTGCGCTCGTGCACGTAGATGTGGCCGGTCTTGCCGCCGTGGATCACCACGTCGACCATCTTGCCGCTCTTGTCCTTGGCTTGCGTCAGGATCGGCGGGCTGACCGAGTCCAGGTCCCAGACATCGTGGGCGATGTACTGCGAGTGCCATTTGTAAGTGCCGCGG
>JBDTLK010000068.1:0-16939 GCA_039934835.1 Edaphobacterium sp. (SeqCode) | reverse complement strand
CCGTGGGTGAAGCTTGGCGTGCACGAGATCAGCAATCCGATGGGCTTCTACTCGCGTCTGAAGCTCGACTATCCGGTGAGCCTGGGGAGCTACCGTTGTCCGCGCACGCCCGACGAACCGATGGTGCTGCACCTGGTGCATGTGCCCGTCGCCGGCGACGCCACAATGGATATCCGGACCCGATCGCGGGCGGCGCGCGCACTGCTCTACGTGACGCCTTTCCTGACTTTCGAGCAGAAGGCGCGCGACGAGCTGACGCGCATGCTGGGACCGGGCGGCTTCGATGCCGACGCCGATATCGTCGCGATCACCGTCAACCGCTGGGGGCACGGCTACTCGTACAGCGGAAACTCGTTGTTCGATGCCTCCGGATCCGATCCCGAACCGAGTGACTTGGCGCATGCGCGCGTTGGCCGTGTCGCTATCGCCAACTCGGACGCAGCGTGGGATCCGTACGCGCACGCGGCGATCGCCGAGGCGCACCGCGCGGTCGCCGAGCTGCTGCGGTAACCTGGGACGCGATCTTCTACGTGAGCATCACAGGCGGCGCAAGGAACGACGCACCGCCAAAGGCGAGCGTCCGGATCCGGCAACCTGAGCCGCTAGCGATTTCGCTTTCCCGACTTGAGGCTCTGGGCCATGCGCGGGCTGTGCTTGGCCTCGACCGTTGGGTCGGCAGGCGTGCCGCGCAGAAAGCGATCGGGTGCGATTTCCGCGAAAATCGACGCGCTGATGTACGCGGCAACGAGCAGGAACACGCCGTAGTCGCCCAGGTATCCCAGGCCGGTATAGCAGACACTCATCACCACCACCCAGCGCATCAGGACGAGCCCGAAGCGCTGCTTGAGTTGCAACTGTTCGGGCGTATGCGTGCCCAGCGCGCGATAGAGCTCCACATACGATCCCAAGGCGATGATGCATTGGACGATCACGCCAAGCCGCAACGATTCATCGTATAACGCAAACCGCCACGAAAAGGCGCCTGTCGCCAAGACGATGCCGATGGGCATGCCGAGGGGAATGGCAAAGAATGCGGTGAGCAGCAGCGCGACGAAGATGAACGTGACATTCGACTTGATTTTCGCCGTCATACCATCGGTTGCGGGAGTGAAGCTCCTGGCGAGCCCGGCAAAGATGACAGCCATCGACAGCAACGTATCGACGAAATACAGGATCAATACACTCGACGCCGACCAGCCGAAGAAAAGAATGCCCGCCAGCGGCGTGATGTTGCGCGCTACTATCTGCGCGATGCCGATGGGGCTGACGAGTGGATTCATGCCTGGCGTCAGGCGGACGCAGTCACGCCGGCGGGACGCTCATCCTCGATGTACTGGCGCACGATCGCGTCGAAATCGCGATCGGCCTGCATGCCCAGCGCCGGCCCGAGCACTGGCGCGAAATTGTATGGCCAGGTCGCGACGATGCGCGCGATCACCGCATCGGTCTGCCACTTGACGCGCGCCGCAACGGCTTCGCCGGCGACGCGCCGGAGTGCATCGACCATCGGTCCGACGCCGATGCGCAATCCCGGCACGTTGATCGAGCGCGTATGACTGGCGCCGGCCTTGGCGAATTCCGCGGCCGGCACTTCGTGGCCGACGATGAGATTGGCGACCACCGACCGCGGCGAAGTGACCCACATGGCCGCGTCCGGGCCAACCGGACAGATCGCATCGACACCCGCCAGCGGCTCGCGGATGATGCCGCTGGCGAACGACGACGCGGCGCGATTGGGCTTGCCGGGACGCACGGTGACGGTCGGCAGGCGCAGCGAGCGGCCATCGATGAAGCCTTTGCGCGTCATGTCGTAGACCAGATATTCGCCCATCGCCTTCTGCGCGCCGTATGAGGTCTGCGGCATGATGGGAGTGTCGTCGCGCACCGGGTCGGGAACCGGGCCGCCGAACACGGCGAGCGAACTGGTGAACACAAACTTGGGCACCTGCGGCAGCTTGCGGCAGCGCTCGAGCAAGGCGCGGGTGGCATCGAGGTTGACGCGCATGCCGATGTCGAATTCGGCTTCGGCCTGGCCACTGACTACGGCCGCCAGGTGAAAGATCGTATCGGTGTCGCTGGAGACAGCAAGCTCGACCAGCGCTGGATCGGCGAGATCGCCGGTGATCGTCATGACGCGAGGATCGACCACACTGGCCGGCGCGACATCGACCAACACTATCTGGCGGATGTCTCGCGTCTGGCCGCGCGCGTCAGTGAGATGGCCGCGCTGGAGCAGGCTGCGGGCGAGGCGGCTGCCGAGAAAGCCGGCACCGCCGGTGATGACTACGCGCATGGCAGAACTCCGCTAGGTTTGGGGTGGCGCACGCCACGATTCGCGCGGCGACTCGGCCCATTATAAGATGACTGCCCGTCACCAGGAGGAGGCAAGATGCCACGTCCAGTCCACTTTGAAATCCACGCCGGCGACCCACAACGCGCGATTGGCTTCTACAGCCAGCTTTTCGGCTGGACCTTCACCAAGTGGGAATCGCCGATGGACTATTGGCTGATCAAAACCGGCGAGCCTGGCACGATGGGCATAGATGGCGGCCTGCTGCCTCGCCAGGGCGAGGCACCTACGCCGATGCAGGCGGTTAAGGCTTTCGTGTGCACTGTCGATGTGACAGATCTTGCCGCGACATTGACGCGCGTCGCCGAGCTTGGCGGGAAGGTGGTGGTTCCCACGATGCCCATCCCGACCGTCGGCTGGCTGGCCTACGCAACCGATACAGAGACCAACCTCTTCGGCATGATGCAGATGGATGCCGCCGCGAAGTGAACGATGCGCCGGCGTTGGGTGCGGCAAATGCCCATGTACAAGTATGCGTAAGCATCGCCGACGATGGCATCGCGGTGGTCGACGAATTCCTGCCAGCGGCCGTCATCGAAGCGCTCGCAGCCGATGCCCACCGGCGCGATGCAGCCGGCGCCTTTCACCCCGCCGGCACAGGCCCGCTCGCGCGGCGCGTCGTGCAGTCGGACACACGCGGCGATCGAATCGTCTGGCTCGATGCTGCCGACACCGCGCCGGCGGTGCAAACTGCCACCGCCGCGCTGGGCGCACTGCGCTCGGCGCTCAACGCGACGCTTTTCCTCGGTCTTGTCTCGTTCGAAGGCCACTACGCGATCTACGATCCCGGCGCGTTCTACCGTCGCCACCGCGACCGCTTTCGCGATGACGACGGTCGAGTGCTTTCGTGCGTGCTCTACCTCAGCGCCGACTGGGCCGCGGCGCAAGGCGGGGCGTTGCGGATCTTCGGCGATGCCGGCGTGGATCGCGACATCCTTCCGACAGCGGGCACTCTCGTCTGCTTTCGTTCCGAGCGCTTCGAGCACGAAGTCCTGCCTGCCACGCGCGAGCGGCTGGCGCTGACAGGCTGGTTCAAGCGGCGCGGCGTCTGGCCCATGTAGGTGCGTGGCTGCGTTAGAATCAGGCGATGCGCCCGTCGGCGCCAGCGCGCGTCCGGACCGCAATTCCTCTCCCGCTACAAACGATGTCTCCCACGCCGCACCTGCCCGCGAAACTCACCATCGCGACCCGCGAGTCTGCACTCGCCCTTTGGCAAGCTGAACACGTGCGCGGCGCGTTGCACGGTCTTTTTCCAACCTGCGTCATCGAGCTGCTGGGCCTGACCACGCAAGGCGACAGGATCCTCGATGTGCCGCTCGCCGACATCGGCGGCAAGGGACTGTTCATCAAGGAACTCGAGCAGGCGATGCAGGACGGCCGAGCCGACCTGGCGGTGCATTCGCTCAAGGACGTGCCGATGAACATGCCGCCGGGTTTCACGCTGGCAGCGATCATGGCGCGCGAGGATCCGCGCGACGCCTTCGTGTCCAATACGCACCGCTCGTTCGCGCACCTGCCGGCCGGCAGCGTGGTTGGAACGTCGAGCCTGCGACGCGAAGCCCAGTTGCGCGAACGTTATCCCGAACTCAAGGTCGAGCCGCTGCGTGGCAACGTCAACACGCGCCTGCGCAAGCTCGATGAAGGCAGGTACGCGGCGATCATTCTCGCCGCCGCGGGCCTCATACGGCTGGGCTTCGCTTCGCGCATCGCCACTTTGCTCGATCCCGTCGACAGCCTGCCGGCGGTGGGCCAGGGGGCTCTCGCGATCGAGTGCCGCAGCGACCGCGCTGACGTGATCGCCGCGCTTGCAGCCTTGAGCGACCGGGAAACCACCTTCGCCGTGATCGCCGAACGCGCCTTCGGAAAAGCTCTCGGCGGCGACTGCCACACGCCGCTTGCTGCGTTGGCGATGCACCGTGACGGGCAGTTGTGGCTGCGCGGCCTGATCGCCAGGCGCGACGGCCAAGAAGTGTTGCGCGGTGAATGCGCCGCGACGGTGACGACGCCCGCAGAAGCCGCTGCGCTTGGCGACATGCTGGGGGCGGAATTCCTGGCCCGCGGTGCCGCGCGCATTCTCGCCGGGTGATGCCGACCGTGGCGCGCGGGCGCCTCGATGGCGCAGGTATCCTGATCACGCGGCCGGCGCGGCAGGCAGCCGGCTTCGCGCAACAGATCGCTGCGATCGGCGGCATGCCGCTGGTGTTTCCCGCGATCGTGATCCTGCCGCCGGGCGATCGGCGCGCACTCGACGTGGCGCAACACCGTCTGGCGAGCTATGACTTCGCCGTCTTTGTGAGCGCCAATGCGGTCGAGTATGGCGTCGGTGATCGCCAAGCATGGCCTGGGCAGCTGCGCGTATTCGCGCCCGGGCCCGGCACTGCCGCGGCGCTCGCTGCGGCCGGCATTCTCGATGTCCGAGTTCCAGCGACGACCATGGACAGCGAAGGCCTGCTCGCGCTGCCGGAGCTTGCTGCGGTGTCCGGAAAGCGCGTGCTCATCCTTCGCGGCAGCGGTGGCCGCCAGTTGTTGGGGTCGACACTCACCGCTCGCGGCGCCAGTGTCGATTACGTCGAGTGTTACACGCGCGCCAAGCCGGTGGCCGGCGCCGCCGGCCTCGAGGAGGCATTGCGCGAGCGGCGCGTCGATGCGACCACGCTCACCAGCAGCGAAGGTCTCGACAACCTGTGGGAAGTCCTTGGCGCGGACGCGCGTGCGCGTTTCGCGGCGACGCCGGCGTTCGTGCCGCACCCACGCATCGCCGAGCGGGCGCGCGCGATTGGCATCGCCACGGTCATCGTTACCGAGCCCGCCGATTCCGGGTTGATTGCAACGTTGCTAGAATACTTCGCTGCCGTTCGCTGAATTCTCGTTTCACGATCTCCAGTCCATTTTCGACCAGCCAGAAAGCAGGCCCTGCCATGCAACCCGACGTAATCGTTACCGCCCCGCTGCCGCCGTTTCTCTACGATCCACTGAAGGCCGACTATCAATGCCATGATTATCTCAAGGCACCCGACAAGCCAGCGCTGCTCGCCGCCGATGGCAAGAAAATCCGCGGCCTGGTCCAGGGTGGAGGCACGATGGCGCCGACCGAGCTGCTCGACAAATTGCCCGGTCTGGAAATCATTTCGGTATTCGGGGTCGGGTACGACGGCGTGCCCGTCGCGTATTGCAAGCAGCGCGGCATCAAAGTCACCAACACGCCCGATGTGCTGACTGACGATGTCGCCGACGTCGCGCTCGGGTTGATCTTAATGACCGGCCGCGGCTTCGTGCGCCTGAACCGCTTCGTGCATGCGGGTGAATGGGACAAACGCAGCCCGGAACTCGCCACCAAGCTCGGCGGCAGGAAGGTCGGCATTCTCGGGCTCGGACGCATCGGCAAGGCCATCGCGCAACGGGCGGCGGCGATGGAAATGAAGATTGCCTACACTGGCCGCAAGCCGCAGGACGTGCCTTACGAATACGTGCGCGACCTCAAGTCGCTTGCCACCGCGGTCGATTTCCTGGTGGTCGCCTGTCCCGGTGGCGCGGAGACGAAGAACATCGTCAACGCCGAGGTACTCGCAGCCCTGGGCAAGAAAGGCACGCTGGTCAACATCGCGCGCGGCTCGATCGTCGACGAGCCGGCGCTGGTGGCGGCGCTCGCGGCGGGAACGATCAAGGGCGCGGGCCTCGACGTGTTTGCCGATGAGCCGCGCATACCCTCCGCGCTCATGACCATGGACAACGTCGTGCTGTTGCCGCACGTCGGCAGCGCAACGCGCGAGACGCGGCAGGCGATGGGCGATTTGTGCAAGGCCAACCTCGATGCGTGGTTCGCCAATCGCAAGACGCTGACGCTGATCCCCGAACTCGCAGGTTGATAGCCTACTTCGGCGATGCAGGGGTGGCGGTCGCCTTCGGTCCGGGCGCGAACAGCACGGCCGCCAGCGACGCAAGCACCAGTCCCAGCGCGATGAATTCGCCGGCACCCGGACGCTCGCCCAGGAAAAGCATGCCCGCCAGCACGCCGACCACCGGCACCGGCAGCGACGCCAGGCCGCTCACCGCCACCGGCAGCGTGCGCGCCATCTTGAACCAAGCCCAGTGCGCCAATGTGCCGGCGAGAAAAATGTTGTAGAGCACCGCGAACCAGGCGGTTCCCGGCATGTGTGCCAGGGACTCCAGCATATGCGGATCGAACAGTGGAGCGCAGATGATCAGCGGTATCCAGCCGATGATCATCATCCAGCCGGTCAACGTGTCCTGCGGGATTGGCAGCTTCCAGCGGCGCAGCAGCACGGTGCCGAACGCCCACGACAGCGCCGCGCCGAGTATGAGCAACGCGCCCATCGGCGCGCTTTGCAGGCTGCGCACGTCGTCGCCGAGCAGCACCAGCATGCCGCACATGCCGAGCCCGAGTCCGACGATCTTGCGCCGCGACAGCGGCTCGTGCAGCAGCCAGAAGCTGATGAGCACCGCCCACATCGGCATCGTGTACGCAATGATCGCCGAGCGACCCGCGGCCATTTGCTGCACGCCGAACAGGATCAATCCGTTCCACGCCGAAATGTTGCACACCGCTAGCACTGCTACCTTGCCCCAATGCTCGCGCGGGATGCGCAACGAGTGGCCCGAGAATTTCGCGACGATGAGCAAGCCGATTGCGGCGAATACCAGTGTCGTGGAACGAAAGGTCAGCGGCGCGAGGTCGGTTACGCCAAGCTTGAGCACCGGCCAGTTGCACCCCCAGACCAGCGTCAGGATCGCGATCTGCACCAGGCTCGATGCCGGGATGCCATGCTGCGCGACATCGCCGCTGGAATTCGCGGCGGGTTTCGCTTTTGCGGCCGAAGTCATGAACTCTTGTTTGCGGCGTTGTCGCCGTACTTCGACAGATGCAGCGCGCGCGCCTGGGTCACCCACTGGTCGCGGACGATGCGCCCGGGGAACTCCGGAAAACGCGCATCGAAGTCGGCAACGTCGCGATCGGTCCAGCGCGCGATCTGGCGGAAGCTGCTGATGCCCTGGCTGTGCAGCATGCGCTCAAGTACCGGACCGATGCCGACGATGAGCTTGAGATCGTCGGGTTCGGCCTCGCCCTGCAATATCGGCGGCGGTGCGTTGTTCTCGATGTCGACGACGAGCTGGCGATAGCGCGCGGTCTCGGCGCGTGCCGCGGCGAGCTCGGCGGCGGCGTCGGGACTCGCTGGTGTCGCCACGATCGCTGGTGGCAACGCCAGCGGCGCAGCGCGCTGCCGCCGCGCGCCGAAAAAGTAACCGGCAAGCGCGGCCAGCGCGATGGCGACGAAGGCGGCGAGTATGAGCACTTGGAAGAAGACGAGAGGGTTGCAGCACGCGCATGGCACATGCCAGGCGCGCACTGCTGCATTCTAGTTGACCGGGACGCGCGCGGCCAGTTGGAGTGTGCGGGCCTGCTACAATCCTCGGCCCGCCCTTGCCTTTTGCATCATGTCCGAACCGCTGGACGAAGGTTCCGCCGCAGCCCGGTCGCCCGTGCCCGCGGCCGTCGCGTCGCCCGATCCGGGCCGCCGCCGGCGCGCGGCGCTTGCCGCGGCGCTGCTGGCAATCGCGATTGCCCTGGGCGCGGCCTGGATCGACGTGCGCAATAACCAGCGCGCCCAGCGCCTAGAGTTCGCCAAGCGCATTGCCCAGATCGAAACCGGCGAGCAGACCGCGCGGAGCGCACTCAAGGACATGCAGGAAGGCCAGCGCGAAAACCAGGCCAAGCTTGCCTTGCTGGAGGGTCGGCTCGCGGAATCGCAAACCCAGCAGGCCGCGCTCGAGGCACTGTATCGCGATCTCTCGCCCTCGCACGACGAGTGGGCCCTGACCGAGATCGAACAAATGTTGCTGCTTGCCAGCCAGCAGTTGCAGCTGGCCGGCAGTGTTTCGTCGGCGCTGGCGGCGCTCCAGCTCGCCGACGCCAAGCTGCAGCGGCTCGACCGGCCGCAGTTTGCGCCGTTGCGCCGCGCGCTGGCGCGCGACATGGAGCGCCTGAAGGCAGTCCCTTACGTCGACATGACCGGCTTGTCGCTGCGCCTCGATCAGGCGATCGCTGCGGTCGATACGCTGCCGCTGGCGCTTGAAGGACATCCGCCGGCGACAGTGGCGCCGGCGCTGCCCAAGGACGAAAGCGCGCTGCGCCGGTTTTTGCGCGAAATCTGGCAGGACGTGCGCCAGTTGGTACGGATCGAAAATCTCGATCGTCCCGAGCCGCCATTGCTGGCGCCGCCGCAGCAGTATTTTCTGCGCGAGAACCTGAAATTGCGCTTGCTCGCAGTGCGTTTCGACCTCTACCTGCGCGATCAGACGAGCTTCCGCGCCGACCTCGCCGCTGCGGACGCGTGGCTGCGCAAATATTTCGACACCCTGGCCCAGCCGGTGCAGGTCGTCCAGATGCTGTTGAAGCAGGTGCAGGCGACCGACATGGCGACCGACGTCCCCGACGTCAACCGCAGCCTCGAAGCCGTGCGCTTGCTCAAGCTCGCGCGCGACAAGCCGCAGCGCTGACGTGCGCTTCCTGTTCTGGTTCCTGGCGCTCGCCGCTGCGGCCGTGGTCGCGGCGTTGGCGGTAAGGCTCAACACCGGCTACGCGCTGCTGGTCGCGCCGCCGTACCGCATCGAACTCTCGCTCAACCTGCTGCTGGTCATCGTTGTCGGCGGGTTTCTCGTGCTGTACCTGTCGATCCGGCTGGTGGTGCGGACGCTGCGCATGCCCCAGCAGGTGCGCGACATGCGCCGACGGCAGAAGCTGGAGCGCGCGCGCGTCAAGCAGGACGCGGCGGTCGTGGCGCTGCTCGAAGGGCGCTACGGCAAGGCAAGGCAGCACGCCGAGGAAGCGTTGGCAATCCCGGGCTCGTCGGCGTTGAATGCGTTGATCGCGACGCGCGCCGCGGTGGACGTGCGCGATTTCGACACCGCTGAGCGCCTGCTCGCGGGTGCCGCTGCGCAGACGCAAAGCCTGGCCGTGCCGCGCCTGATGCTGACCGCGGAAATGGCGCTCGAGCAAGGACAGGCGCCGGAAGCGTTGCGCATTCTTCAGGAGCTGCGCAAGGAAGCCGGGATGCACACGGCGGCGCTGCGCCTCGAGCTGCGCGCGCTGCAATCGGCGCGACGCTGGGCGGAGATTCCGGCGTTGCTGGAGCAGCTGGTCAGGCGCAAGGTTTTCGCGCCGGCTCAGGCCGAGCATGCGCGCGTGACCGCGTACAGCGAGCAATTGAAGTTGCTCTCGCACGATGCCGCGGGGTTGCGTGACTACTGGTCGCGGCTGCCCGAGTCGACACGTCTGCATCCGCTGGTCGCGCGCGCGGCGGCGCGCAGTTTCCTGCAGCTGGGAGGAGACCGCGATGCGGCGGACCTGCTCGCGGCGAGCCTGGAGCGCGACTGGGATTCCGACCTGGTCGAGCTCTATGGCGAGTGCCACCTTGGCGACGCCACGCGGCAGCTGGAACAGGCTGAGCGCTGGCTGGTGCTGCACAACCACGATGCGGTGCTGTTGCGCGTGCTCGGCCAGCTCTGCCAGCGGGCCCAACTCTGGGGCAAGGCGCAAACCTATCTGGAGGCCAGCCTCGCGCTCGACGACGGCTGGCGCGCGCATCTCGCGCTGGGCGACATGTTCGGCCGGCAGGGTCGCGATGCGGAGGCCAACGCGCACTTCGTCGCCGCGCTGAAATTGGCCACCGCCGAACTCAAGCGCCGCTAGCGCACCGTGATGCGCGCCGCGGCGCGCGGTCTACGCGGGTTCGGCCGGCGCCGCGTAGGTGAACGAATCGGCGAAGAATTCTTCCGGCGGCAGCCCGCGCTGGACGGTGAACTCGCGTCGCGCCGCGTCGATCATGCCAGGGCCGCCGCAGGCGTAGACCTGGTAGCCCGAGAGATCCCGAAAATCCGCCATCACCGCCCTGTGCACGAAGCCCGTGCGCCCCGGCCAGCGGTCGCCCGGCAGCGGATCGGAGAGCACCGGGATGAAGGTAAAGTCGCGCTGCGTCTGCTGCCACTCACCGGGCAGGTTCGGCAGGTACAGGTCGATGAGCGAGCGCACGCCCCAGTAGAGCACCATCGGCCGCGTGACCTGGTGATGCAGTGCGTGCTCGATGATCGCCTTGATCGGCGCGAAGCCGGTGCCGCCGGCAACGAAGATGATCGGCTTATCCGATTCCTCGCGCAAGAAGAAGGTGCCCAGCGGCCCTTCGAAGCGCAGGATTTCGCGGCCCTTGAATTCGGTGAACAGCTGACCAGAGAAAAACCCGTCGGGCACGTGACGGATGTGCAGGTCGAGCAGCGCGTCGTCCTCGGGTGCGGTCGCGATCGAAAAGCTGCGCCGGCGACCATCCTTGAGGAGGAAATCGAGGTACTGCCCAGCGAGATATTGCAGGCGTTCGTTGGCGGGCAGCTTTAGCGAGACGATGGCGACATCGGGTGCTGCCTTGACGATCTTGTCGATGCGGCACGGCAGCTTGCGGATCTGGATGTCACCCGCGCGCCGGACTTCGCGCACCTCGACGACCAGGTCGGTCTTCGGTTGCGCGACGCACAGCAGCGCGAGGCCCTGCTTTTTCTCCGCATCGGTGAGCGTGCCCGGCTGGTGTGCGCCGTAGTCCACCTGGCCGCTCAGGATGCGGCTTTTGCAGGTGCCGCAGGCGCCATTGCGGCAACCGTACGGAATCATCAGGTCGGCGCGAGTCGCCGCAGCGAGCACCGTTTCGCCATCGTCGCAGGCGAACGAGTGATCGCTGGGTTTTATGGTAATCTGCTGCGGCATCGGCTGGCCATTCGTGATTGCTGGACGATTTCCAGGGTAGACGTGATCAGGGTTCTGTTGATCGGCTGCGGCGACATCGCATTGCGCACCGCCGATCTGGTGCGCGGGCGGGTCCGACTGTACGGTCTCACGCGCCGGATCGAGGATGCGCCGAAATTGCGTGCGCATGGAATCATCCCGATCATCGGCGATCTGGATTCCTACCACAGCCTGGAACGATTGCGTGCGGCACCCTTCGCGGTGCTGCATTTCGCGCCGCCGCCCGCCTCGGGCCGTGACGATCCGCGCACCGCCAGGCTGATCGCCGCGCTTACGAAGGCGCGGATTATACCGCAGCGCTTCGTCTACATCAGCACCAGCGGCGTCTACGGCGATTGTGCCGGCGCACGCATCACCGAGGCTCGACCGCGCAAGGCGCAGACGCCGCGCGGCAAGCGGCGCATTGCCGCCGAAGACCGCCTGCGCGACTGGGCAAAGCGTTACGGCGTGCGCCTGTCGATACTGCGCGCGCCCGGAATCTACGCCGAATCGCGGCTGCCGCTCGACCGACTCAAGCTGGGCACGCCGGTGCTGCGCGCCGAGGACGATGTTTTCACCAACCATATCCACGCCGACGATCTCGCGCGCGCTGCGGTCGCCGCGATGTTCCGCGGCAAGTCCAATCGCGCCTACAACATCACCGACGACGCCGAATTCAAGATGGGCGGCTGGTTCGACACCGTCGCCGACGCGTTCCACCTGCCGCGACCGCCGCGCGTTTCGTGGGAAGAGGCCGAAGCGCGCATCGCGCCGATGCTGCTGTCGTTCATGAGCGAATCGCGGCGGCTCGCCAACACGCGCATGAAGCGCGAGCTGCGTCTGACCCTCAGGTATCCTACGCCGGAAACCATGCTTGCCGAAGTCGCGCCGCGCGCGCTCAAGAAGCAGCTGGCGCTGTCGCTCTAGACGCGGCGATGGCTTCCGTGCAAACGCTGGTCGCCCGCCTCGATGCCTACGAGCGGCTGATCCGCCTCGACAAGCCGATCGGCACGCTGCTGCTGCTGTGGCCGACGCTCACCGCCCTGTGGTTCGCGACTACCGGCGGGCCGTCATGGCTGCTCGTCGGTATCTTCGTGCTCGGGACGCTGCTGATGCGTTCCGCCGGCTGCGCGCTCAACGACTACGCGGACCGCGATTTCGACGCGCATGTCGCGCGCACCGCCAAGCGTCCGCTGGCGACGGGTGAAATCGAGCCGCGGGAAGCGCTGATCGTTGCGGGGCTGCTGGCGCTGTGCGCGTTCCTGCTCATCGTGCGCCTCAACAGCACGACCGTCCTGATGGCGCTGCCGGCGCTGGCGATCGCCATCGCCTATCCGTTCTTCAAGCGCTTTTTCTTCCTGCCGCAGGCGATGCTGGGCATCGCGTTCTCGTTCGGCATCCCGATGGCGTTCGCCGCGGTGGAAGGACGGGTCCCCTCGCTCGGCTGGCAATACTTCGGCGCCAACTTCTTCTGGGTGATGGCCTACGACACCGAGTATGCGATGGTCGACCGCGACGACGATCGCAAGCTCGGACTGCGCACTTCCGCATTGTTCTTCGGCAAGCTCGACGTGCTGGTGGTCATGCTGTGCTACGCGCTGCACCTTGCCGCCATGACCTGGATCGGCCGCCAGCGGGGCTTCGGGTCGTGGTATTTCGTCGGCGTGCTGGCGGCGTCGTTGCTGGCGCTCTGGCATTACTGGCTCATCCGCGGCCGTGATCCGCAGCGCTGCTTTCGCGCCTTTCGCGGCAATCACTGGTACGGGCTGGCGATCTTCGCCGGTGTTGTCGTCGACTACGCGGTGCGCTTCGAGCGCTGGCCGTACTGGCCGCGGTGATGCGCGCGTCCTTGACCCGCTGCATGATGCTGCTGTCCATGATGTTCATGGTGGACGCCACGGTCGTGGCTGCGACCGGCGAGCGCGTCAGTTTCCCGAGTTTCGACCTTGACCCGCGCACCGGCGAACCGCTCATGCTGAGCGGCTTGTTCTTTACCCCGGACCCATCTGCCGGCGGGTTTCCGGCGGTGATTGCGCTGCACGGCTGCGGCGGCATGTACAGCACGCTGGCGAGTCGACGGGGCAGGTTGCGCGAGAGCCAACAGGCGGTGGCGGACCTGCTCGTCGCCGAAGGCTACGCCGTGCTGTTTCCCGACAGCTTCAATCCGCGCGGCCAGCGCGAAGTGTGCACCCAGATTGAGAGCAAGCGCACCATCCTGCAGGCCAATCGCCGGCTCGATGTCCTGGGCGCGCTGGAATACCTGCGCACGCGCCACGATATCGCGGCGCAGCGCGTTGCCTTGCTCGGCTGGTCGCATGGCGGCAGCGCCGTGCTGGCGGCAATCAACGCGCGCTCGCCGGTGATCGCCGCGTATCGGGCCCAGCTCGCCGCGGGCGATGCGTATTTCGTCACCGCGATCGCGTTCTATCCTGGATGCGGCGCGTCGCTGCGCGGTCGCGATGGTTTTGCGCTTGCTGCGCCGCTGACCATTTTCATTGGCGAGGCCGACGACTGGACATCGGCGAAGCCGTGCGTGGCTTTGGGCAGGGCGCTAGCCGGGGAGCACCCGTCGCTCGACGTGCGCACGTATCCGGATGCGCATCACGGTTTCGATGCGCCGAACCAGTTGCCGCCGCGACACCTGAACGTGCCCAATGGGGTCGTCCCGGGACAAGGCGTGACCGTGGGATCCAATCCGGCCGCGCGCGCCGATGCGTACGCGCGCATGAAGGCACAATTGCGCGCAGCGCTCGTCCCCTGAGAGTCAAGCAACCCGGAGCAACTGCCATGGATATGAATCTGCGTGACAGGATTATTGTGGTTACCGGCGGCAGCAAGGGCATCGGCTACGCCTGCGCCGAGGCCTTCGCCGCCGAAGGCGCCCGTGTCGCGCTGGTGTCGCGAACTCAGGCCAACCTCGACGCGGCGCTGGCGCGCTTTCCGGCGAGCCGGCACGCGCCGCTGATCATCGCCGCCGATATGACACGCATGGCCGACGCCGAACGCATGGTGGCGCAAATCGAGCAGCAGCTCGGTGCCATCGATGTGCTGGTCAATTCGGCTGGCGCGGCGCGCCGCTACGCTCCCGCCGATCTCGACGCGCAAGCCTGGCACGATGCCATGGACGCCAAGTTCTTCAGCACCATCCATCCGACCGACGCGGTGCTCCGGCGCATGACCGCGCGCAAGCGGGGCGCCATCGTCAACATCATCGGCATGGGCGGTAAGGTGGCGAGTACCGTGCACATCGCGGGCGGCGCGGCGAATTCCGCATTGATGCTTGCGACCGTGGGACTAGCGGCAGCGCACGGCGGCAACGGCATTCGCATCAACGGCATCAACCCCGGCGCAACGCTGACCGGGCGGGTCCAGGAAGGACTGAAGGCCGAGGCGAAAATGACCGGGCTCGCGGAAGCCGAACTGCTCGCGCGCAGCCAGGCGCGCATTCCGCTGGGACGACTGGGATCGCCGGAAGAGGTCGCGCGCGTCGCGGTGTTCCTGGCCTCGGATCAGGCCAGTTACGTCACCGGCGCGATTATCGCGATGGACGGCGGGCAGGGCGCGGTGATCTGACGCCCTGCGGGCGGCGGCGAAGGGCGACCAATCCCGCCAGCCCGAGCAGCGCCGCGGTCGCCGCGAGCGCAACTTCGCTCAGGGTCGGAATCTGGTTGGCTACGTCGGCCGGCGAGGCGGCAGCCAGCCGCAGGACGGCGCCAGTAGTGCAGTCGAATTGAATGAAACTGGAATAGGACAGCGTGCCCGAGAGCGCGTGTCCGGTATAGGTGCCGATGTTGATGGTGATCGGCGTGCCCGGTGGCAGCCCGCCGCCAAAAGCCTTGATGTTGAATGTCGGGTAGTTGCCGGCGAAGGGGCCGACGTTGGTGCCGGTCTCATCGATGAAGGTTTCGATCGTGCCGACACCCGGCGCGGAAACGCGAACGTCTGCCGAGGCCTGCGTATCGACCCGGATGAAGGTGTTGAGATTGAATGCGGCGCCGCCGCAGCTGCCGGCGAGTTTGGTCTGAGACAGGAGGATTTCGATCGAGGGCAGGACCGCGGACGAAGGCGTCGGGACGGCGGAAGGCATTGGCACCGGATTGCCTGCCGTGCCCACCGGATCGGCACAGGCGATGGCCGTCCACAGGGCCAAGAGCCCGGTGACGACTTGCAGCGATTGCTTGCCCGATTCCAAGATCCATACTCCAGTTGACTCAGGCCCCCGCAGAGGCCCGATGCATTCAGGATAGCCGGTAGTTTGGGGCGGGGTCCAGCCACATACAGCCCGAGTCAGGGCGTTGCCGGCGATTGTGGCGTGGATACTACGCCCACTGTCTCCATGCCCCGACAGTTTCGATCGAATTCAAGGGTTTAGGCGTCGAAATAGACCAAAATCGACTGGCCACGCTAGGACCTCGGCGATGGCAGATTCGTTCGCAGAGCGGTGGGAGAACGTTTCAAGATGGCGCTTGCTGAGTGTCCGGCGGGGGCGAGTACACGGCCTCGGTTTGCTAAGATGGCCGCATCCGGCGTGGGTGCAGGCACTTACCCAGCCGCCGCCGCGACGACGCATGCCCGCCCATGAAATACGCCGACCTCCGCGATTTCCTTGCCCAGCTCGAGCGCCGCGGCGAGTTGAAGCGCGTCCGCGTTGGGGTGGACCCGCGGCTGGAGATGACCGAAATCTGCGCTCGCGTGCTCCGCGCAGGCGGTCCGGCATTGCTCTTCGAGAAGCCCAAGGGTCACACGATGCCGGTGCTCGGCAACCTTTTCGGCACCCAGCAGCGGGTCGCGCTGGGCATGGGTGAGGAGTCCGTGGCGGCGCTGCGGGAAGTCGGCAAGCTGCTTGCCTTTCTCAAGGAGCCCGATCCGCCCAAGGGGCTCAAGGACGCCTGGCAGAACACGCGGCCCTTGTTCATGCAGGTGATGAACATGGCGCCCAAGGAGCGGACTTCGGCGCCGTGCCAGGAGATCGTCTGGGAGGGGAATGACGTCGATCTGGCGCGACTGCCGGTGCAGACCTGCTGGCCGGGCGACGTGGCGCCGTTGATAACCTGGGGCCTGACGGTGACGCGCGGCCCGCACAAGACGCGCCAGAATCTCGGCATCTATCGCCAGCAGGTGATCGGCCGCAACAAGGTGATCATGCGCTGGCTGGCGCAGCGCGGCGGCGCGCTGGATTTTCGCGACCATGCGCTGGCGCATGCCGGCGTCGCGTTTCCGATCGCGGTCGCGCTGGGCGCCGATCCGGCGACGCTACTCGGCGCGGTGACGCCGGTGCCCGATACCTTATCCGAGTACCAGTTCGCGGGCTTGCTGCGTGGCGCGCGTACCGAAATCGTCAAGTGCATCACGCACGACCTGTCGGTGCCGGCCAGCGCCGAGATCGTGCTCGAAGGCCATATCCAGCCGGACGCGGACGATCCCAGCGGCTACGAGACTGCGCTTGAAGGGCCGTTTGGCGATCACACCGGCTATTACAACGAGGTCGAGCGATTCCCGGTCTTCACCATCGAGCGCATCACCACGCGCCGCGATCCGATCTATCACTCGACCTACACCGGCAAGCCGCCGGACGAGCCCGCGGTGCTCGGCATGGCGTTGAACGAAGTGTTCGTGCCGCTGCTGCGCAAGCAGTTTCCGGAGATTGTCGACTTCTACCTGCCGGCGGAAGGCTGCTCGTACCGCCTGGCCCTCGTTAGCATGAAAAAGCAGTACCCGGGACACGCCAAGCGCGTCATGTTCGGCATCTGGAGTTTCCTGCGCCAGTTCATGTACACCAAGTTCATCATCGTCACCGACGACGA
>JBDTLK010000067.1:0-16962 GCA_039934835.1 Edaphobacterium sp. (SeqCode) | reverse complement strand
ACTGCCTCCGCCGCCTTCTCGCTTGTGATACCGGTCGCAATCTGCTTCCAGAATAACCGCTCAATCTCACGTCGAAGCGACGGGGCACCTGGCGAGCGCATCACACTCCGCCCCGTCAGCTGTCTCATCCATCCTGCAGGTCGTCCCATGAAACACCTCCATAATCAAAGGTGTTGCAACGACCAGTTGAATTCACCCAAAATACGAGTGAACACTTCCGGCAGCTACTGCAGGAACAGGGCATCACTTGCAGCATGAGCCGCGCCGGCGAAGTCTGGGACAACTCGGTGATGGAGAGCTACTTCAGCTCACTCAAGACCGAGCGCACAGCCCGGAAAGTGTTTCGAAGGCGAGAACAGGCGGGCGCCAGGGTGTTCGACTACATCGGAGAAGGTAGTTTGGATCACCTTTCAAGAGGTGGCGGGCATCAAGCACGGCCGTCCTACGATGAAATCAGACGCCCGCTTATAGTGGCATCCCGACGGAAGGCGGATTGTGGGCGAGCGGCAACGTCGAGAATCGGCACGGGATGGGGATCGGAATGGTCCGCGGCAGTTTGGGCGTCGGCGGCATCGTGATCGCCTTTAGTATGCCGGCCCGCGCAGCATTGCGCAACGCGCGTTATCGCGCCGAACCGTTACAAGTGCAGCTTAAGCAGGGTTGTTAAACAACATCGGGAATACATGCATGAACACGGCTTCGAATGCGAAATTGCACAGTGTCACCGAGCAGCGTACGTCGCTGACCAATGTGCTACGCCAAATTGAGCACGTCAAAGAGCTTGTGAAGGAATCCGCCGACGAACTATCGTCGCTTAGCACCGTCCTTGGCCAGGAAATCGCTAACCACGCCCCGTCCCGCGGAATTGCTGACGCGATCGAAAAAAGCGAGGCCGTCGAACAAAAAGTGGAAGACCTGTCCAAAAAGCTTACGCTGGTCAACCAGGCGTTGGAGGTCGAACTGAGGGACCAGTTTGTGCGCAATCAGCAGTTGGCCGCGGTCACAGAGCAGGAAGAAGCGGCTCGCCATGCGTCCCTTCATGATGTGCTGACCGGCCTGCCGAACCGCGCGCTATTCAATGACCGGCTACAACACGGCATCGCGCAGGCAAGACGCCATCACTGGGCCTTGGCAGTGATGTTCCTGGACCTCGATGAATTCAAGACCATCAACGATTCCCACGGACACGGGGCTGGCGACAGCGTCCTGATGACAGTTGCGCATCGTCTGAAGGAAAGCACACGCAGCGATGACACAGTCGGCCGCTTTGGCGGTGATGAGTTTGTTTTCCTGCTCATGGGAATCCGCGACGAGATGAGTGTTGCGCTGTTCGCTAAAAAGATCATCGACGCAATTCAAGCGCCAATGACCATTCGCGTGGGCGACCTCAACGTCGACGTAAGCATCAGGGCGAGTATTGGTATCTCGATTTCCCCGAAAAATGGTACCGCTGCGGACACGCTGGTTGCCAATGCGGACTCGGCCATGTATCAGGCGAAACGAAGCAAGTCCGGTTATTCGCTCGCCCGGTAATGCGTCCGGTACGCGCCGCGCCAGTCCAGAAAGCCAAGTGTCAGGCAACAAACGCGTGACTTACACGACCCTCCGCAGCCCTGTCGCCTCGCGCACGGCACGTGTCCAAGCGGACCCGCGCATCCATGCCGCCAGCTCGGTCGCCTCGAGCGGGGGGCTCAACAGGAACCCTTGGACCACGTCGCACCCAAGCGCGCACAACCCCTCAAGCGTCACTTCGTCCTCGACGCCTTCGGCGGTGACGGACAGGCCCAGCTTGTGCGCAAGGTCGATTGTTGACTGCACGATGAGTGCGTCGGCCGTATCACCCTTCATTCCCATCACGAACGACTTGTCGAGCTTGACCTCGCTCACCGGCAGGCGCCGCAGGTAGGCGAGCGAGGAGTACCCGGTGCCGTAGTCATCGATCGCAAGGCTGCAACCCAGCGCACTGAGGCGCTCCAGATTCTTGATCCCTCGATCGGGGTCATCGACAATTGCGCTTTCGGTGATTTCCAGCGTTATCCACTCCGGGGCGCAACCATAATGCGCGAGCACAGCTGCAACGCGGTCTGGCAGTTCAGCATCCAGCACGTCGTGCGCCGAAATGTTGATCGAGATGTTCATCGGCAGGCCGTCTCTGCGCCACTTCGCGCACCGTGCGACGGCATGTGAGAGCACCCATTGCGTGATCGCGCGGATATGCCCGGTCTGTTCAGCGAAAGGGATGAACTCGTTCGGCATCACGAGCCCGCGTGTCGGGTGTTGCCAGCGCACGAGCGCCTCAGCGTGATGCTCGCCGACACGATTGAGCGAGACTTTCGGCTGGTAGAGCAGCGTTAGCTCGTCACGGTCGGCAGCGCGGCGCAGGTCGTGCATCAGGGCCAGACGCTCTCGGCTGTAGTCGTCGTAGTCGTTGTTCCAAACGGCGTACCCAAGATTGTTGCGCTTTGCGGCGTACATCGCCACGTCGGCATGCCGGAGCAGGATCGACCGCTCGCCTCCATGCTCGGGGTAGACCGCAATGCCGATGCTTGCCCGCACGTCCAAATTGTGTCCCTCGGGAATCATCGGAATCTCGAGCGAACGCAGAATCGCCAAGGCGACACTCCGAGCGGCGGTGGCATCATCACCTGGCAGAACGATCGCGAACTCGTCGCCGCCAAGGCGCGCGACAGTATCCGTGCGCCGCTTGAGGACTGCCTCCAGACGCGATGAAACCGCGCGAAGAATAAGGTCGCCGATGTGATGACCGAGCGTGTCGTTTACGTACTTGAAGTGGTCGAGGTCCATAAGCAGCACGGCGACCCGCGTATGGTTGCGCTCAGCGAACGCAATAGCCTGATCAAGGCGATCATTGCATAGGGCGCGATTGGGCAAGTGTGTCAAGGCGTCGCAATAGGCAAGCTCCATGATCTGCGATTCGCGGCTCGCAATGCCGTCCTGCATGGTGCGGAATGCCGCCGCCAGATCGCCAATCTCGACTACGCCGGACGGCGGTGGCGCGGTCGAATAGTCGCCCGCGGCGATGCGGCGCGCGACGCTGGCAAGTTCGCGCACCGGCCGTGCGATCCCACGCGCGATCGCGATGCTCGCCAGGACCGACACGAGGACGCCGGCGAACGAAATAAGTGTGAGGCGCCGTTGCAAGCGCCGAAACGGCTCCAGCGCCGCGGAGAGCGGTTCCTGCAGCACGGCGACTACATGGTCGCCGCTGCGCGCGGTCAGCGCGATCACGCGAGTGACGGCCTCGTCGCTGTATTCCGCGTTGCCGTCCGGGTCACGCTCTGCGAAACGGTCTGTGGCGATATTGGCTAGCAGCGTTGCCCGATCATTGTCAGAGAGCGTGCTGGCCCGCAGCCGCCAGCTATCGCTCCCGTGGCGGCTTAAAATCGACACATGCAGTCGCGTCAAGCGGTGCAGTTCCCGCGCCAGGCTATCTTCGACGACAAATCCGATCGCCACCCACGCGATCGGCGTGGGCGCCAGCATCGGCACTACGACGAGCTCGTAGAGCTGGCCGCGAATGACGACCATCGCCGACGCCTGCCCTGAAGCTTCCGCTTCCGTTATGAGCGTCGGAAACTCAAAGGGCGTGCCGGGTGTGGCGCCGAGTGTATCGCCAAGCACTCGCTGGTCCAGGCTGACGATCATCATCAGCGATGCATCGATCCGCTGGCCGTAGTTCTTAAGCATCGATGTGATGGCGGAGCGATCGCCGGTGACGATCGCTCCGCGGACCGTGCGGAGTGTGTAGTCGGAGGACATCAAGTCCACACCCTGTACCAAGCGGTGGATGTCCTGCTTCAGCACGCTGTCGAAGACGAGGGCGCCCGCGACGAGATTCTCGCCGATCGTCTTGCGGGCCGCAGTCATACCCAACGTGCTGATGAGCATCAAGCCGCCCACCTGCACGACAACCATTAGCAGGAGAAAGAGCGCAACGATGCGGCTCTGCAGGCTGCGGATATGCATGGGCGGAGACACAGTATCGAAGTCAGCGATATACGCTGATGATCATTTCGTGGAATGGCTCTGACGGATTCTTGCGCGCCGTACGCCCTATGCACTGCCGTCGAGCGGCACCTGCCGGGCCCGGACGCGCGGGACCTCGCTGCCTAGAGGACCGATGAGCGCCTACCGCGACGATGTCGCCGATTGGTACAAAGGCCCAATAAATCAATAATGTATGTCGCATCGCGTCTCGACTAAATCGAACAACCTGGGACAAGTCCACTCGCCGCGCGTCTTCCGAGCACGCAAGGAACTGTGGATAACGCAAGTTCCCTGCCTCCTTGTGGACACGACTGGTCCATCGAGCCCGCCAATCCTGTGGCTGGCTTCAAGTTTCAGGTTCCAGTGACGGTGCGTTCGTGCTTGGCCCTGGCCAGCGCCGTCTCGATACGACACAGCGCCCCAGGTCCTGGCGGGACGGCCTGTTCGACCTCGCACGACAACACGGAACTCAGTGCGTCGTGCCACCCCCACCTCGGAGAAGGTAGTCTGGATGCACCCTTTAAAGCGTGGCGGGCCCGCCGAGCATCGTCTGGATTTGGCCGACATTGCCACGCGGCCCGCGAACTAGCGCACTCGCCAGAAGCGGTAATCCAATTGTCGAAACTCGGTGCCGGCATGCTGCCATTCGGTGTCGCAAAAAGCTGCCGTTTCGGCGAAGCGCGTTGCAGTCCCCAGATTGCAGTGGTCGGCGGCGCTCACGCCTAGCGAGTTGACGCAACGCCGCGATCAAGCCACGTCGCCATGCGCATAGCTATTGGCGCAACCACCAACTGCACTACGATGAAACCGGTCACGTCGGCCGGCCGAATTCCGGCAAAGGTATTGGTGGCGGCACGCGCGAGTGTCACAGCCGGATTGGCGAATGAGGTCGAGGCCGTGAACCAGTAGGCGGCCGTGATGTACGCCGCGACCAGGCCGCCGACGACAACTGAGCCTTTGTGGCGGGCAAGGCCGATGGTCAAAAGCAGTCCGGCCGTCGCCACGCCTTCGGCAACCAATTGGCCGACCCCACTTCGTTGGTGCGTCGATGCTGTAAATAACGGCAGCGCGAACATCACATGCGCGAACGCAACGCCCACGAGGGCCGCTATCACCTGGACGACGACATAAGGCGGCACATGTGGCCAGGGCAAATGCCCGTTGCTCGCCATCGCCAGCGTGACTGCGGGATTGAAATGTGCCCCCGACAGCGGCCCGAATATCGCAATCAAGACCCATAAGCCGCAACCAGTCGCAATACTGTTGGCAAGCAGAGCGATGGCCGCATTACCTCCGGCCAGGCGTTCGCCCATGATGCCGGAGCCAACGACCACGGCCAGCAGCAACGCCGTGCCGATGCCTTCGGCGACGAGTTGCCGCGCAAGCGTCATGCGCGGCCAATGTCGCGGACGTTCTTTTCCAGCGCCAGGCGTTGGAGAGTGGCAAGCGGCAGGCTCGCCAGCAACTCGATGCGGCGTTTGAGAATGCCCGCCACGTGAGCGAATTTGCGTCTCTTGTCGTCGTCGCTGCCTAGAAACAAGGATGGGTCTTCGGCGCCCCAGTGCGCGGTGATCGGCTGCCCCGGCCAAACCGGACAGACCTCTCCAGCCGCGTTGTCACACACGGTGATGACGAAATCCGAAAAGCCCCGGAAACGCCCTTTGCCCAAGTCATTCATCAGCGCTTCGGCCATGACGCTGCGCGCGGAATTGTGCGTGCAAAGAAACAGAACGTTGTAGAAGCGCTCGGCTACGCTCACGCTTTCGCGCAACAGCCAGCCGCTGCCTGCACGGGCAGCACGGCTTTCGCTTCGACTGGCGCACAGCATGACGAAACCGCAACTTCGGCACTGCCGCAGCGCGACGCCTGTTCCGCGGGCTGTGCATCATCGCCACCGAAGAGAGGAATGGAGCCGAGCGACCGAAAGCTTTCCCAGGCGATGCCCTGCGGGTCCGTCACCCAATATTTATCGGACTTCGCATAGCAGCAAAGCGCGTCCTTTTCAGGGAGCACGGTCGTATCGGCCTTTTGCAAATTGGCGTGGATCGCTTCCAACTCGGCATCGTCTTCCGCCTGCATGCCAAGATGATTCACGCCTGGTGTCTGTCCGCGATTTGAAATCGCGAAGTTGACGCGCGGGTCTTCCAGCATCCACTTCGCGTAATCAGGCTTCACGACCGCGGGCTCTTCGCCGAACATCGCGGAGTAGAAGGCAATGCTCTTGTTCAAATCGTTGACGGCAACGTGCACGTGAAAGCGTTTCATGCTGTTTTCCTTTTGCGTTTCGCCACCGGCGCACAAGCGATGTCGCAGGTGCTGCCCTGGCAGCAGTTCTCGGTGAGGTAGGCAATCAGGCCGTTCATCGTCGCGTAGTTGGCGCTGTAGTAGATGAAGCGGCCAGCCTGGCGCGGCGACACCAGCTCCGCATGTCTCAACTCTTTTAAGTGAAACGATGCGGTAGCGTTGGCGAGTTTGAGACGCTCGGTGATCTCTCCGGCCGGTAAGCCTTCAGGCCCTTGCTCCACGAGCAAGCGAAAGATGCTGAGGCGCGTGTCCTGAGCCAGCCCCGCAAGTGCCTTCAAAGCAGCATTTATTTCCATGTTTCTAGTTTAACAGAAATTATCGGGGAACGTCAAGTGTGGTGCCTAAACCGAAACGCCCTTGGTCAGGCTAATTGCTAGATCTTTCTTCCGTAGAGCAGACACGGCGCTTGTACTTCTTAGGGGTCGGGTGGCGCCGAACGCACCGCGGCCGGCTACGACCTTGGTCCTTGAGCAACGCATAGTCCGGAATCACCAGACGTTGTCTGTCAGGTAAAATTCCGGCTACGGCACGTGATCGCGACACCGTCTTCAACATCGTACCGAGTCCGGAGTACTGAGTTCTCTGCACTTGATGCCAGTATCAGGTACTGAGTTCTGTCTGCGCCATTTCGCGGGTGATTTGAGACTCGTCCCGGGATACACGAGGCGGAATGACCGCAATTGGGAAGCCAGCTCAAAGGTCGAGACTTGGCCGACTGCGGTAGTTTTCCTACCGTAAAAGCAGACATGGTAGTAGACGGCTCGTCCATCGTTCCCCGCACAAATCGCTCCGCGCTTCCTATTCGAGCGCTGTGCCTAGCATCAGGTCTTGCCCCCCGCGCTGAGTACCGCGTACTTCGCACGTAGTACTTGAGCGAATCCCTTGCGCGTCGTGCCTCGTTCGAACCGCGAGCCGGCCGCGCCGCGCGTATGCAGTATTATCGGTCGATGAACCGATCTAGCGTCCCGAATCAGGTCGATCTCCGACGCATCGCGCGCCGCGCGATGCTGCAGCGGAGCCTGCTGCCAGACTTTTCGCCTGCAGTCCTCGCGGAGACAAACGCCATCGCGCATGCCGCCACCGAGACCGGCACTACGATCCGCGACCTCCGCGACCTACTCTGGTGCTCGATCGACAACGACGATTCCCGAGACCTCGACCAGCTCTCGGTCGCTCAGCCGATGGCGGGCGGTGCGGTGCAAATCCTTGTCGCAGTCGCCGACGTTGCCGCCACAGTGAAACAGCACTCCGCAACCGACGGCCATGCGCAAACCAACACAACATCCGTCTATACGGCCGCGGAGATTTTCCCGATGCTTCCCGAGAAGCTCTCTACTGACCTAACGTCACTCGGCGAGGGGCAAGAGCGGCTGGCGATCGTTATCGAGATGGCGGTAGGCGTTGATGGCGCGGTGGCAGAGTCTGACGTCTATCGCGCGAGGGTTTGCAACCGCGCGAAGCTCGCCTACAACGGCGTGGCTGCCTGGCTCGACGGCGCCGCGCCTGCGCCCCCGCGGATCGTGGCCGTGCCGGGGCTCGATGAGCAACTGCGCATTCAAGACCGGGTCGCACAAGCGATGAAGGGGCTTCGGCACCAGTACGGCGCGTTGAGCCTCGAGACCATTGAGGCCCGAGCTGTTTTCGACGGCGAAGTGCTGACAGACCTAAGGCCGGAAGAGAAGAATCGGGCCAAGGAGTTGATCGAAGACTTCATGATCGCGGCGAACGGCGTCACGGCAAAATACCTTGATGGTAAAAGTTTTCCCTCGCTGCGACGGGTCCTGCCCCCACCCGCGCGTTGGGACAGGCTCGTCGCGCTGGCCGCGGCCCTCGGCGAGCGACTGCCGCCGGATCCTAGCGCCGTCGCTCTTGAAGGGTTCCTCGCGAAACGCCGCCAAGCCGATGCCGCAGGGTTCCCCGATATTTCACTTTCGGTGGTCAAGTTATTGGGTCGCGGCGAGTATGCCTTAGTGCTGCCGGGCCAGCCAACGGAAGGACACTTTGGACTTGCCGTGAAGGACTATACCCACTCCACCGCGCCGAACCGGCGTTTCCCGGATCTCGTCACCCAACGCTTGCTGAAGGCGGCGCTGGCCGGAAAGCCGGTGCCCTACGCCAACGACGAACTCTCGGCGCTGGCCCGACATTGCACCGAGCAGGAAGATAACGCGGCAAAGGTGGAGCGGCAGGTGAGCAAATCGGCGGCAGCGCTGTTGCTGGCCTCGCGCATCGGCCAACAGTTCGACGCCATCGTGACGGGCGCCTCGGCGAAGGGGACCTGGGCGCGAATCGCACAGCCAGCTGCAGAAGGAAGGATCGTGCGCGGATTCGGGGGCATTGACGTCGGCGATCGGGTCCGCGTGCGACTCGTTGGCACCGATGTGGAGCACGGCTTCATCGACTTCGCGCGGGTCGAGGCCAAATGAACCCCGTCGCGATCACTAACCGGTTGCTCGCCTACAAGGACGACGCGTTCCTCGACAGCGAAGATGCGCGCCCGCTGCGCATCCTCGCCGAGTACCTCGCGCCGATGCAGGTTTTTCGCCGCGAGCACATCCACGACACGATCGTATTCTTCGGCTCGGCGAGGCTTTCCCCAGACGGTCCGCTCGGTCGCTATTACGCCGAGGCGCGCGAGCTCGCGCGCCTTGTAACCGTATGGTCGAAGGGCCTTCCGTCGCATGCCCACCGATACATCGTCTGCACTGGCGGAGGCGGCGGCATCATGGAAGCCGCTAACCGGGGCGCCTCCGAGGCTGGCGGAAGGACCATCGGCCTCAACATTGGGTTGCCGCAGGAGCAGCGCCCCAACCCTTACGTGACGCGCGAGCTATCCATTGAATTCCACTACTTCTTCATGCGCAAGTTGTGGTTCGCACACTTGGCGCGCGCTCTCGTGGTGTTCCCCGGAGGCTTCGGTACCCTGGACGAGTTAACCGAGCTCCTGACGCTTACGCAAACCTGCAAGCTCGATCGCCGGATTCCAATTCTGCTTTACGGCTCGGCCTACTGGAACGAGATCATTAACTTCGAAGCACTCGTGCGCCACGGCATGATCGCCCGCGAAGATCTTGGTCTATTCCAGTTCGCCGACGATCCGGCGTCGGCGCTCGGCCTCTTGCAGGCGGGGATCGCGCCCGAGCCGGAAGGTTTGACCCCAGCCTTCGCGCATTCGCGAACCACAAGCGTCAGCGGCGCCTAAGTCTCAGGCAGCGCGATAGTTGCGAAAATCACGCGCCGAGAGCTCGCTCGCCCGATGCTCCTCATGAAAAAACGGCCAGCAGCATTGCAAGCGGACGCTGCGATCGGATCATCCCTTAATGCGGCGAGGATCATTTCCGTGGCTATCTTTCGCTACGATCCGACCCTTTTCATTCTTGATTACAAGTTCAGTTTGCTTGTTCCCGGCGAGTTCTCGGCCCCTAGCAACTGCGTCCGCTTTCCGATCATGCAGAGAATCGGCTCGACCGGTGCCGTCTGTTTGTACTGCCCAACGCCCGTTCGCCCTTGGTTCAACTGTAACTTGTGGCTTGCGTGCCATATTGCCTCCTTTTTGTTTCGCGCTTCGTAGGATCTAGAGACGATATCTGGAGACCCTGCGATAGTCTACTATCCGGGACCTATCACTTCGCAAGAATCTCGCGCCGGCACCTCGTGCTCCGACCTTCGTGCGCCGAATGACGACTTTCGGCGAGTCGTGTCCGTCGATTTGAAAGAATGAGACTGTTAGCGCCAGTTGCCGATCGCTTGTCTCGCCGCGGCGGTGCGCGGCCTCGCGGTGAGGCCGCTCTGCGACACCTTGACTTCGAACGAGGCCCCGTCGGCCATCGGTAGATAGACCGCGCTTGCGTAGTATGCGTCGATCCACGGAATCCACTCCTTGTATCGGCGTGCGAGCTCCGACGCATCGATAGGGTCGGGACTTCAGGGGACAGACGCTTCGCAACGCGCGTCGCTCGCTTCCGACGTCGCTGTAGCGGGCGTTGATGCGCTCCAAGCGATATGCCGCATCAAATGCAAGCTACGGGTCAGCACGAAGGATGCCGTTGTACGAAGCCGTCATATAGGGGGCGGCGTTTTAGAATGCAGCACGCGGTGCGCCGGATGAAATGCATGAATATGAATATGGGCCGTACGACATTGCGAGCTGCAACGGTCGCGAACACCTTCGTACTCTTGTTGAACGCGGCTCTCAATCATATGGCGCGTATGGTGGCACGGGTGGGGGCTGCGGACTGAACCCCGGTGGCGTGCATACAAACGCGATTGCGATTGTGATAGCGATTCTCGGCCAGAACTTCGATGCCTACCTCCGAGAGTCCGACGCCACCGCGCTTGAATGCAACACTGAAGTTTGTACTACCGCCGGTCCTACAGCGGAATCAGCGATTCACCGACTGTGCCGTAAGACACATCGGGCGATACTTCGAGCAGCTTAACCTGCAGGAGACTCCCAATGATCTCGTTGCGCTTTGCGCGCGTCCCCATGGCGGTTGCGGTGGCTGCGCTGTCCGCGGCCGCATCCGCTGGCCAAATCACGCTCTTCGAAGACGAGGATTTCCGCGGCAACAGCATTCGGCTCACGACCGAAGCCACCAGCCTCGACAGCACCGGAATGAACGACAAGACCCGATCGGTGATCGTGCAGGACGGCGTATGGGAGGTTTGTCGGGACGCCAATTTCAGCGGTGGATGCATACAGTTGCCGCCAGGCAGATACCAGCGCATGGACGGCAATTTCGTGCGCAACATATCTTCGGTCCGGGAAATCGCTTCTCGGAGTTACGACGCAGCCAATTCCGCCGCGTCTCCCGTACCGTACCCTGGCGGCGCGGTATATCCTGGCGGCGGAGCCGCTCAGGCCATCCTCTACGAAGGGCATGATTTCCAGGGTCGGCAGTTTCCGATGACGCGCGATGTCATGAACAATCTCGATCGCACCGGCTTCAATGACCGTGCCGGCTCGTTGCGCGTGACTGGCGGGTATTGGGTATTTTGCAGCGATGCGAATTTCCAGGGCGAGTGCCGCACCTTTGGTCCTGGCGAGTATCCGAATCTTCAGCGCGAGCTGGATCGCCGGATTTCTTCGGGGCGACTGATTTCGAATGCGTACCCGTACTCCGGTCCGCCGCAGTGGGAACGTCGCTACTAGCGCGGCGCTTTCGGTGAGTGTCGCGGCGCCGCGCGGTCAGCGCAACAAGTCGGAGAAGGAGAAGCAAACATGCAGCTAGGCGATCAGCAGGCCAGTGGCAACGTCGAGGATCGGCGTGGCATGGGCATGGGCATGGCCGGAGGCTTGGGCGTCGGCGGAATAGTCATTGCGTTGATCGCCTACTTCCTCGGATTCGACCCGGGTACCGCGCTCGACGTCGCGCAGCAAGTCGGCAATCAACGCGAGACGAGCCAGCAACGCGACGCGCTAAAGGGAGCACCCACGGACGAGATGGGCCAGTTCGTGTCCAAGGTCCTTGGAAGCACGGAGACCGTATGGGGCAAGATCTTCCAGCAAACCAATCACCAGTACCATGCCCCGACGCTGGTGCTCTACGACGGGCAGGTGCGCTCGGCATGCGGCATCGCGCAATCCGCCATGGGCCCGTTCTACTGTGCCGGTGATGAGAAGCTCTACATTGATCTGTCGTTCTTCCGCGACTTGCAAACGCGGTTTCGTGCGCCCGGCGACTTCGCCGAAGCCTACGTGATCGCCCACGAAGTCGGTCATCACGTGCAAAAGCTCACCGGAACTCTCCAGCAGCTTGATGGCGCGCGATCCGGTTCTGCTCGCGGTGGACAAAATGAGACGTCGGTGCGCATGGAACTACAGGCCGATTGCTATGCGGGCGTCTGGGGGCACTACGCGGGAAGCATGAAACAGCTCGATGACGGCGACATCGCCGAGGCGCTCAACGCCGCGACAGCGATTGGCGACGACCGCATCCAAAAGCAAACTCAGGGGCGCGTCGTTCCCGAGGCTTTTACCCACGGTTCTTCCGAGCAACGCGTGCGCTGGTTCAAGCGCGGAATACAGTCGGGCCGGCCCAGCGATTGCGACACTTTCTCGGCGACGTCGCTCTAAGATTCCATATCCGCGCTGTTTGAGGTCGTACCCGCAGCAGATCCTGTATCTCGCGCAAATGTGGAGCGGCCACCCTACGCATCTGAGTCGACGGTGTTGCCCCTTACGCGAAATCCCAGCGCCGCTTTCGCGGCGAATCGAAGCATCATTGCGATGCGACGAACCTCAAGCGATCAATACAGCGGCCAAACAAAAGGCGCGTCGCCGCGCCTCCAGAAAGTAACAGATGCTCCATGAGCGCGGGATGCGCTCACGGAGCAACCGAGTCAACTCTTCACGCCAAGTGCGTTCAAGGTCGAGTCATCGAGAGTGCCGCTGGATGTGAGGCCGTTCTTTTCCTGGAAGGCGCGCACCGCGCTCTGCGTGTTCGGACCGTTTCGACCATCAATGGTCACGCTATAACCCTTGTCATTCAAGGCGGCTTGCGCCTTCTTCACCGTGCCGTCGCCGCTACGCGTGGACGTCGTCGAAACACGACCGTTCGCATCGGTGCCCTGGTGCCCGACATATCCGCCGATGCCTGCGCCAACGAGCGCGCCGACCGGTCCGCCAACCACTGCGCCGGCGACGGCACCGGAACCCGCGCCGATCGCGGTGGCTTTCTGCTTGCCCGTCATCGAACCTTGGCTATTTCTGTCGCTGGTCTGCGGGGATGGGCTGGTCTGCGTCGATGTGTTGTCGGCGGCGTAGGCGAGCGGGGCACCGAGCGCGAGCGAAACCGCCGATGCTATCAGCGCCATTCTAAGTCGAGGTTTGGTGTGCATGTCTGTACTCCTGTCAGAAAGATGCCTCCCAGTTGCAAACATACGCTTCGCTACAAGCAGAGTGCATAGGATGCGAGCGGTTTGTCTTGTAGGACTTCGCGAACTGTCGAGTTGCCATCCTCGCCAGCCGCGCTCGTAGTAGACTGGCACACGCCTTTAAAATTCCAGCGCATGTTTCCCACTCATGGCCCGCAACATGCTCGAGCAAACCAGGGTTCACGCCGCGATAAGTCAGAAAGTGGATGACTATCACGCTGATATCGTCCAGGAAGTTGAAGTGGCGATCGCCGCCAACACCGTCGTCGTCGTCGGCATGAAGCAAAATCCCTTCCCGAAAAAAGCCCGCAAGATGCTCGACGCTGCCGGCATACCTTACCAATATCTCGGATACGGCAGTTACCTCAAGGGATGGCGTCGCCGCACCGCGTTGAAAATGTGGAGCGGCTGGCCGACCTTCCCGATGGTGTTCGTCAATGGCGTGCTGATCGGAGGCGCGAGCGAGTTGCGCGCCGTCATCGATAACGGTGAGCTTCAGCGGCTGCTGCGCGGCGACGCGTGAACGCGAGCAAGCTGAATTCCCTCGCCGTCTTGCGCCGCGAGCGACCACAGGCGCGGTCCAGTTCGCCTTCCACCTCTAGGGTCACGTCGGCAACTATTTTGCCGGCGACCATTTTCATCGTGCCTCTGAACTCCTGCACGCGACCGGCAAATTCGTCCATGGTCATCGATCATTCCTCGCGTCTGGCGTGCCGCTGAAGACTCGGCAGCGCGCGATCGCGCGTGGTGTTAGTCACTTGGCGGACTTCTTGCCGAGAATCTTTTTAGCGTTGGCGTCGATTGTTTTCTTCGCGCTCGCGGAGAGATTGCCATTCGCTTCCTGCTGACTGGCCCGCGCCTTTGCATTGGCGGCGTGCTGGCGGTCCGGCATCGGATACTTGTCGCTCCCAGGCAAGCCGAATTCGGACTTGGGAAGGTGTTGCTTCGTCTGGGGTGTAAGTTTGCTCATCAGCGACTCCTCGATGGCGGTTGTGTGTAACACGACGACACTATCCGCCCCGCAACGGTGCACCGCTATCGGCGCATGCTGATTTGTGCGTCGGAGACCGTCTTACTCCGTTCCATCTCCAAGCGACGTTGCGAGTTCATTCGTCACGCCGCGAGCGCTTTGCTTGCAGTCCTACACAATTTTCAGCGGCAGGCGGATACCCCGTCGCTCCGGCCGGGGAAATACTGTGATCGTACGTAGACGGAATTCCGCCCGCACGGGCAGTTGTGCAAGGAGACCATCATGATCTGGGCGCTTTGGTTGTCTGCGGCATTCATCGTCGGTGGAGGCGCGGGATTGCTCGCTTGTGCGTTGATGCGCATGTCTGGCGGTCTGGCGCCGCCGTCGCTTGATGTTCCCGATTTGAACGGGATGCTCGGGCCGGCTCGCGCGGCGCGCCGCGGTTCGGCGTGATGGACGATGCGAGTCGAACGGAACTGGCCGGCAACGTTGCGGATCTGCATTGGGCACGCAAAGCCGTCGAGATTACAACGAGGTTGATATGCCAGTTACCTATCCGACCAACGAAGCGCAACGCATCGCCCTCGCCGAGAAACTTCTTTCCGAACAGGCCAGCGCTGTCTTGATGGCACCGCTGCGAATCATCGAAGAGCGGTGCAAGATTGCAATAGGGGAAATTTGCCTCAGGCTTCGCCATGACAGCAGCGCAGGGCCGGAACCAGTTGCCCATTGCGTGATCATTGACGCACATCTCAAGGAGTAAATTGGAGACCGCTGTATTACTCGCCGCCGTTGCCGCCCACCGCGAATACGGCGCTGCGTTGCGCGCGTGTCGCGTACATTTTGTTTTGTAGGACTATTGCCTACGTGCATCGCGGCTTGGCCGCACGCGGAAATCAGACTGCGCCCGATAGGCGCAACAGCCATTACGCGATACGTTTCGTGTGGTCATGTCAGTGACGCCGACGCAAGGGGGTCTCGATGAAATCGTTGCTCGATCCTTCGTTTAGGTACGTGCCCAGCCAGCAGACGGATTTGCGGAAGACGTTTGCGCGAGTTCGGCAGGAACAGTTTGCTGAAAATCGGGGCCCCGTGCGCGCTCCAGCCAGCAACGATGCCAAGGTCGACCCCCTGTTCCTGGCAGCCACGCGCGCCAGCAACTGACAACTAACACGGGGGAAGCACGCTCGTTTCTGCGAACGCCTGCCCCGGTTTGCTGTCCCATACGACATGATTAGGAAATGTCCCTGTTGCGGCGCGCCGGCGTTACGCGTCCGGCGCCGAGCCATTGATCACCTGATCGACGTGTTCTATCCGGTTGCGCGTTTCCAGTGCACTCGCTTCGAGTGCGGGTGGACGGGCAATCTGCGGCGCAGCGCAGGGCTGCTGCGCAATCTCCTGCATCACGGTTAGCAGAGGCTTCGATCGCGCGAGCGCCAACGGTTTGGTTGCGCCGCACGCGGACTGGCCGATCGACGATCGCGCGTGCAACTGCCGGCGATCAATGGCGCAGCGACGGCAGAAAGCCGGCAAAACCGCTGATCACGATGGCGTTGGCGAGATCGATGAGGAACGCGCCGACGACCGGCACCAGAATGAATGCCTGTGGGGCGAAGCCATAGCGCTTGCTGATCGCGTGCATGTTGGCGATGGCGGTCGGGGTCGCGCCTAGCCCGAATCCGCATTGGCCCGCGACCAGTGCGGCCGCCTCGTAATTCGAACCCATGACGCGGAAGGTGACGAACGTCGTGAACAGTGCGACGGCGAGCGCCTGCAATGCAAGGATCACGAACATCGGAAGGGCCAGCGTGGCTAGCTCCCATAATCGCAGGCTCATCAAGGCCATGGCGAGGAACAACGACAGCGCGACACTGCCGGCGAAGGCGAGCGCTTCCCCGTCCACCTCGTGCACCTTTGCGGCGGCGAGCAGGTTGCGCAGGAGCGCGCCGACGAACAACGTCCAGACGAATGCAGGGAGCGTGAAGGTGGGATTCTCGGTCCAGCGCGTCAGCACCGCGCCGAGCGCGATCGACGCCGCGATGAGGAAGACGGTGACGGTCAGGCGCTCGGGGCCGAAAGGTGCAGTGGATTCTGCAGCATCGTGGACGCGGTTCTCAGCTTCGCTCACGCCCAGCGGCTTGCCCTGCGCCTTGAGCCGTTCGACGAGCCGGTGGGCGACGGGGCCGCCGATAAGTCCCCCCATGATCAGACCGAAAGTCGCCGCCGCCAGCGCGATGCTCGGCGCCGCGGTCAAGCCGAAATTTTCCGCGAAGCGCTGACCCCACGCCGCGCCGGTGCCGTGACCGCCGGCCATCGTCACCGAGCCGGCGATGAGGCCGATCAGCGGGTCGATGCCCATCGCCATCGCGGCCCCTACGCCAACCATATTCTGCAGCACCAGCATGGCGACGACGCAGCCGATGAACAGCAGCAGGGCGACGCCGCCGCGTGCCAGCATGCGCACGTCCGCGCCGAGGCCGATGGTCGCGAAGAACGCCAGCATCAGCGACGGCTGCAGCGAGGTGTCGAAGGTGAACCGAAGGCCGGGGCCGTGCAGTATGGCAATGAGGGTCGCGGTGGCAAGCCCCCCGACAACGGCTTCGGGAATCGAGTACGTCTGCAGAAGGGCGACGCGCTCGACGAGCGTGCGACCGAGGATCAGGACCAGCGCGGCCGACGCGAGCGTTGCCGTAACGGTGAATTGGAAGTCCACGGGTCGATGCGGGGGCGGGGGCTGAGGCGCTGTTGCATGTGTGACGAACGGCGGGCTACCTTAGCACGTGGCCCCGGCGCTGGCGAGTGAC
>JBDTLK010000066.1:0-17009 GCA_039934835.1 Edaphobacterium sp. (SeqCode) | reverse complement strand
CGGAGAGTGTGCCCGCCTGGTACACCGGACCCAGCGGCGCGATTTTTTCCATGATGGCGCGCTTGCCGCCGAATGCGCCGACCGGCATGCCACCGCCGATGACCTTGCCCAGCGTGGTCACGTCCGGCGCAACGCCGTAGAGGCCCTGCGCGCCTTGCAGATGCAGCCGGAAGCCGGTCATGACCTCGTCGAAAATAAGCACCGCACCGTGCCGGTCGCACAGCTCGCGCAGTCCCTGAAGGAAACCGGGCAGCGGGGCGACCAGGTTCATGTTGCCGGCGACAGGCTCGACAATGATCCCCGCAATTTCGCCGGGGTGGGCCCTGAACGCCGCGCCGACGTCGTCAAGATCGTTGTACGCGAGCACCAGCGTTTCACCGGCGATGGTCGCGGGGACGCCCGCCGACGACGGTTGGCCGAAGGTCAGCGCACCCGAGCCTGCCTTGACCAGCAGGCTGTCGCCATGGCCGTGATAGCAGCCCTCGAACTTCACGATCTTGGACCTGCCGGTGTAGCCGCGCGCCAGGCGCAGCGCGGTCATCGTCGCCTCGGTCCCGGACGACACGAGCCGCACCATTTCCATCGACGGCAGCAGCCGGCACAGCGTCTCCGCCATCTCGATCTCGATCTCGGTCGGCGCGCCGAAGGACAGGCCGTGCCTGGCGGCCTCCTGCACTGCACGCACCGTCTCCGCGTGCGCGTGGCCAAGGATGGCTGGGCCCCAGGAGCCGACATAGTCGATGTAACGCTTGTCGTCCGCGTCCCACAGATACGCGCCCTCGCCGCGGGTGAAGAAGCGTGGCGTGCCGCCAACCGAGCGGAAGGCGCGCACGGGGGAGTTGACGCCCGCGGGTATGGTGCGCTGGGCGCGGGCGAAAAGTTCGTCGTTGCGGCTCATCAATCTTGTCACCTTGATTGCGAATCGAGCGCAGCGAGCCGCGTCCGCGCTAGATGGTGGCTCGGATCCAGACTAACCACCTGCCAATAGTGTGCTCGTGCGTCCGCGGCGCGGCCGAGCCGTTGCAATGCCTGCGCGAGGTTGAAGTGGGCCGCAGGGTCCTCAGGAATCTCATCCACCGCGACGCGAAAGTGTCGGGCCGCGTCATCAAATTTGCCGCGTAGCGCGGCAATAGTGCCGCCAAGGGAGAGCGCACGGACGTGATACGGATAGCGGCCGAGCAGTGTGTTCGCGGCCTCCGCCGCGCCGGCGTGATCGCCGTTCGCAAACAACGCGTACGCATCGTCAAACGCCGCCTCTAGGTTGCGCGAGAGACGCTCCCCCTCGGACTGCCATTTCGCCGCGACTTGCGCCCTAAAGTGTTCGTACTTGGTCCGATCGAGGTTGCCGCCGGCCGTCGAACCCATTCCGGACCGCCCCAGCGCCGAGCGATAGACCGCAGTCTCCTGGGGGACTACCAGGAAGTCGGACACGGCCGATGCCTGCAACCAGAAATCCCAGTCCTCGCACACCTCCAGGCGTTCATCGAAGCGGCAGGACCGCAGAATCTCGCGGCGGAAGACCGCGGAACTCATCTGAAAGTAACAATCCTGGAACAGCAGCATCCGTGAATAGCTCTGCGCACGGCGCACGATGTTGCCGCGGCCGTCGACGACTTCCCGGGCGTGCGAATACGCAACGGCGTAGTGCGGATGCTTTCGCAATTCGGCCAGGAGACCGGCGATGTGCACCGGCTCAATAAGGTCGTCATCGTCGAGAAACGCGAGGAAATCGCCGCGCGCGGCGTCGAGACCCGCATTGGCGGCGATGGGACGCGACCGAGGCTCGGCGCCGTCGACAACCAGCACGGGAAAGGCACCGCAAGTTTCCGGAAGGGGCGGATGCTGACCGCCGGTGGCGTCGACGACAACGACTTCGATAGACGCATAGGATTGCTTCGCAATCGACGCTAGCGCCTCGGCGAGTTCCGGCCGCCCCATGCTGCGAATGATGATGCTGACGCGAGGAGGGTCCATATCAGCAGCAGCAACGTAGCCGGATCCGCGCGCGGGCACGCGTAGCTCGACGTTCAAGTCCAAACTCGCGCAGGTCGGGCTCGCGCCGCCGCAACGACGTCGCATATCGCAGCCGCTGCCGCAGTGACGTTCCCAGCGCCAAATACCGCTGTAATGACCGCCACCGCGTCGGCGCCGGCTTCGATCAATGCGGGCCCGTTGGCGGCGGTGATCCCTCCGATCGCGACCACCGGCACGCCCCACCGCGCTTTGGCAGCGGTCAACAGCGCCGGCGACGCGCGCACCGCGCCCGGCTTGACTGTCGACGGAAAGAAACTGCCGAAGGCGATGTAGTCGGCGCCCCCGCGAACCGCCTCGGCGGCGCGATCCAGCGAGTCGTAGCACGACACGCCAATGATGGCGGCGCGGCCCAGCCGCGCCCGCGCCGCGCTGACGCTCATATCGTCGCGACCAAGGTGCACGCCGGCGGCGTCGACGGCGAGCGCCAGGTCGGCGTTGTCATTGACAATGAACATCACCCCGCGCGCTGCGCACAGTTCCCGCAACAACCGCGCCTGATGCAGGCGCAATGCCGGAGCGGCGCGCTTGTGCCGGTACTGCACGGCGGTCGCGCCGCCCGCGACTGCGGCGCCCACACGCGCGACGAGCACGTCGGTGTCGTCAAGATCGGGAGTCAGCACGTAGAGCCCCGCGAGCGACGCTCGCGCCGCCGTGCGAGTTGCGGTCGCCACGAGCTCCCGCCTAGTGCCGATGCAGGTCGGGCGACTGCGCGGGTGGCTTTGGCGCGTCGCCCGTCTCGACCCGCGGCTCGACGCCGGGTGCATCCTCGCGCGCCCAGAACATACGGTCCGGAAGATACTGGCCCATGCCGGGGCGATAGGCTTTCTGCAGCGCGTGCCAGGTGTAGTCCTGCGCCTCGCGCACCGCCTCCGGCAACTCGAGCCCGTTGGCGAGCATCGCCGCGATCGCCGATGCCAGCGTGCATCCGGAGCCGTGGTAGCTGCCGGGGAGGCGCTGCCAGCTGTCGGTGCGCATCACGCCGTTTTTCCCGTACAGCGTGTTGATGACTTGCGGCGTAGGTTCGTGCGTGCCGGTGATCAAAACGTATTCGGCGCCGGCGTCGATCAGGCGCTGCGCGCACGTCGCCAGCGAGGGCTCGTCATCGTCCTCGACATCGGCGAGGCGTCGGGCCTCCATGCTGTTCGGCGTCACGATGGTCGTCTGCGGCAGCAGCAGTTCGCGCATCGCGTGCAGCATTTCGTCGCTGGCGAGTTCGTCGCCCCGCCCCGACGCCAGCACCGGGTCGAGAATCAGCGGCACGTCCGGATAGTCGGCGAGGATTTCGGCGATCGCAGCGATGTTCTCGACGCTGCCGAGCGCGCCGATCTTGAACGCGTCGATCGGCATGTCCTCGAGCAGGCAGCGCGCCTGGTCGGCGACCCATTCGGCGTCGATCGGCTGGACGGCTTCCACGCCGAGCGTGTCCTGCACGGTGATGGCGGTGATGACGGTGAGCGGGTGGCAGCCCATGCTCGCCAGCGTCAGCAGGTCGGCCTGGATCCCGGCGCCTCCCGAAGGATCGGACGCGGCGAACGTCAGGACCAGGGGCGGGAATTCGGGATCTTTGTCGGTCGGCGAGGTCATTGCAAAAATCGGCGCGGAAATCGGTGCAAGAATCGCCTTTGACGAGGGCGGTGCGCGGAAAGCTCCGCACCTGCCGGGGTGGACTTGGTAAAATGTGATTTTACTACGCCCCTCGTGCCCGAATGAAAAAATACATGTGCCTGATCTGCGGCCATATCTACGACGAGGCCTTTGGCGACCCCGACACGGGCATCGCTCCCGGCACCAAGTGGGAGGACGTGCCACCTAACTGGACGTGCCCTGATTGCGGCGCACGCAAGGAAGACTATGAGTTGCTCGAATTATGAAGGAGATGCCGCGTGAGAATCCTGCATACCATGCTGCGCGTCGGCGACCTCGATCGCGCGGTTGCTTTCTACACGGGCGTGCTCGGCATGAAAGTGCTGCGCACGACCGATCGGCCCGAGCAGAAATACAAACTGGCGTTCGTGGGCTATGGTGACGAAGCGTCGGAAGCGGTGCTGGAGCTGACCTACAACTACGGAGTCGGGCGTTACGATATTGGCGGTGGATACGGTCACGTGGCCATCGAGGTGCCCGACGCCGCGTCGGCGTGCGCGGCGGTGCGCGCCAAGGGCGGTAACGTCACCCGCGACGCGGGTCCGGTCAAGGGCGGCACGACGGTCATCGCTTTCGTACAGGACCCGGACGGCTACAAGATCGAACTCATCGAGAGCAAGCGCGCCGCGTGACGCGACGCGTTCGTTCGCGGCGGCCTCCTTGAACCGTCACTGCGAACACGTCACTTTAGAGTGTCGGCCGCAGCGTCGACTCGCTTTGGCGTCGATCCCCACGCTTTCGCGCGGGGCCCCTCGCCGCGTAGCTCGCGCCGCTAGGTTTTCGCGCGCAGCAGTTCGGCGATGTCGTGCTCGAACACCTGTTCCGGCTGTCCGTAACTGACGTACACCCGCAGGCGTCCATGCGGGTCGAAGATGAAGGTGCCCGCCGAATGGTCCATGCTGTAGCTGCCCGGCGTCGTCCCCGGCTGCTTCTGATAGATGACCTTAAACTCCTTGGCGACCTCGGCGGTTGCCTGCGCGTCCCCGCGCAGGCCTACGAACGCAGGATTGAACGCCGGCACGTATTGCGCCAGCAGTTCGCCGGTGTCGCGCTCGGGATCGACGGTCACGAACAGGACCTGAACCCGCGCGGCGTCGGGACCGAGCTTCTGCATGACCGCCGCGAGCTCGGATAACGTGGTCGGGCACGCGTCGGGACATTGGGTGTAGCCAAAAAACATCACCACAACCTTGCCGCGAAAATCGGCGAGAGATCGCGGCGTGCCGCTGGCGTCGGTGAGCTTGAAATCGCGCCCGAAGCTGCCGCCGGTCACGTCGGAACCTAGGAACTTGGGCGCCGCCGCGTCGCCACACGCGCCGAGTCCCGCGGCCAGAACGAATGCGGCCAGCAGGCGCAGCGCGTTCACAGCCAGTAGTGATCCAACAGCAGTGCCGAGAACAATGCCGCGAGATAGACAATCGAAAATCGGAAAGTACGGCGCGCCAGCGCGTCGCTGTAATTGCGATACAGCGCGACGGCGTAGCCGATGAAAATCGCGCCCAGGGCCACCGCGCTGGCGAGATAGATCCACCCGCTCATGCGGCTCGCGAACGGCAGCAGAGTCACCGCGAACAGCGCCAGCGTGTAGAGCACGATCTGCAGGCGAGTGTACTTGCCGCCGTGCGTCACCGGCAGCATCGGCAGTCCCGCCCTGGCGTATTCCTGCGCCCGGTAGAGCGCCAGCGACCAGAAGTGCGGCGGCGTCCAGACGAAGATGATCAGGAACAACAGCAGCGCTTCCGGCGCGACGTCGTTAGCGACCGCCGCCCAGCCCAGCACCGGCGGCATCGCGCCCGATGCGCCACCGATCACGATGTTCTGCGGCGTGGCGGGCTTGAGCAACACCGTGTAGATCACCGCGTAACCGACGAAGGTCGCCAGCGTGAGCCACATCGTCAGCGCATTGACCTTCAGGTACAGGATGAGCAGCCCCGCCGTGCCGATGATCGAGGCGAAGACCAGCGTTTGCAGCGAGGAGAGTTCGCCGCGGGGCAGCGGGCGCGCGCGCGTGCGCGCCATCACCGCGTCGATCTTCTGCTCGACCAGGCAGTTGATGGCGGCCGCGGCACCGGCGACCAAGGCGATACCCAGCGTCCCGAAGACCAATGCGGACAGGGGGGGCAACCCCGGAACCGCCATGAACATGCCGATCACCGCCGTAAAGACGATCAGCGACACTACGCGCGGCTTGGTCAGCGCGAAGAACTGGCGCAGGCGGTTCTCGGTAAGGACTAGCGTGGTCATCGGAGTGTGGAGTTCCGGCGCCGCCGGAGTGCCGCCGGGCAGCGTCGACGCATCCTGAACTATCGTTATTTTACCATCCCGCGCGTCAGCCGATCTGCGACGTGCGCAGCAGCCGGCCCAGATCATTGGCCAGACGCTTGATGTCGGGATCGCCCCCGTAGCGCAATACGAGATTGCCGCGCGGGTCGATCACAAGAATGGTTACGCTGTCGGGTCCCAGCAGCGGCAGTTGCGCGAGCGCTGTGGGGTCGACGCGCGCCGCCACCAGCCCCGACTGAGCGGTCAGCGTTCCGAGCGACGGCGCCAGCGCGCCATTCGGCTGCAGCCACGCCCGAACGACGCGATCCTGCTCGCGGCCCTGGATGGTTCGCGCCTGTCGCGTCGCGTAGAGAGCTTTCTCGCACGCTGCTGCGCAGTCCGCCCCGCTGGCGATCAACAGCACCCACTTGCCGCGCAGTTCGGTCAGCGCGAACGGCGCGCCGCCCGGCCCGGTGCCCGAGAGAGTAGGCGCCGGCGCGGTCGTGAGCAGCTCCCCGTAGTTCAGGCGCTTGGTCGGCACCACCCAGTAGAACGCGACATACGACGCGACAACAGGTGCGAGCGCGACCAGCGCCAGCAGGAGCAGCGTGCGCCGGCCGCGGGCCTTATTTGGCGGTTCATTCATTGTCACTCTCGCGTTTGCGCCAGTTCAACGTCAGCCACAAGACGCAACCGAGGAGTGCAAATGCATACCACTGCAGCATGTAGCTCTGGTGCTGCTCGATGCCGAAGTCGGGAGCCGGCCACGCTCGCACCAGGCCATCGGCGGAGCCACCTGTCTGTTCGATGATAAACGGCAGCAGCGGCAGGCCGCTGGCTTCGCCGATGCGTGCGATGTCGAGATTCTGGCGCACCGGGCCGGTGGAGGTATCGCGCTGCAACTCGAGATAGCGCGCCGGCGGCAGGTTCGCTCGCCCGTCGATGGTCACTATGCCGGACGGCGGCGGAACCTGCGGCAGGTCGCTGCGCCGCGCGCCTGAGGGAACCCAGCCACGATCGACCAGCACGTAGCGGTCGCCGACGAGCCTTAGCGGGGTCACCACGTCGTACCCCGGTCGCCCCGCGTGCACCTTGTTGTCGATGAGGACTTGCGCCGCGGCAGCAAATTCGCCGGTCGCGCGCACCGGCTGGAAGCGCAGCGCGTCCGCGTCGGCCGAGGCGGCGGACAACTGCACCGGCGGTGCGCCGATCGCCAAGTCGTACTGAGTGCGCAGCAGCGCCTTTTCCTCGGCGCGATGGCGTTGCCAGTTACCGAGGTTGAGCGTCGCCGCGAGCAGCGCCAGGAGCCCGAGCGTCGGCCACAGCGTCGGCCGGAAGCGTCGCTGTGATAGGAACGCGGCAATCGTCGCCATCATCGTGTTTGGCAGCGGCCGATCTGTGCTCTAGACTCGGAAGTCCGTCGACCCCCGGCCAGCCCCGGCCGGGGGCGAGCGCATCGCGAGCGCGCAGTGATCGTCAAGTTCATCGTCATCGTGGCATTGTTGCTGATTGTCGGCACTCTCGGCAGCGCTCTTTACTACCTGTACCACGACCGCGGCCAAGGCACGCGCATGGTGAAGGCGCTGGCGATCCGCGTCGCGTTGTCGGCGAGCCTGGTCATTTTCCTGCTGATAAGCTACAAACTCGGCTGGATCGGCGAGACCGGGCTACGCTGACCGCTCGGCTGCAAAGAGAAAAGCCGCGCGGGATGCTCCCGGCGGCTTTTTGTGAGGATTGCGCGGCAACGTCGGCAGTTATAGCCAGTAGACGAGCACGAACAGCAGCAACCAGACGACGTCGACGAAGTGCCAGTACCAGGCGGTCGCCTCGAACGCGAAATGATGCTGGGCGTCGAAGTGCCCACGGAAGATCCGCACCAGCATCACCGTCAGCATGGTCGCGCCGATAGTCACGTGAAATCCGTGGAAGCCGGTGAGCATGAAGAACGTCGAGCCGTACACTCCGGAGGAAAGCTTGAGGTTGAGCTCGCTGTACGCATGGCTGTATTCGTAGGCCTGGAATCCGATAAACGCAAAGCCCAGGACGATCGTCATGAATAGCCAGAACTTGAGCGCGCCGCGACGCCCCTCGATGAGCGCGTGGTGCGCGATGGTCAGTGTGCCACCGGACGTGAGCAGCAGAATCGTATTGAGCAGCGGTATGCCGATGGCGCCCATCGGCGTGAATGCTTCCTTGAAATAGGGACCGTTAGTCGGCCAGGCTGAGGTGTACTCCGGCCACAGCAGCTTATTCTGCATGTCGCCGAGCCATGGCACCGACAGGTTGCGCGTGTAGAACAGCGCGCCGAAGAATGCGGCGAAGAACATCACTTCCGAAAAGATGAACCAGCCCATCCCCCAGCGGAATGACAGGTCGACCTTGGCGTTGTAGAGGTGGTGGCGGGATTCGTCGATGACGCGGCCGAACCAGCCGAACATCATCGTCACCAGCACGCAGAATCCCGCCAGCACCAGCCACGGACCCATCGCGTAGGAGTTGAACCACGTCGCCGCGCCGACCGCCATGAGCAGCAGGGCGCAGGAGCCGGTGATCGGCCAGTGCGACGGCTGCGGTATGTAGTAATACGGCTCGGTGTTCGGCGTTGCGCTCATGCTCGTGCTCCCTGTCTTCAGGCCCCGTTGCCTTCGACTTCGAAGAAAGTGTACGACAGCGTGATCGTGGTGACGTCACTCGGCAGTTTCGGATCGACCACGAACACTACCGGCATCTGCCGTTTCTCGTGCGGGGCGAACGACTGCTTGGTGAAGCAAAAGCAGTCGAGCTTCTTGAAGTAGTCGCCGGCGCGCTGCGGCCCGTAGCTGGGAACCGCCTGGCCCGTCATGGCGCGGCCGGTCGTGTTTTCGACTTCATAGACGACCTGCGTCACCGCGCCGGGATGCACGTTCAGCACCGTGGTTACGGGCCGGAATTGCCATGGCAGCTTGGAGACGTTGGCGTCGAACTCGATGCGCACCGTGCGCGTCGCGTCGACCTGGGTGTTGACGGCGGTGTCGGCGACGGCAATGTCGCGCAGGCCGGTGGCCCTGCAGATCTGGTCGTAGAACGGCACTAGCGCGTAGCCAAAGCCGAACATCAGCACCACCACCGCCGCAAGCCTGATTGCCAGCGGGCGGTTGGACTGCTTCGGAAAACGCGGCGGCAGTTCGTTCACTTGCGCAGGTTCCTGCCGATGGCGATGACGAGGAAACCGAAGATGGCGAAGCCGAGCACGCTCATCCCCATCGTCGATTCGCCGGCGTAGTGCGCGTAGAGCACGCCACCGAAGAACACCACCGCGATCGACAGCAGAATCAGCCCGGTGCGCACGTTCGCCGCGCGCAGTGCGTCGCCGGTGCGCGCGGGTTGCTGCGCAGATTGCCGTGCAGCTTGCTCAGTGAGCGCGGGCTTCATCGTCTTCGCGGTCAGGCGATGTGCGGCGGCGTTTCGAAGGTGTGATACGGCGCGGGCGACGGCAGCGTCCACTCGAGCGTGTCGGCGCCCTCCCACGGTTTGGCGGGAGCGGGCTTGCCGTCGCGAATGCAATTGAGCACGACGTACAGGAACAATAGCTGCGAGAACCCGAAGCCGAAGGCCCCCACAGTCGCTACTTCGTTCCAGTCCGTGAACTGGACCGCGTAATCGGGCACCCGCCGCGGCATCCCGGCAAGGCCCAGGAAGTGCATTGGGAAGAAGGTGATGTTGAAGAAGATCATCGACAGCCAGAAGTGCCACTTGCCCAGCGTCTCGTTGTACATGTGACCCGACCACTTCGGCAGCCAGAAGTAGACGCCGCCGAAGAAGGCGAACAGCGAACCCGCTACCAGGACGTAGTGGAAGTGCGCCACCACATAGTAGGTGTCCTGCAACTGGATATCGACCGGCGTGATCGCCAGCACCAGGCCCGTGAAACCGCCCATGGTGAAGAGGAAGATGAAGCCGATCGCAAACAGCATCGGCGTCTCGAAGGTCATCGAGCCGCGCCACATCGTCGCCAGCCAGTTGAATACCTTCACGCCGGTCGGGACCGCGATCAACAGCGTCGCGTACATGAAGAACAGCTGTCCCGCCGCTGGCATGCCGACGGTGAACATGTGGTGCGCCCAGACGATGAACGACAAGATCGCGATCGAAGACGTCGCGTAGACCATTGACGCGTATCCGAACAGGGGCTTGCGCGCGAACGCCGGAATGATCGTCGACACGATCCCGAACGACGGCAGGATCATGATGTAAACCTCGGGGTGCCCGAAGAACCAGAAGATGTGCTGGAACATTACCGGATCGCCGCCGCCAGCCGCATTGAAGAAGCTGGTGCCGAAATGGCGGTCGGTCAGCAGCATCGTCACCGCACCGGCCAGCACCGGCATGACCGCGATCAGCAGGTAGGCGGTGATCAGCCAGGTCCACACGAACAGCGGCATCTTCATCAGCGTCATGCCGGGCGCGCGCAGGTTGAGAATGGTGGTGATGATGTTGATCGAACCCATGATCGACGACGCGCCCATGATGTGCACGGCGAAGATCGTGAAATCCATGCCCATGCCCGCCTGCACCGACAGCGGCGCGTAGAGCGTCCAGCCGCCCGCGGCGGCTCCGCCGGGCACGAAAAACGAACCGATCAGCAGCGACGCCGCGAAAGGCAGCAGCCAGAAACTCCAATTGTTCATGCGCGCGAACGCCATGTCCGGCGCACCGATCATCAGCGGAACCTGCCAGTTGGCGAAGCCAACCGCCGCCGGCATGATCGCGCCGAAAATCATGATCAGCCCGTGCAGCGTGGTGAGCGAATTGAAGAACTCGGGTTCGACGATCTGCAGCCCCGGGTGGAACAGTTCGGTGCGGATCGTCAGCGCCAGGCAACCGCCGGCAAGGAACATGATGAACGAGAACCACAGGTAGAGCGTTCCGATGTCCTTGTGGTTGGTCGTCGTGATCCAGCGCATGATCCCCGACGGGTGGTGCGCATGGTCGTCGTGGCCATAGCCATGGCCTGCTGCGGGATTGGCGACGTGATCGTGCGGGACGCTGCTCATGTTCGATGCTCCTGTAAGCCGCTATTTCTTGGCTGCCGCAACCTGCGACGGCTGGACCGCATCACCGGTGTGATTGCCCCAGGCATTGCGCTCGTAGGTGACGACCGCCGCGATATCGGTCACCGACAGCGAGTTCTTCCACGCCACCATCGCCGTGGCGACTCCGTTCCTGGTCACACCGTTGAGGACGACGTCGAGATGCGCGGCAACCGGGCCGGTGGCGACTTTCGAACCATCGAGCGCCGGGAACGCGGGCGGCACGCCCTTGCCGTTGGCCTGATGGCAGGCGGCGCAGTTCGCGGCGTAGACCTTTTCGCCGCGAGCGACCAGGTCCTTCAGGTCCCAGACCTTGGCCGGATCGTCGGCGCTCGCCGCCGCCTTTGCCTTCTGCGCGACCAGCCACTTGTCGTATTCCTCGGGCGTCTTGACCTCGACGACAATCGGCATGAAGCCATGCTCCTTGCCGCACAGTTCGGCGCATTGCCCGCGGTAGACACCGGGCGTCTCGGCCTTGAACCAGCTGTCGCGCACGAAGCCGGGGATCGCATCCTGCTTGACCCCGAACGCGGGTACCCACCACGAGTGGATCACGTCGCCCGCGGTTATGACGACGCGCACCTTCTTGTTCATCGGCACCACCATCGGCTGGTCGACATCGAGCAGGTAATGGTCGCCCTTGGTTGCCTGGTTGTGAATCTGCGCCAACGGGGTGGCGAGATTGCTGACGAAGGAAAATCCGTGGTCCAGATAGTCGTACTGCCATTTCCACTGGTAGCCCGTAATCTTGACCGTCATGTCGGGAACGCTGGTGTCCTTCATTGCCAGTATGGTCTTGGTGGCCGGGAAGGCCATGCCCAGCAGTATGATGAACGGTATCACTGTCCAGACAACCTCGACGAAGGTATTCTCGTGGAATTGCGCGGCGGCGTGGCCTTTCGACTTGCGGTGCGCGAATATCGAATAGAACATCACCGAGAACACGAGCACGAAGATCACCGCGCAGATGCCGGTGATCAGCAGGTGCAGGTCGAATATCTGTGTGGCGATCGGCGTGACCGGGGTTTGCAGATTCATGTCGCGCGCAGCGAATGCCGCGCCCGGCGCGGCCAGCGCCACCGCCGCGAGCATCGCCGACCTCAACCTGCCGGCTCCTCTGCCCGTTCGCAATCCTGCCTTGATGCGCTCCATGCTTCCCTCGAAAACGTCGATGATGTTTGCTAGCGCCGGGCGCCTGCCAAGGCGCGACGCAAGTCCTTCGCGATCGCTGCGCGCGCATCCGCGGCCAAATCCGCGCCGAACCTCAAGCGTGTCATGCCGTGGCACACCGCCAACTGCGATGGCTGTCCGAAGCGATCAGGCTCCCACTCGAGCCGGGTCCAGAAACGGTTGAATTCCTGTCGCGAAGCCACCCCGCAGCGCTGGCGTTCGACGACGACTCGGTCGCCATCCACCGTCAGGCTCTCCCAGTCGCCAGCGTGCCGCTCGAAGAACCAGAACGCCAGAAACAGGACCCCCATTTCCAGAACCGAGTAGGGCAGCACCAGCCACGCTCCGAACGCGGCGAAAGCCAGCGCCAGCCCGAGCGACACAGCACACAGCGCCGTGAAGATCAACCAGCGTCCGCGCGATCCGAGCGAATCGTTGCGGCGCGCGATCACACTGTATTGGAGATCGGCAGCGGGATTGGCAAGCGCGGTAGGCATCGAGGAAATAAAGGTGCGGCACGGAACCTGCGGCTCCTAATCAGGGACCGCACGCAGCTCGATTAACGAGTTGCGCGGCACCGCAAAGTCCGGTTGTCAAAAACCCTTGAATGTTAGCATGTATGCCGCAGTGCGGAAAGCCGCTTGCCGCTCTCACGCCAGGCCCAGCGCCACTGCCGCGGGGGTCCATTGCGGACGTGCGGGATCGCTCCATGGGCAGCTCGCCAGAAGCGGCGCGGGCAGTCGTTCTTCCAGCGCCTCAATGTTGGCCGCAAGCGCAGCGTAGTTGGGATCGATGGCATTGGCGATCCAGCCGGCACAGTGCAGGCCGCGCGCACGAATCGCCAGCGCCGAGAGCAGTGCGTGGTTGACACAACCCAACCGCATTCCCACCACCAGCACGACGGGAATATGCAGCGCTCGCGCGATGTCGAGCATGTCGCCGCGCTCGCCGAGCGGCACCAGCGCGCCACCGGCGCCTTCGACCACGACGCGCTCCGCGCGCAGCGCGAGCGCGTCGAAAGCCGCGCGGATGCGGCCGATCTCGATGGTCACCCCCGCCGCCTGCGCCGCCAGGTGCGGTGCGATCGCGGTCGCGAACGCGTAGGGATTGCGCAGCGCCAGCGGCGCGTCGACATTGCCGGCACAATGCAGCGCCTCCACGTCGGCGTTGATTGCGGCACCCGGCGCGATGCCGCTGGACACAGGTTTCATGCCAAGCGCGCGATGCCCGAGCGCAACGGCGGCGCGCAGCAGGGCGCAGGCTACGGTGGTCTTGCCGACGCCGGTGTCGGTGCCCGTCACAAACACGTCCGCACGCATTGTCGGATCAGCGCGAACCGGGCGGCGTGAACTGCACTATCGCGCGGCCGTCGGCCGCGACGCGCGGCGGCGCTTTCCACGCGTGCCCGTAAATGACCTCGAACGATGCCGGCAGCCGGTCCTCGCGGCGAAACCCTTCGAGCGCGGCCAGCATGCGTCGCCAGCGGCCTCTCCCCATCAGGCCGCGCGAGCGCGTGCTCGCAGCGTTGTGCGCACCGAGGCTCTTCAACTCGCGCATCAGAGCGTCGGCGTCGGCGTAGGTCAGCGTCAGCGTCTCCATGTCCATCACCGGATCGGCGAAGCCGGCGTGTACCAGCATGTCGCCAAGATCGTGCATGTCAATGAAGCGGCTGACGTGCGTCGCGTTGTCCACCGTTGCGAAAGCCGCGCGCAGTTCGCGCAGCGTGTCCGGTCCAAACGTCGTGAAGCTGAGCAGCCCGCCGATGGCGAGCACGCGCCGGAATTCGGCGAAGGCGACACCGGGCGCGTCGATCCACTGCAGTGCCAGGTTGCTCCAGACCAGATCGACCGTCGCCGGCGCGAGCGGCAAGGCGGCGATGTCGCCGCAAACCAGCGCCGGCCGCGTGCCGCCGCGCTCGCCGCCCGACCCCAACAGCCGGTTGAGCAGCGATCGGCCGCCGGCAACAACTGGCGGCGCGCGCTGCTGTGCCGCGCGCACCATGTTCCAAGCCAGGTCGAGACCGATCAGGCGCGCGCCGGGAAAGCGCGTGGCAAGCTCACCCAATGCTTCGCCGGTGCCGCATCCGGCGTCGAGGATCGTCGCCGGCTCCAGCCGGATCACGCCGAGGCGCTCGGCCATGCGCGCGCCGACTTCGCGCTGCAGGACCGCCACCGCATCGTAGGTCGCCGCGGCACGCTCGAACGACCGGCGGATATGCGCGCGATCGAGGCGTGCAGGAGCGCGCTCAGTGCTCATCGGCGAAGCGGTCGAGCGCCGCGACAAACGCGTCGGGATGCGATATGAACGGCGCGTGACCGGCGCCGGCGAGTGTAACGAGGGTCGCCTTCGGTAGCGCTGCGGCGAGCCAGCGCGATGCAGCCAACGGCGTCAGCGCATCGCGATCGCCGACGATGATTAGCGCCGATTGCGCGATGTCTGCGACGACGCGGCGCAGATCGGTAGTTGCGAGCACCGCCAGCGCGTCGCGCAAATCCGCAGGCGTGGGTTCGCCGCGTGCGAACAGCGTGCTGCGCATCTGCGCGAGCGCTTCGCGACTGCGTTCGCTGCCCTGCATTTGCAGGCTGAGGAAGCGCTGCAGCGTCAGCCGATAGGACGCGACGAGTTCGTCGTCGAATCGATCCAGCGTTGCGGCAGCCATCGCATGCGGCCAGTCGTCGCGTTGCACAAAGCACGGCGTGGTCGCGGTCAGCACCAGCGCGCGCACGCCGACGGGCCGCGTGCGCGCCCACTCGAGCGCGATCAGGCCACCGAGCGACCACCCGAGCACCGTCACCGGCACATGGCGCAGATCGGGCAGCGCCGCGACCGCACTCGCTACCGCTTCGACGAGCGCCTCGAGAGTGTACGGGGTGACGCCGGGACTCCAGCCATGTCCCGGCAGATCGACGTTGTGCACGCGAAACCGCCCGATCAGCCGCGGCAACACTGACTGCCAGAGCCCCCCATGCATGGCCCAGCCGTGCAGCAGAACCAGCGGCGCCCCGCGGCCCGCGCTTTCGATGTGCACGCTCACTGTTCACTCATATTCCACATGTCCTGCCGCTTGACTTCCAATGTCGGCAAGCGCCGCCGCGAGCAGGTCGATATCGGCTTCGGCGTGCGCCGCGGACAGTGTGATGCGCAGCCGTGCCGTTCCTTGCGCCACCGTCGGCGGACGAATCGCGGGAACCCAGATGCCTCGTTCCCACAGCGCCGCGCTGACACGAACCGCGTCGCCGCTGCCGCCCACAATGAGCGGCTGAATGGGCGTCTGCGACGGCAGCGCGGTCCACGGCAGAGGCGCGGCCGCTGCCTGCCACCGTCTGATCAGTGTCGCCAGTCGCTCGCGACGATGTCCCTCGCTACGGATGATCGCGAGGCTCTCCGCAAGTGCGCAGGCGAGCAGCGGCGGCGCCGCAGTTGTGTAGATGTAGGTACGCGCGGTCTGCACCAGCGTCTCGATCACGCTGGCATGGGCTGCGACGAACGCTCCCGCCACGCCGGCCGCCTTGCCCAACGTGCCCATGTAGATCACGCGTTCGCTGGCGAGCCCGAAGTGCGCCAGTGTGCCGCGTCCGCCTCCGGTAACGCCGAAGCCGTGCGCGTCATCGACCGCCAGCCAGGCGTCGTGCGCCACAGCAAGTTCGAGCAGGCGCGGCAGAGGTGCCAGGTCGCCATCCATGCTGAACACCGCGTCGGTGACGATGAGCTTTTGTCGCGCAGCGCTGGCGGCCAGACGGTCCGCGAGAGCGCCCGCGTCGCCGTGCCGATAGCGAATGAATTGAGCGCGCGAGAGCATCGCCGCGTCGTTCAGGCAAGCGTGGTTGAGCCGGTCAGCGAACACCGCATCGCCACGCCGCGCGAGCGCGGTGACGATGGCCATATTCGCCATGTAGCCGGTGGAGAACAGCAGTGCGCGCGCGTCTGCACAGGGGGCAACCCATGCGGCGAGTTCACGTTCCAGCGCCTCGTGCGGCACGCCATGCCCGGAAATGAGATGCGAGGCGCCGGCGCCGATACCGTAGCGGGCGGCGCCGGCCTGCGCGGCGGCGATCACGCGCGCATCGCCGGCGAGTCCGAGGTAATCGTTGTTGCCGAAGTGCAGCACCTCGCGGCCGTCGGCGACCACCCGTGCGCCCGGGGGCGAATCGACCACCCGCCGCTGCCGGCGCAGGCCTGCACTGGCGCGCATCGCGTTCGCCGCGTCGAGTTCGGCGATCAGTGGCGACACGGCCACAGTGGCGAGAAGCGCGGCGCTCAGTCGGCAGCGCCCGCGGCACGCAGACCGAGGCGCTCGAACAACGTCGTATCCGCCACGACATCGGGGTTGCCGGTCGTGAGCAGCTTTTCGCCGTAGAAAATCGAATTGGCGCCAGCGTAGAAGCACAGCGCCTGGATGCCGTCGCCCAGTTCCTGGCGCCCCGCCGACAGTCGCACCATCGCCTTCGGCATGGTGATCCGCGCGACGGCGATGGTGCGCACGAATTCGAGCGGATCCAGCGGCGCGACACCGAACAAGGGCGTGCCCTCGACCTGCACCAGGTTATTGATGGGCACCGATTCGGGGTACGGGTCGAGGTTGGCTAGCTGCGCGATGAGACCGGCACGTTCCCGCCGCGATTCGCCCATGCCGACGATGCCGCCACAGCAAACGTTGATGCCCGCCGCGCGCACGCGTTCGAGCGTGTCGAGCCGGTCGCGATACTTGCGGGTGCCGACGATCTGGCCGTAGAACTCGGGCGCGGTGTCGAGGTTGTGGTTGTAGTAATCGAGCCCGGCGGTGCGCAGCCGCTCGGCCTGGCCCTCCCTGAGCATGCCCAGCGTCGCGCA
>JBDTLK010000065.1:0-17396 GCA_039934835.1 Edaphobacterium sp. (SeqCode) | reverse complement strand
CCCTCGTCGTAAGCTTGGAAGGCTTCTGCTCTACCATTGAGCTACACCCGCGTTTTCGGGGTTCAGTAAAGTTCTGCTACCTTCGTTGCCTCAAGCAGAGAGATTCCTACGCGCTGTGTTACGGATCCCAAAGTGGTGGAGGGGGAAGGATTCGAACCTTCGAAGGCAGAGCCGGCAGATTTACAGTCTGCTCCCGTTGACCGCTTGGGTACCCCTCCGACGAAACCGCACATTCTAGCAATTTCCGTTCCCAAGTGTCAAATACGAAGATTTGAGCCCGATATCTTGCCCGGGGCGCGCCGCCGACGCCCGATAAAATGGCCTTTGTGACCTACGACTACATCATCGTCGGCGCCGGCTCGGCGGGCTGCGTGCTGGCCAATCGCCTGTCGGCGAGCGGTGCGCATTCGGTGCTCCTGCTGGAGGCGGGTCCGCCGGACACGTATCCGTGGATCCATATCCCCATCGGCTACGCCAAGACCATGTTCAATCCACGGGTCAACTGGTGCTTCTACACCGAACCCGAGGCGGGAATGAACGGGCGCAAGGTTTACTGGCCCCGCGGCAAGACACTCGGCGGGTCGAGCTCGATCAACGGCCTGATCTTTATCCGCGGCCAGCGGGAAGACTACGACGGCTGGGCGGCGGCCGGCAACCCGGGCTGGAGCTACGCCGACGTGCTGCCGTACTTCAAGCGCCTGGAACACGCCGTCGATGGTGACACCCGCTGGCACGGCGTCGACGGACCGCTGTGGTGCTCGCCGATCGGCCGGCGCCACGAGCTCATCGAGGCGATCATCGCGGCCGGAGGCGAACTGGGTATTCCTCGCAATGACGACTTCAACGGTGCGACGCAGGAAGGCGTCGGCTACTACCATCTCTCGACCCGCAACGGCTGGCGCTGCAGCACTGCCACCGCGTACCTCAAGCCCGCACGTGGCAGGACAAACCTGGCGGTCGCGACCGATGCCCGGGTCGTGAAGATCCGTTTCGATGGTCGCCGCGCCACCGGCGTCGATTACCTCCAGCGCGGTACCCGGCTGGTCGCGAGTGCGCGCCGGGAAGTGTTGCTGTGCGCGGGAGCGCTCCAGACTCCTCAATTGTTACAGCTGTCTGGCGTCGGGCCGGCGCAATTGCTGGCTAGCTTCGGGATACCTCTCGTGCACGAGCTGCCGGGCGTCGGCGAAAACCTCCAGGACCACCTGCAGGCGCGCGTCATCTTCCAGTGCACGAAGCCCATTACCACCAATGACACGCTGCAGAGTCCTTGGCGAAAAATCGCCATGGCGCTCGAGTATGCGCTCCGGCGCAGCGGGCCGATGGCGATCGGGATCAACCAGGGCGGTATTTTCGCGCGCACCCGCCCGCAAGTGGCGTCGCCCGACGTGCAATTCCACGTTGCCACACTGTCGTCGGACATGGCCGGCTCGCCGACGCACGTGTTTTCCGGGTTCACGATGTCGGTGTGCCAGCTGCGGCCCGAGTCGCGCGGCACGGTGCGCATCAAGTCGCCCGATCCGCTGGCCGCGCCGGCGATGCAGCCCAACTATCTGTCGACGCCAAACGATCGGGAAACGCTCGTCGCCGGCATTCGCCTTGCGCGCGGCCTCGCCGCAACCGCCGCACTCAAGCCCTACGTGCATTCCGAATACCGTCCCGGACCGACCGTGCAAAGCGACGCGGACCTGCTCGAGTTCGCCAAGAACACCGGCGGCACGATCTTTCATCCGAGCGGCACCTGCAAGATGGGCCCGTCGGCGTCCGATCCGCTGGCGGTGGTCGACGCGCGCCTGCGCGTCCACGGCATGCGGGGGCTGCGCGTGATCGACTGCTCGGTCATGCCCACGGTGACCTCGGGCAACACCAACGTGCCGGTGATCATGATGGCCGAGAAGGCCGCCGATCTGATCCTTGCCGACGTGGCCAAATCCGCCTAAGGTTGCCGCGACTCCTGGAGAACCCCATGCCCTGCTGCCACGTCGATTTCGCCTTCACCGAAACCAGCGACAAAGCCTTCACCGTCGGCATGCCGACTTTCACCTTCGGCGCCGGTTGCCTGGCCGAAGCCGGCGCGCAGGCGCAGGAGCTCTCGCTCAAGCGGGTCGCGCTGTTCACCGATCGCGGCCTGAAGGATTCGCCGCATCTGGCGACGGTGCGCGCGTCGCTCGCGGCGGCGGGCGTCGACGCGACCATCTACGACGAAGTGTCGGTCGAGCCGTCGACTGCATCGTTCAAGTCCGCGGTGCAATTCGCCACCGAGGGACAGTTCGACGGCTATGTCTCCGTCGGCGGCGGTTCGGTGATGGACACCTGCAAGGCCGCCAATCTCTACGCGAACCATCCTGCGGAGTTCATGACCTACGTCAACGCGCCGATCGGTGGCGGCCAGAAGGTGCCGGGACCGCTGGCGCCGCACATCGCGTGTCCGACCACATCGGGCACGGGCTCGGAGACGACCGGCATCTCCATATTCAACATGACCGACATCAACGCCAAGACCGGCATCATTTCGCGCCGCCTCATTCCCACCATCGCGCTGGTCGACCCGGACGTGACGTCGACTCTCCCCAGGAACGTCGTCGCGGCGAGCGGCTTCGATTGCATGAGCCACGCGCTCGAAGCGATGACCGCGCGGCCGTGGCCCCGCCGCCTCAATCCGGCGCGCGGCGTGGCGCGACCCGTGTCACAGGGTGCGAATCCGTTTTCGGACACGCTGGCGACCGAAGCTCTGAAGGGCGTCGGCAAATTCCTGGTGCGCGCGGTAAACGATGCGTTCGATGTCGAGGCGCGCACCGAAATGATGTATGCCGCGATGCTCGCCGGAATCGCCTTCAATGCCTCGGGCTGTCACCTGCCGCACGGACTGTCGTACGCGGTCTCAGGACTGGCGCGAAACTTCGAGCTGCCGGGATATCCGCCCGGCAAGACACTCGTCCCGCATGGCATGGCGGTCGTCCTGAACAACCCTTCGGTGTGGCGCTACACCGCAGGGTGCTGTCCGGAGCGTCACGTCCATGGCGCGCATTGCCTGGGCGGCGACACGCGGGATGTGAAGCCCGGCAGTGCCACCGACGCCGGCGAAGCGCTCGCCGGGCGCGTGATCGAACTGATGCGTGCCGCCGGAATTCCGAATGGCCTCTCGGGACTGGGCATGGGCGACGGCGATGTAGACGCATTGGCGACGGGAGCCGAGCCGCAGTGGCGCGTCATCCGCAACGCGCCCAAGGATGTGACCAAGGACGACCTGAAGGATCTATTCAGCGCGGCGATGCGCTACTGGTAGCGGCGTGAGCTACCCGGCGAGGCCCCCGCGCACGGAGTGCGTGGGGATCGACGGCAAAGCGAGTCGACGCTGCGGCCGACACTCCACCGCTGCGCGTTCGTGTGCCGGCGCGAAAAGGCCGCTGAGGTGGGCGCGAAGCACGCAGCTCACCGAATTGCGGCTGCCGTCCCACCGATCCCAGCTTGATCCTCATTGCCGAGCGCGTGCACGCGCCGCGCCGGCAGATGCACGGTGAAGCGGCTGCCCTGCCCAGGCGTGCTCTCGATGATCAGTTCCGCCTGATGACGGATGAGCACGTGTTTGACGATCGCCAGTCCCAGCCCTGTCCCGCCTGTCGCGCGCGAGCGCCCGCGCTCGACGCGATAGAAACGTTCGGTCAGGCGAGGCACGTGCTCGGAAGCGATGCCAATGCCGGTATCGGTGACGCTGAAGTCGCCGCCATCCTCGGCGACGCGCCAGTCGATCGCGATCCTGCCCCCATCCGGGGTATAGCGAACCGCGTTGCTGACGAGATTGCCGAAGGCGCTCGCCAGCTCGTCGCGGTTGCCGACGATGGCCGCCGACTTGCCGATGGTCAGCGTAACTTCCTGCCGGCCGGCGGACAACGCCTTGGCGTCCGCGGAGATTTCCAGCAGCAGTGGCACGATGGCGAATTCGGTTTCGCTGGCGACATTCTGTTCGCTTTCCAGCGCCGACAACGTCAGCAAGTCGTCGACGAGTCGCTGCATGTTGCGCGCCTGTTCCTGCATCAACGCCAGGTAGCGCTGGCGTTGCTTGGCGTCGAGTTCGACGTCGGTGAACGTCTCGAGAAATCCCATCAGGACGGTGAGCGGTGTCTTCAGTTCGTGTGAGACGTTGGCGATGAAGTCGCGGCGCACGCGTGCGACGGCCTCGAACTGCGTCACGTCGCGGCTCATGACCAATTTTTCCTCGACGCCGAACGGCACGACCTGCACGGACAGCGTGGCGGCGCCTTCGCGCGTCGACTGAAACTCCACGGGCTCGTGAAAATCGCCGCTGGCCATGTACTGCACGAACGCCGGCTGGCGCACGAGGTTGGCGATTGGCGCGCGCAGATCCTGCTGGAGATCGATGCCAAGGTGCGCTTGCGCGCGCGGGTTCGCCCACTGGATGCGATCGCTGGCATCGAGCACGACGACGCCCTCGGGCAGCGCCTCGGCGCCGCTGACGAAGCGCTCGAGCGCATGGCGCAGGTCGCGCTGCTGCGCGGTACGCAAACGCACCCTCTTGTACATTGCTGCGTAGATGAGCGCCCAGGTGCCGCGACCTTCGGGCACCGGGACATCAATGGGCCCACCGGCCCAGCGTGTCAGCGTGTCGAGTTGATAAAGATGCCAGAAGACGATTGCCAGCGCGCCCACCACGAGCGCCAGAAACGCAGCTGGCAATCCACCCGCAAGCCAGGCGAGCAGGCTGAGCGCCGCAACCACCGCTGGAGCGATCAGGCCACGAACCCAGATCGGATTCATTCTTGCCCTCGCCGATGCATGCGCGCCAGTCGTTACTTCAGTGCGGAGAGCCGGTAGCCGCTGCCGCGCACGGTTTCGACCATGCCCTCATGCTTGGCGGGCTCGAGGGCGATGCGCAGGCGCCGGATATGCACGTCGACGGTGCGCTCTTCGATGTAGACGTGGTCGCCCCACACCTGGTCGAGCAGCTGGGTGCGGGTGTGCACGCGCTCGGGTCGCGCCATCAGGAACTTCAGCAACCGGAATTCGGTGGGCCCGAGCGCGAGCGGCATCCCGGCCGCCGTCACCCGATGCGCGACCGGGTCGAGCTTTAGCGTGCCCACCGCGAGCGTCTCCTGCGCCGCCTCCGGCGCGCGCCGGCGCAATACCGACTTGATCCGCGCCTTGAGTTCGCGCGGGCTGAACGGCTTGGTCACGTAGTCGTCGACCCAGACTTCGAGTCCGGCGACGCGGTCGGCCTCGTCGCTGCGTGCCGTGACCATGATGATCGGCAACTCGCGGGTACGCGCTTCAGCGCGCAGCGATCGCGCGAACGCCAGCCCTGACTGACCCGGCAGCATCCAGTCGAGGAGCACCAGATCGGGGAGCGCGGCGCGGATCCGGATCTGCGCACTTTCGGCGTCGCCGACGGCGTGCACCGCAAAGCCGGCATCCTCGAGACTGACCCGCAGCAGTTCGGCAATCGCGGGTTCGTCCTCGACGACGAGGATCGACGCCGTCATCGTCGTTGCCGCCTCGTCGTCATTCGGCGACCTCGGCTCGGATCTGCTCGGCTGTGGCGTGACGCACATCTTTGCCCTTGACGACGTGCACGACGTTTTCGGCGATGTTCTTGGCATGATCGCCGATTCGTTCGATCGACTTGGCGATGAATACGATCTCAAGCGCGGGAGTGATCGTTCGCGGGTCTTCCATCATGTAACTGATCAACTGCCGCAGCACCGCACCGAACGCGAAATCGATCGCCTCGTCGTTGCTGACGACTTGCGCCGCGGCGCTCACGTCGAGTCGCGCAAAGGCATCCAGCGCGAGCTGAAGATTGCCCTCGGCCAGCTCCGCGACCCGCGTGATCTCGTGCGAGCGCACAGTCGACAGGCGCTCCGGACGCTGGATCTGCTGTGCCTTGTAGGCGATTTTCTTGATCTCGTCGCCAGCGCGCTCGAGCTCGTTGACGATCTTGACCACGGTCAGCACCATGCGCAGGTCGACCGCGGTGGGTTGCCGCTTGGCGATGATCTGGCTGCATTGCTGGTCCATCCTCACCTGCATCTGGTTGATGGCCTGCTCATCGGCGGCCACGCCATCGATGAGGTCGACTTCGGCGTGCTTCAGCGCCCGGATTGCGCGCGCAAACTGGGTCTCGACGAGGCCACCCATCGCCATGACGCCGGAGCGTATTTCCTCCATCTCGGCGTCGAACTGTTTGTAGGTATGATTGCTCATGTGTCATCCTTCGCGGTCGCAGGCGCGGCGTATCAGCCGAATCTGCCGGTGATGTAGTCCTCGGTTTCCTTGCGCCTTGGCTTCAGGAAAATATCGTCGGTGGCGCTGAATTCGATTAGCTCGCCCAGGTACATGTACGCAGTGTAATCCGAGACCCGCGCCGCCTGCTGCATGTTGTGGGTGACGATGGCGATCGTGTAGTCGTTCTTGAGCTCGGAGATGAGCTCCTCGATCTTGGCGGTCGAGATCGGATCCAGCGCTGAACTCGGCTCGTCGAGCAACAGTACTTCGGGCTTGACCGAGACCGCGCGCGCAATGCACAGGCGCTGCTGCTGGCCGCCCGACAGCGCCATGCCGCTCTGCTTGAGCTTGTCCTTCGACTCGTTCCACATGGCCGCCTTGGTCAGTGCCCACTCAACGCGCTCATCCATTTCCCGCGTGCTCAGGTTTTCGTAAAGCCGCACGCCGAAGGCGATGTTGTCGTAGATCGACATGGGGAACGGCGTCGGCTTCTGGAACACCATGCCGACCTTGGCGCGCAGCGTGTTGAGGTCGACGTCGGAGTCGAGGATGTTGCGGCCATTGAACACTATCCTGCCTTCGGCGCGATGCCCGGGATAGAGCGAGTACATGCGGTTCATCGTGCGCAGCAGCGTCGATTTGCCGCAGCCCGACGGCCCGATGAACGCGGTGACGCGGCCGGCGGCGACGTCGAGATTGATGTCCTTGAGTCCCTGGAATTTCCCGTAGTAGAAGTTCAGGTGCTGGATCGACATCTTGACGCCTGCCGAGGCGGCTCTCCCAGCCTCGGGTTCGGGTCGCACCGCGACTGCTTCGAAACTCATGTTCGTGCCCCTGTCTACTTGGCAAGGCGCTGGCGAAATAGCGTGCGCGCGAGAATGTTGAGCGTGAGCACCGCCAGCGTGATCAGCAATGCGCCTGCCCACGCCAATTGCTGCCATTCCTCGAAGGGACTCATGGCGAACTGAAAAATGACCACCGGCAGGTTGGCCATCGGCGCGTTCATGTCGGCGCTCCAGAACTGGTTGTTGAGCGCCGTGAACAGCAACGGCGCGGTCTCGCCGGAAATGCGCGCCACCGCCAGCAGGATGCCGGTGGTCACTCCCGCGCGCACCGCCTTGAGCGTCACCATGAGAATGACTTTCCACATCGGAGCGCCCAGTGCGATCGCCGCTTCGCGCAGGCTGTTCGGAACCAGGCGCAACATGTTCTCGGTTGTGCGCACCACCACCGGGATCGCCAGCAGCGCAAGCGCCGCCGACCCGGCCCAGCCGGAGTAGTGCTGCACCTGCGCGACATAGACCGTGTAGACAAACAAGCCGATCACGATCGACGGCGCCGACAGCAGGATGTCGTTGATGAAGCGCGTCACATTGGCGATCCAGCCATCCTTGCCGTATTCGGCGAGGTAGATGCCGGCCAGGATACCGATGGGCGTGCTGATCAGAGTCGCGACGAGCACCATCAGGAAGCTGCCGAAGATCGCATTGAGCAATCCGCCGGCGCTGCCCGGGGGTGGCGTCATCTGCGTGAACAGCGTCAGCGACAACGCCTCGAAGCCGCGCGCGAACAAAGTGAACAGTATCCACAGTAGGAACGCCATGCCAAAGGTCATCGCCACCAGCGCCATCACCAGGTTCCAGCGATTGACGAACAGGCGCCGTTTGTAGAGTCCCGTGTGCCCGGCCATCGTGGAGTCCGCGTTCACGTCTGCCGGCCTTCGCTCTTGGCCAGCTGCGCCAGCAGCAGGCGCGAACAGGCAAGAACGATAAAGGTCAGCATGAACAGAACCAGTCCGAGCGTGATCAGCGACGACAGGTGCACGGGATCGGAAGCTTCGTTGAATTCGTTGGCCAGCGCCGAGGCGATCGAATTGCCGGCGCTGAATAGCGAGGGATTGATGCGATACGCGTTGCCGATGACGAAAGTGACTGCCATCGTCTCGCCCAGTGCGCGCCCCAGACCAAGCATGATGCCGCCGATCACGCCCACCTTGGTGTAGGGCAGCACGATGTTCCAGACGACTTCCCACGTCGTGCAGCCGAGGCCGTACGCCGACTCCTTGAGAACGGGCGGGACGATTTCGAAGACGTCGCGCATCACCGAGGCGATGTATGGAATCACCATGATCGACAGGATCACGCCGGCCGACAGCATGCCGATGCCATTGGGTGCGCCCTGGAAAAGCGGCGCGATCAGCCACATGTTGCCGAAGGTCTTGGCGAGAAACGGCTGGATGTAGTCGCCGAAGACCGGCGCGAAGACGAACAGTCCCCACATGCCGTAGATGATGCTCGGGATCGCCGCCAGCAGTTCCACCGCGGTGCCCAACGGCCGCTTGAGCATCGGTGGACACATCTCGGTAAGGAAAAGCGCAATGCCGAAACTGATCGGGATCCCAATCAGCAGCGCGATGCCCGAGGTGACCAGCGTGCCGTAGATGGGCGCCAGCGCGCCGAACTGCTTGGTGACGGGATTCCAGACGTTGGTGATGAAAAACGCCGGACCGAATTTCTCGAGCGCGGGGATCGCACCGTAGATCAGCGACCCGATGATGGCGACCAGCAGAGCCAGGACGAGCAGCGCGAAGACCATCGTGGTCTTCTCGAACAGCACGTCCTGCCATCGCCCCGACGTCATCCGCTCCGGGGGCGGCACGGGCTCGCGCCGTTGCAACGGCACGCGGTCGGCTGGCGTCAACATGGGGGCAGCTGCGGTGGCTGTCATGATATACCCATCAAACAGAACATCGGCCCCGGGGGCAAGACTTAGGGCCGATGGGTGCGGCGATGATTGAATACAGCCGGACTAGTTCCAGAGCGCTTTGCCGGCGCCGTCCTTGATCTGGGTCTTCCACGAATCGCCGATTAGCTTGACCACCGGATCGGGCAGCGCCACGTAGTCGAGTTCCTCGGCCATTTTTTGCCCGTTCTTCAGCGCCCAGTCGAAGAATTTCAGGACTTCCTGGCCCGTAGCAGCCTTGTCCTGCGCCTTGTACAGCAGGATGAAGCTCGCGCCCGTGATCGGCCATGACTCTTTCCCCGACTGCTCGGTCAGCACCTGGTAAAAACCCTCCGACGCCTTCCACTGGGCGTTGGCGGCGGCCGCCTGGAATTGCGCGTCATCCGGCGCAACGAAATTGCCATCCTTGTTCTTGAGCTGGGTGAAGCTCATCTTGTTTTTCTTGGCGTACGCATACTCGACATAGCCAATCGCGCCCTTGATACGCTGCACATACGAGGCCACGCCTTCGTTGCCCTTGCCGCCCACACCCTCGGGCCAGGCAACCGCCGTGCTGGCGCCGACTTTTTCCTTCCACTCGGGACTGACTTTCGACAGGTAGTCGGTGAACAGGAACGAGGTGCCCGAACCGTCGGAGCGGCGCACCACCGTGATGCTCTGGTCGGGAAGCTTGAGACCCGGATTGAGATCCGCGATCGGCTTGTCGTTCCACTTTTTGATCGTCCCGAGATAGATGTCGGCCAGTACCGCGCCGGTCAACTTCATCTCGCCCGGCTTGATGCCTTCGACATTGACCACGGGGACCACGCCGCCGATGATCGCCGGGAATTGCGCCAGTCCCGCCTTGTCGAGCTCGTCGGGCTTGAGCGGCGAATCGGTCGCGCCGAAATCGACCGTCTTCGCCTGGATCTGCTTGATGCCGCCGCCAGAGCCGATCGACTGGTAGTTCACGCCCACGCCGGTCTTCGCCTTGTAGGCTTCGGCCCACTTGGCGTAGATCGGATAGGGAAAGGTCGCGCCGGCACCGGTGATGTCCACGGCGCCTGCGGTCATGGAAATCGCCGCCAGGCTGGCGTTGACGATTGCGGAGAATGCCTTGCTGATACGCATCGGGAAATCCCAGGTTGATTGACTCCCCGGATGGTAGCGGCGGATTGTGACAGCACCGTGACGCAGCCTTGATCAAGGCGGTCGACAACTGGCAACGCTAGGTCGGCGAGGTTGTCCCCGCGAGTGCCCACTCCGGCCAGTGGATCGGCCAATGCAGGCGCTCGGCGTGTGCCCGAAGAGCCGACACTTCCGCCCGCAGGCCGGCATCCTGCGGGTGCTGGCCGAGCGCCGCGAGCGCGCGTCCGCGCGCGATCAGGAAATCGCAGTACGGCACCGGCTCGGCCTGAGTAAAGTCCGCCAGTGCCGCCGCCTGTTCGAGCGCGCGCGGCCAGTCGCTGCGCGCGATGGCGTCGTCAATGGCGAGGCGGTGATAGGCAAAGTGACTGTGGCCGTGGCCACGCCTGGTGAGCAGCGCTTCGGCCTCTGCCTGGCAAGCCTCGCGTGTCGCTGCATTCTCGGCAATCCCCGCGAGCAGGCCCAGGATATACGGCCCGGCAAAAGTGATGGCGGTCTCGCGCGCCAGTGCCAGGCCAGCGGTGAGCAGTTCGCGCGCCTCGGCGATGCGCCCATCTGCGATCAGGCACTCGCCCTCGTGCGCGTTGATCACCGCCAGGTAGCGGCGCGCACCCAACGTTTCGGCCAGTGCGCGGCTGCGCACCTGATACGGAGCGGCCTCGTCGAAGCGCGCGCAATTGGTCAGCGTGTAGGCGTACGACTGGAGCGCGAACATTTCCGCATGCCGGTTGCCGCTCTGCACTGCGGCGTCGGCGGCAGATTGCATCAAGGCAAGACTGGCATCGAACTCGGTCAGATAGCAGAGGCAGTGACCGACCATGACGCGGTTCGCGATCGCAATCCGCGCATGGCCGTGGCGGTCGCATAGCGCAAGGCAGGCCTGGAAATTCGCATGCGCGGTGCGCATGCGCCCTTCCAGGTAATCGGCGTCGGCGAGACCGGACAGCGCGCGCGCCTCCCATTCGGAATCTCCCAGCTCGCGCGCATGCTTGAGCGCGATCGTGTGTTCGGAGCGGCACTCGACAATCCTTCCCTGGGCGAAGCGCAGGTTGCCACGCGTCGCGTGCAATTCGATCCATTCGCGTCCCGGCTCCTCGTCGCGCGCGAACGTCTCCGCCTGCGCCAGGGCCGCCAGCGCAGCATCGACGCCCGCGATCAGGCGCTCGCCCGCCGCGATACCCAGCAAAGCGCGGCAGCGTTCCAGGGCCGCATCGGCCGCGGCCAGCGCCGCTTGATACGCGTCGATGGCGGGCTTGCCATCGCCGATTTCCCGCAGCAGTTCGCCGCGCAGCATGTTCAGCGCATGAATGTCGGCACGTTCCCTAGCCAGCAACGCTCCTCTCTCGGCGAGTGCAAGAGCGCGCTCCAGACGCAACGCCGTCGCCTGTGCCCTGGCCGCTAGAAGGTAGGCACGCGCGGCTTCCGGCGCGTCCGCACGATCGAGATGTTGCGCCGACAAGGTCGGATCGCGAGCATCGAACCACGCCGCGGCGGCACGATGCAACTCGGCGCGGCGGGTGCGGGTCAGCGACGCGTAGACTCCGTCGCGGATAAGCGCGTGGCCGAACAGCCATTCGTCGCCGTCCGGGCGCACCAGCGTATGCGTAACTAGATTGGTGCAGTCGTAGTCGGCGATGTTGGCAAGCTGGCGTACCAGCGACAACGAAAAGCGCTGGCCAATCACCGCCGCAGCGCGTAACGCCGCGCGATCGCGCTCGGGCAACCGATCGACGCGCGCGAGCACGAGGCTGTGCAGCGACGCCGGTAACGCGTCTTCGTGCTCGTCGGCCGCGCGCAGCAATTGCTCGAGGAACAGCGGATTGCCGGCGGCGCGATCGATGCATTGCTGCGCGAAGTGCTGCGAGGTCGCGTACAGCCCGCTCGCCAACGCGAGGGCTTCGTGCGCCTGCAGCGGGCCCAAATCGATCGTCGCCAGAGGGGCACCCTGCGTCGTAGCGCGCCAGGCGCTGTCTAGCGGATCGCCCTCGGGGCGCGTCGTCATCGCCAGCACGATCGGCAGTGTCATCGTCGCGCGGGTCAGCGCGGCGAGGTGATTGAGTGTCATGCGATCAGCCCAGTGCAGGTCTTCGACGATCAGCAACAGCGGCCGCTGCGCGCCCGCCTGCTGTGCCAAGCCGATGAAGGCTTCGGTGCGGCCGCGCGCTCGCGCAAGGTGATCCATGCCCTCGTACAGGCCGCGCGTCGCCGCGGGCTGCGGCAAGTCGAGCAGGTCAATCAAGGACGCGTGCTGCGCGAGCGTCGTGATCGACTCGGGCATGATGCGTTCGAGCGCCGCAAGGCGATCGTCCGCGCGCGCGTGTGGTGCCAGCCCGAGCATTCCGGCGACGAGTTCGCGGATCGCGTCGCGCCCCTTGCCGATGCCGAAGTCGAGCACCAGGCCGGTGTGGCAGGCAAAGCCCTCGGTGAGCGCCGCGCGGCGCAACTCGCCGATCAGTCGCGACTTGCCCAGTCCGGCGTCGCCGCGCACGAGCACCGCGCCGCCACGGCGGCTGGTCGCGCAGTTCCTCAGCAGTGCCGTCAACTGCGCAAGCTCGCCCTGGCGACCGACGAAGGGTTGCGCATCCGCTGCCGTGCCCTCACCGACGTCAAGCAATCGCCACACGCGCAGCGGCGCATCGATGCCCTTGACTCGGGCATCATCGATTTGTTCGCAGCGCGCGATGCCCAGGACGGCGGCGTGAACCGCGTCGTCGAGCACGGTCTCGCCGGGGCCGGCCAGCTGCAGCAACCTCGCCGCCAGGTTCACCGAATTGCCGATGACGGTATAGACGCGATGCCGACCGCTGCCGAGGCCACTGGCGATCACCTGGCCCGAGGCGATGCCGATGTGCACCTCCAGCGGCCGTGCCAGCTCGTCGCCCAGCGCCTCGACGGCGCCATGGATCCTGGCTGCGGCGCGAACCGCTCTGGCCCCCTCGTCACCATGCGCGACGGGGGCGCCGAACACGCCCATGACGCTGTCGCCCATGTGCTTGTCGATGCTTCCTCCGGCTTGCTCGACGATGTCGTCGACCGTCTGGAAGTAACGCTCAAGCAGGCGGTGCACCTCCTCGGGATCGAGCTCCTGCGACAGTCGCGTGAAGCCGGTGAGATCGGCGAAGAGCACGGTGATTGGGCGGCGTTCGGCTTCCGCGGCGGCATTACCCCCCGCTGCCTTGACCATCTGCTCCGACGGCGCATTGGCCGCCGTCAGCGCCGCGCCGCAGCCGCCGCAAAATTTTTCCTCGGGCTCGTTGACGAAGCCACAGGTTGGGCAAGCGATGGGCAACGCGACGCCGCAGTCGGCGCAGAAGCGGCGCCCCGCGCGGTTAGCCGCGCCACAACCTGTGCAGGCGATCATCGGGATGCGATGTTCGTCGGGCGGGTCGGCGCGTGCTTCCCGGCATGGGGTCAGGCGCGCGCATCGCCGTGATAGAGCCTGACCGTGTGTCGCGCTTCGGCGAAGAACAACCAGCGTTCGGCCAGCAGGCCAACCATGCAGAGTGCTGCGACCGTGAACAGCAGCGCCGCACCGCGCGCGTCGACAGCGATGGCCAGTGCCGGCAGGCCGAAGCCGAGTGCCAGCGCGGCACTACGCAGCGCCGTGGCGTGCCGGCGGGCCAGGGTGAAGCCGAATTCGTTGGTCAGAAACGTGCCATGCGAATGGCCGACATCGAACAGCCTCGCCTGCGCGACGCTCACGCCCGGAGGACGCACGCCTTCGCGAACGCCGATGGCGCGCTCCAGCGTCGGCGCCGCCGAGTCGTCGCGCAGCGCACGCCAGTACGCTAGTTTGACGACGAGCGCGACGCTGCCGATGCCCGCGGCAAGCCACGCGAACGGCACGGGATCAGCGCCATACGCGGTCGCCACCGCCAGCAACAGTAGCGCCCCGGACCAGTGTCCGAGCAGCAGATAGTTTGCCGGCGTCCAGCGCGTGTGCCATTGGCGGATGGGCTTGAGGCTCGCGTAGATCATCGCGGTGCAATAAATCACCGTGCAGGCAAGTGCGCAAACGATCACGGCGAATGCCACGCGTGGCACTCCGCTCACCCCCGCCGCCATGCACCAGCCATATGCCAGCGTCACCGCGCCAAGCGCCGCTGAGAACACCGCCTCGCGCGACAGCCATGAGGTGCGAAAGCGCGAGAACGCGCGCCACGCATTGGAGGGCTTGGCCAGGTGCAGCACCGACGACGCAAGGCCGATGCTGATCAGTGCCAGCGCCAGCGCGACACCGGTCGTCAACGCGTGCCGCGGCAAGGGTCGCGCAGGGTACAGATCCGCCAGCGCCAGCAACGACAGCAGGCCCAAGCCGGCACCGGACACGACGGTGAAGAAGATGATGCTGAAAGTAGGCTTCACGCGCCGCGCCGTTGTCAGCGGCGGATCACCGGGCTTGCCAAGCTCGCGAGACCTCGCTCGAGCAGCGCGCGCGCATCGTCGAGGCCGACGATGGGCTTGGGCTCGCGCGGCGGAAGGTAGCGATTGACGGGCGCGTAGCCGAGTTCCGGCATGAGCCCGAAGCCGCCGCGTTCGGCGGTCAGGCGCGAGACTTGCGATTCGGGATCGTCGAAGTCGCCGAAAAAACGCGCGTGCGTCGGACATGCCAGCACGCATGCCGGCTGGCGCTCCTCGGGGGGCAGCAATTCGTCGTTGACGCGATCGACGCACAATGTGCACTTTTTCATCGTCCCGGATGACTCATCGAGTTCCCGCGCGCCGTAGGGGCACGCCCACGCGCACAGGTTGCAGCCCATGCATTTGTCCTGGTCGACGAGGACGATGCCGTCCGCGCGCTTGTACGACGCGCCGGTCGGGCACACGGTGACGCAATCGGCGTCTTCGCAATGCATGCACGAGAGCGGGAAATTGATGGTCTTACTGATCGGATATTCGCCTACCTCGTAGTGACGCACGCGGTTGAACCACACGCCCGACGGTTCAGCGCCGTAGGGCTCGTAGTCGGACAGCGGCCCGCTGACCGGCGACGAGGTGTTCCATTCCTTGCAAGCGGTTGCACAGGCATGGCAACCCACGCAGGTATCGAGGTCTATCACCAGTCCCAATTTCATTTCAGCGTTTCCTCGGTCGGCGTCGTGGCGGTGTCGTAACGCAATACCGCCGGGCGCGCGCCGTCGTCTCCCGGACGCCGGCGCATTGCCGGAAACACCGGCCAGATGCCGGTCTCGCCCGGCGCACATTTGGTCAATTTAACCCGCAGGTCGAACCAGGCGGCCTGCCCGGTGACTGGATCGGAGTTGGTCAGGCGCCGCTCGCCCTTTCCCTTGGGCAGCAGTTCCGAGATCAGGTGGTTGAGCAGGAAGCCGGCCGTTGCTTCGCTGGCGTCGTCGGCGAGTCCCCACGCGCCCGCCTGCTTGCCTATCGCGTTCCAGGTCCACACCGTGTTGGGCTCGCAGCCTTCCATGGTCTTGATCTGGCAGCGCAGCTTGCCGTGATGCGATTCCACCCATACCCAGTCGTCGTCGTCGAGTGCCTGCGCGCGCGCGGTGCCGCGATTCACGTACAGGCGGTTCTCCGAAATGATCTGGCGCAGCCACGCATTCTGCGCGTCCCACGAGTGGTACATCATCATCGGCCTCTGCGTGATCGCGTGCAGCGGGAACGCTTCGCCGACGCTACCCTTGGCTTGGGCGTGTGCGCCTTCGAAGGGTGGGTACCAGAACGGCAGCGGATCGAAATATTTCGCCAAGCGCTCGCGGTCGATCGGAGACTCCGGCTGCGGTCCAGCGTAGAGGCCCTGTCCGGCGAGGCGAAACTTCTGCAATGGCTCGGAATACATCTGCAGTACGACCTGCACCGGCGGCGTGCCGAACAGCGCATGCTTTTCCGCGAACTGCAGGTAATCCTTGTTCGCGTACCGGTAGTAACGCATGTTTTCCGGCCACGGGTGGATGAAGAAGGACTGGTTGGCGATGTATTTCTCCCACTGCTTCGGATTGGGCTTGCCGCGCAGCGACGATTCGCCTTCCTCACCTCGCCATCCAGCGAGAAAGCCGATCCCCGGCAACTTTTCATAGTTGACGATGAAATCTCGATAGTCCTTGAACTTGCGCGTACCATCGGCACCGGTGAACGCCGGGAATTTCAGGCGCGAGGCCAGTTCGACGAGGACATCTTGCCAGGGGCGCACGTCGCGATCGGGGGCGAGCACCGGATGGCGAATGCAATCCGCGGCGGCGTCGGGCTCGGAGATCGGCCGGTCGAGCAGCGAAATTGCATCGTAGCGCTCGAGATAGGTCGTGTCGGGCAGCACCAGATCGGCGAAGTTGACGGTCTCGGAGTGGAACGCGTCTACGACCACGAGAAACGGAATTGCGTACTCGCCGTCGGCACCCTTGCGCACGAGCATGTCGCGAACTTCGGTGGTGTTCATGGTCGAGTTCCACGCCATGTTGGCCATGAACAGCAACAGCGTGTCGATCGGGTACGGGTCGCGATTGGCTGCGTTGGTGATGACCATGTGCATCAGGCCATGCGCCGAGAGCGGAGTCTCCCACGAATACGCCTTATCGATGCGCAGCGGCTTGCCGTGCGTGTCGATGACGAGGTCTTCGGGCTGCGCCGGATAGCCGTTGGGCATGCGCTTGAGCGGCGTGTCGGGCGCGAAGATGACGGCGGGATCGTTTTCCGGCAGCGAACGCATCGGAATGCGCCGCGGATACGGCGTCTTGGCGCGGAAGCTCCCCGGATTGTCGAGCGCGCCCAGCAGCATCTGCAGCAGGTGCAGCGCTCTGCAAGTGTGAAAGCCGTTCGAGTGCGCCGATATGCCGCGCATCGCGTGCATCGCTACCGGCCTGCCGATGACCTTGTCGTGGGTGCGGCCGTGCATGTCGGTCCAGCGGATCGGCAGCTCGATGGCTTCCTTGAACGCGACGTGCGCCATTTCCAGCGCGATGCGGGTGATCGTTTCCGCCGGCACGCCGCATTGCGCGGCAACACTTTCAGGCGAGTACTTATCGTCGAGATAGCGCTCGGTAGCCAGAGCGAACACGGACTTGGCGCGCCGGCCATCGGGCAGGTCCACCGTCGCGTAGAGCGACGCCGCGATGCCGGGCAGATTGGCGTTGACCGTGCGCTGCACATCCTGATCCCATGCCAACGGGTTGCCGTCGTCGCCACGCGCGAACAGGCCGTCGCCCGGCATGCCCGGTGTCTGCACCACCAGCCACGGCGCGTTGGTATAGCGGATCAGGAATTCCCAATCGACGAGACCGCGCTTGAGCAACACGTGCACTAGTGCGAGCGCGAACAGCCCGTCGGTGCCGGGA
>JBDTLK010000064.1:0-17421 GCA_039934835.1 Edaphobacterium sp. (SeqCode) | reverse complement strand
CGCGATAGCGCCATAGCGCGCGCAGCATCGGCGCCGACATGCCCTTGAGCTCAGGGTGGCGCTGCAGCGCCAGGAAGCTGTCGAAGATCGCCGAAGGGCGCTTGGCGAACAGCTCTTCGTCCTTCATGTCCAGCAGCTCGTCGACCGCCTGAAAGTCGGCGTCGATGGGCTGCACCTTGACCTCGGCGGGAAACAACCGCGCGTGCAGGTTCTGCAACAGGAGGACGTTGATCTGGCGGATCGACTTGGCAGCGCGGTAGTAGCGCTGCATGAGCTGCTCGGACGCGCGACGGTTGGGCGTGTCGACCAGGCCCATCTCGCGCGCCAGCGCGGTCTGCACGTCGAATACCAGGCGGTCTTCGCAGCGCCCGGCGAGATAGTGCAGTCGCGTGCGCAGGTCGGCGATGAGTTTTTCGTGACGGGCGACCTCGCGCGCTTCGCTCGCGGTCATCAGGCCATGTGCGACCAGCTCGCGCCAGGTGTGGCCGATGCCCGCGGCGCGGGCGATCCACATGATCGTCTGCAGGTCGCGCAAGCCGCCGGGACTTTCCTTGACGTTGGGCTCGAGGTTGTACGCGGTGTCCTGATGGCGCAAGTGGCGTTGCTGCTGCTCGAGCATCTTGGCTTCATAGAAGCCGCGCACGTCGAGCGTGGCTGCGTAGCGCCGGCGGAAGCGGTCGTAGAGCGCGCGCGATCCCGCCAGCAGGCGGTTCTCGAGCAGGCTGGTGCGGATGGTGACGTCACTCGCCATCTCGGTTTCGCACTCATCGAGGGTGCGCACCGAGTGCGCGACCTCGAGGCCGACGTCCCAGAGCATGCCGATGAAGCGTTCGATCGCCGACGCGGCGACCGGATCGGTCAGCGGCTTGGGCAGGAGGACCAGGACGTCGACGTCGGAGTGCGGGAACAGCGCCCCGCGACCGTAGCCGCCGACTGCCACCAGCGCGATGCCGGCGGGAACGCCGACTTCGCTCCAGATCCCGCGCACGATGCGGTCGGCTAGTCGCGCCTGGACATGGAGCAGTCGCTGCGAGTCAGGGATCAGTGCGAACGACGCGCGCAGCGCTTCGCGCCCCGCTGCCAGTTCGCGCTTCCAGCGGGCAGCGGCGGTAGCAGGCGGCGGCGCGGTGACGAGCGTCGCGTCCAAGGGGCTCTTTATGCCGCCTGCGCAGTCGGTGGGGGTGCGGGCGCGCCTGCCGAAAGCGTCAGGACCTCGAACGAATTGTCCGTGACGAGCACGGTGTGTTCCCATTGCGCGGACAGGCTGTGATCGGCGGTGACGATCGTCCAGCCATCGGCAAGTCCACGAATGCCAGGGCGCCCGGCATTAATCATGGGCTCGACGGTAAAAATCATTCCGGGCTGAAGCTCCAGCCCGGTGCCGGGGCGGCCGTAATGCAGCACCTGCGGTTCCTCGTGGAACTGGCGGCCGATGCCGTGACCGCAGAATTCCCGCACCACCGAGAAGCCGTTGCTCTCGGCGAAGCGCTGGATGGTAGCGCCGATGTCGCCCAGGTGCGCGCCGCGCCGGATCTCCCGGATGCCGCGCCACATCGCTTCGTAGGTGACGTCCACCAGCCGTCGGGCTTGAATCGAAGGCGAGCCGACATGGAACATGCGGCTGGTATCGCCGTGAAACCCGTCCTTGATGATCGTCACGTCGATGTTGACGATGTCGCCGCTCTTGAGCTTTTTGTCACCGGGAATGCCGTGACAAACGACGTGATTCACCGACGCGCACAGCGACGCCGGATAGGGGCGATGCCCCGGCGGCGCGTAATTGAGCGTGGCCGGAATCACCTTCTGCACATTGACCTGGTAGTCGTGCGCGATGCGGTCGAGCTCGCCGGTCGAAACTCCGGGTTGCACGAAGGGCGTCAGATGGTCGAGCAATTCCGACGCAACCCTTCCGGCGACGCGCATTTTCTCGATCTCGGCGTCAGTCTTGATCGAGACCGACATGTTGTCCACGCCTCTCACGGTCCTTCAATCGCGCAACAGTTCGTTGATGCTGGTCTTGGCGCGCGTCCCGGCGTCGACGCGCTTGACGATGACCGCGCAGTACAGGTGGCACTTGCCTTCGCCGGACGGCAGGCTGCCGGCGACGATCACAGAACCCGAGGGCACCCGGCCATAACTCACCGTATCGGTCATGCGGTTGTAGATCTTGGTGCTCTGGCCCAGGAACACGCCCATGCCGAGCACGGAGTTTTCCTCGACGATGACGCCTTCAACGACTTCGGAGCGCGCGCCGATGAAGCAGTTGTCTTCGATGATGGTGGGGTTGGCCTGCAGCGGTTCAAGCACTCCGCCGATGCCGACACCGCCCGAAAGGTGGACATTCTTGCCGATCTGCGCACAAGAGCCGACCGTCGCCCAGGTGTCGACCATGGTTCCGGAATCGACGTACGCGCCGATGTTGACGTAGGAGGGCATAAGCACGACCCCGGGCGCGACGTAGGCGCCGCGCCGTGCCACTGCGGGCGGCACTACGCGCACGCCCGCCTTGGCGAAGGCCGCGTCGTCGAACTGCGCGAACTTGGTGGGCACTTTGTCATAAAAGCGAAACGGCGCGTTCGGCGCGGCGATGCCGATCGGCGTATTGTCGTAGAGGCGAAACGACAGCAGCACCGCCTTCTTGAGCCACTGGTGGGTGACCCAGTCTGAGCCGTGCTTTTCGGCGACCCGCAACCTGCCGGCATCGAGTTCGCCCAAGGCGCTGGCGACGGCGTCGCGAATCGCGCTGCTCGCCGACTGTGGGGTGAGCTCGCTGCGCTGTTCCCAGGCGGCGTCGATGGTCTGCTGCAGGTTTTGCATGAAGTTGCGACGCACGAACGCCGGCAAAACCACTATTTTAGCGCATGCCGGGGCGCGGCCTAAGGCGCCTGAGGGTCGACCGCTGCAACCGGGCACCTATCCGCGCTGCGCGAAGCGCACCATCCGGTCGATGCCTTCAGTGCACTCGGCGAGGGCAGCCACCAGGGCGACTCGAATGTAACCTTGTCCCGGGTTGACGCCGTCAGCGAAGCGACCGAGAAACGAACCGGGCAGCACGCTCACCGCTTCCTCGGCGTACAGGCGCTGCGCGAACGCGGCGTCATCGCCGAGCACCTTCGCCCACAGGTAGAACGCTGCGTCAGGTCGCGGTGCGGTCAGCACCGCGTCGAGTCGCGGTTGCAGCAGGGCGAATTTTTCCGCATACAGCCGCCGGTTGGCGCGCACGTGTTCCTCGTCGTTCCACGCGGCGATGCTGGCGGCGGCGACCGCGGGCGACATCGCCGAGCCATGATAGGTGCGGTAGAGAAGGAACGCCTTCACCAGCGCCGCATCGCCCGCGACGTACCCAGAGCGCAGACCGGGCACGTTGGAGCGCTTGGACAGGCTGCCGAAGGACAGTAGCCGCGGAAAGCCGTCGCGGCCGGCGGCCTGTGCCGCGGCCAGCGCGCCCATCGGGGGCGCTGCTTCGTCGAAGTAGACTTCCGAGTAACACTCGTCGGCGGCGATCACGAAGCCGAAGCGATCGGAAAGTTCAAACAAGCGCTGCCATTCTTCCTGCCGCATTACGCGACCGGTGGGATTGTCCGGGGAGCACACGAAAAGCAGCTGCGTGCGCGCCCAGACGGCGTCGGGAATGCGCTCCCAGCGCGGCGCGTAACCATGTTCGGCGAGGCTGTTGACGCAATAGGGCGTCGCACCGGCGAGCAGCGCCGCGCCCTCGTAGATCTGGTAGAACGGATTCGGCACGATGACCGTCGCACCGACCCGGCTCGCATCCACGCAGGTCTGCGCGAACGCGAACAGCGCTTCGCGGCTGCCGAGCACCGGCAGCACCTGCGTGGCGGCGTCGAGCTCGCGCAAGTCGTGGCGACGCGTGAGCCATGCGGCGATCGCCTCGCGCAGCGTGGGGGCGCCGAGCGTTGTGGGATAATTCGCGAGACCGCCGCTACCCGCCGCCAATGCGTCGCGGATGAATTGCGGCGTCGGATGTTTTGGTTCGCCGATCGACAGGCTGATGGGTGAACGCCGCGGATCGGGGGTCACCGTGGCGTAAAGCGCGCGCAGCCGCTCGAACGGATACGGTTGCAACAGGGCGAGCTGCGGATTCAACGGCTGGAGCGCGGACAGACGTGACTGAAGCGCAATTATACGTGGCGCAGCCAGCGCCGACGGGGACGCTGCCGGTCCGCTGGAAACTCGCGGCCGCGGTGGCGATGCTGATCGCGCTGGCATTGCTTGCGCTCGTAGGCGCGTACTGGGGTTGGCGCTGGTTCGGGCCCGTGTCGCCAACGCTTGCCGCGTCCGCGCCGGATCGCGACTACGCGCGTCGCATCGGCGACGCGCGCTTGTTCGGCGCTGCGGCGTCGACCACCAGCGCGAGTCCGGTCACCGCGACAGCGGGCGCGGGCGACCTGCGCCTGCTGGGCGTTATCGCGCAACGCGACGGCAAGGGCTACGCGCTGCTGCGTGGCGGCGCGCGCGGTCCGCTGCTGATCACCACAGGCGAGGAGGTTGCCGCCGGCGTGCGCCTCGAGTCGGTGCGTCCCGACGGGATCACGCTGCTCGACGGCGGCGTGCGCCGCGATATGGCGCTGCGCGCCGCAGCGTCGGCGGACAAGCCGGCACGCACGGTGGTCGCGCCCGCGGCAAAATCAGCGGCATGTTCGGCGCCGGCAGGATTCACCGGCCCGATCGTGCGGCTCAATGCCGAATTGCTCGGCGGCATGATGAATACCAGCGACGCATGGAAGGCGCTCGTCGAGCCGGGCGCGGGTGCTCTGGTGGTGCGCGATCAAAGCGGCTTCGCCGGCAATCTCGGACTCAAGAACGGCGATCTCATTGCCAGCGCCAATGGAGTGCCGTTGGCTATCCCAGCCGACATTCCTTCGCTGGTGCTCCAGCCGCTTACCCGCAGCCAGCAGGTGTGGCTTGCCGGCCACCGCAACGGCAAGCCGCAGCAGTGGCTTTATCTGAACGCGGGAGCCTGTCCGGGTTAGTTCGGGAGCCAGTCGAGCAACGCCGACAACGAGTCGATCGAAGCGTCGGCTTGCCACTTGTCCGGCGTGTCCTGCGGTCCCAGGTAACCGAAGCGCGCCAGCATCGTCTTCATGCCCGCCGCCTTGCCACCGACGATATCGCGCTCGGCGTCGCCGACGTACAGGCAATCGACAGGATCGATGGTCAGCAATTTGGCGCCGGCCAGCAGCGGCGCCGGGTGCGGCTTGCTGTGCGGCGTGGTGTCGCCGCAGATGACGGCGCCCGCGCGCTCGGCAATGCCAAGGTGCGCCAGCAGCGGCAGGGTGAACCGGGCAGTCTTGTTGGTAACGATGCCCCAACTCAATCCGCGGCGCTCGATCTCTGCCAGCATCGCATCGGCGCCATCGAACAGGCGCGTGTGCACGAACAGCGCTTCGCCGTAGTAGTCGAGGTACCTGTCGCGCAACACCGGATAGTCGCTGTTGCCTTCCTCGATCCCCATCGCGCCGCGCAGCATTCCGCGCGCGCCGTGCGACGCGAATGGCCGTAGGGCGGCAAGCGGCAACGGCGGCAGGTGGAGGTCCGCGCGCACGCGGTTGAGCGCGCTGCCGAGGTCGGGCGCGGTGTCGGCGAGCGTACCGTCGAGGTCGAACAGGACCGCGCGCACGGGAAACGGCGCGCGCTTGGTGGCACTAGTCATGGCGGCGGAAGGTGGCGATGTAATTCACTGCCGTGTCCGGTTCAAGCCGATAGACACGCGTGAAGGGGTTGTAGGTCATGCCGGTGACCACATCGACCTCGAGGCCCGCGGCGCGCGCGAACGTCGCGACCTCGGCGGGCTTGAGGAAGCGCGCGTATTCATGCGTCCCGCGCGGCAACAGGTTGAGCACGTATTCAGCGCCGATGACCGCGAACAGATACGCCTTGGCGTTACGATTGATCGTCGAGAATACGACCAGGCCTCCGGGCTTGACCAGCTGCGCGCACGCCGCGATCGTCGATGCCGGATCAGGAACGTGTTCGAGCATTTCCATGCAGGTGACGACGTCGAAGCTTGCAGGTGCTTCCACCGCGAGCTCCTCGGCGGCAATGAGCCGGTAATCGACGGCGACGCCGGATTCGAGCCGATGCAGGCGCGCGACGCCGAGCGGCTTCTCGGACAGGTCGATGCCGGTGACGCTGGCGCCGGCGCGCGCCATTGCCTCGGCGAGAATCCCTCCGCCGCATCCGACGTCGAGCACGCGCTTGTCGCGCAGTCCGCCGCACCGCTGGTCGATATGGCCGAGCCGCAACGGGTTGATGTCGTGCAGCGGCTTGAATTCACTGGTCGGATCCCACCAGCGATGCGCCAGCGCGCCGAACTTGGCCAGTTCGGCAGGGTCGACGTTCATGTTCGGTGCGGTCATTGCAAACGATCGTGCCAGTAGCGAGCGCGCGCCGCGAGCTCCGGTGCATCGACGTGCGTCAACGCGCAATTCGCGACCAGTTGCTCCCCCGCGACCCAGACATCGGTCACCTGGTCGCGGCCCGTGACGTGTATCAGGTGCGAAACGGGATCATAGCAGGGCGCATGTTCGACGCCGTCCAGATTCACCGCGATGACATCGGCCTGCTTGCCGACTTCGAGCGAGCCGATTTGCCGTTCGAGGCCGAGCGCCGCTGCGCCATCGAGCGTGGCCATGCGCAGCACCGTCGCCGCGGACAATACTGCGGCGTCGCCCGTCGCCGCCTTGGCGATCAGTGCGGCAAGCCGCGCTTCGGAGAAGATGTCGAGGCGATTGTTGCTGGCCGCGCCGTCGGTGCCCAGTGCGACGTTGATCCCGCGTGCGCGCAACGCCGCCACCGGCGCGATGCCGTTGGCAAGCTTGAGGTTCGAGGTGGGGCAGTGCACGACGTGGCAGCCTTGCGTTGCCAGCAGCTCGATGTCGGCGGGCAACAGATGCACGCAGTGGATGGCGATAAAGCCGGGGTCGGTCGCCCCCAGGTGACGCAGCCGCTCGAGCGGGCCGCAGCCGAACTGCGCCACGCTCCGTGCGCGCTCTTCAGGCGCTTCGAGCAGGTGGGTCTGGATCGGCAGGTCGAGCTGACGCGCATACATCACGATCTTGCCCCAACTTGCGTCGCCCACCGTGTACGGCGCGTGCGGAGCGAGCGCAAAGGCTAGTCGCGGTTCGTGCCTCCAGGCGTCGCGCGCGGCGAGCCCCGTCCGCAGGCAATCGTCGGCGCCGCTGGCGTAGGGCGTGGGAAAATCCAGCACCGGCAGCCCGACCAGCGCGCGCATGCCGCTGTCGCGATACGCGCGCGCGGCGGCATCGGGGTAGAAGTACATGTCGTTGCAGCAGGTCACGCCGCCGCGCAGCATTTCCGCGGCGGCCAGCAGTGTTCCGTCGTAGACGAACTCCGGCCCGACAACGCGGCCTTCGCGCGGCCAGATATGCTGCTCGAGCCACGGCGTGAGTGGCACGTCGTCGGCAATGCCGCGCAGCAGCGTCATCGCGCCGTGCGCGTGGGCGTTGACCAATCCTGGCATGAGGACATGCGTCGGGAGCGAAACACGGCGCGCGGCACGGTAGCCACGGTCGGCGTCCTGCGCCGGCACCAATGCCACGACCCGGTCGGCGGCGATGAGCAGCGCGTGGTCGACCAGCACTCCCGTCGGAACGATCGGTATGGTCCAGCGCGCATCGATGCGCAGATCGACGGACAGGGTCATGGTTGGATCCGGGTTCAGCGTCGAGCGTAACTCAATACGCGGTGCCGACGATCGGCATTGCGGCTGGCTGTCGCGTGCGCGACGGCAGAGCAAGAAAAAGCCCCGCACGCGGCGGGGCTTTTTCGACTGCTGCGAAGCGTCTTAGCGCTTTATGACTTCGCCCTTGACTTCCACTTCAACGCGACGGTCAGGTGCCAGGCAGGCGATCCGTTCCTTCAGGTTCTTCTGCTCGCAGACCAGACCAGGAACCGGCTGCGTCTTGCCCATGCCCAGCGTCTCGATCTTGTCCTTGGCAACGCCCTTGGACACCAGGTAGTCGCGAACCGCGTTGGCGCGGCGCTCCGACAGCTTCTGGTTGTAGGCTTGCGTGCCGATCGGATCGGTGTGGCCGGTCACGAGCACCAGCTCAAGCTTGGTCACGCCGGACAGCTTACTGATCACGTCGCGATCGATCGCGGCCCGGCCTTCGGGCTTAAGGACAGCCTTGTCGAAGTCGAACAGCGCCTTGCTCGCCAGAGTGATCTTTTGCACGCCAGGGGCCATCGGGGCCGGTGCCGGCGTTGGCGCCGGAGCAGGTGCCGACGGTGGCGTCATGGCGGGAGCAGCTGCCGGGGCCATCGGCTTGGGCACGAGATCGGGATCGCACTCGACGATTGCCATGGCGGGCGTCCAATACCCGGTACGCCAGCACAACGTGTCGTTGACGCCGGGCTTGCCGCCATACGAGCCGCTGCGCCAGATATTGTTGGTTGGCGTGCCGTAGCCGAATAGCCAGTAACCGCTATTCTGCGGATTGGCCTGACCGAACGCTGCTGAGCCCAGCATGGCGGCGGTTGTGCCGGTCACGATGGTCGCAATCAGACGAAGTTTATTCACTTTCACCCCTTTGGCTTGAGTTGTTGAGGTTTACCCGTTTAATTTTTCGACGCGTAACGGCAACTTTTGTAGGTCGTCCGGAAACAGCGACTTGAAGCCGACTATAGCATAGGGATTTTGGCGCTGCAAAGCGCAATTTGGATTCCTGCAACAAGAAGTTGGACGGTGTCGCGGCAATACAACGGTCATGATAAGATTCATCGTTTTCCGCGGCCAGCGGCCTCGCCAGGCAATACTGCCGTCCCACATGCTGTCTGCGCCCCCGCGGCCGGATGGCCGGATGGGTGCCGCTTTCAATCCTTTCATACGCTAAAGAGCCTCGCAAAGATGGAGCAGTTCGCTAAAGAAACCGTCCCAGTAAGCCTGGAAGCCGAAATGCGGCATTCCTACCTCGATTACGCCATGAGCGTCATCGTGGGGCGGGCCCTTCCCGACGCCCGCGATGGCCTCAAACCGGTACATCGCAGGGTCCTTTTTGCGATGCATGAAGCCAACATCGTCTGGAACCGGCCGTTTGTGAAATGCGCGCGGGTGGTTGGCGACGTCATGGGCAAGTACCACCCGCACGGCGACATGTCGATTTACGACGCGCTGGTGCGCATGGCGCAGGAGTTCTCGCTGCGCTATCCGCTGATCGACGGCCAGGGCAACTTCGGCTCGGTCGACGGCGACAACCCGGCGGCGATGCGCTACACCGAGTGCCGGCTGCAGAAGATCGCCAACGAGCTTCTGGCCGACATCGACAAGGAGACCGTCGATTTCGTGCCGAACTACGACGGCAAGGAGCGCGAGCCGTCGGTGTTGCCGTCGCGGCTGCCCAACTTGCTCGTCAACGGCTCATCCGGCATCGCGGTCGGGATGGCCACCAACATCCCGCCGCACAACCTGACCGAAATCATCACCGGTTGCCTAAAGGTCCTGGATATGCCGGACATCGGCATCGACGAGCTGATGGAGATCATCCCTGCGCCCGATTTCCCGACCGCCGGAATCATCTACGGGCTCGAAGGCGTGCGTGAAGGCTATCGTACCGGCCGCGGCCGTGTCGTCATCCGTGCCCGCACGCATGTCGAGGACATCGGCAAGGGTGAGCGGCAGGCGATCATCGTCGACGAGATTCCGTTCCAGGTGAACAAGGCCAATCTGCTCATCCGCATCGGCGAGCTGGTTCGCGAGAAGAGACTCGAGGGCATTTCCGACCTGCGCGACGAATCCGACAAGTCGGGCATGCGCGTGGTCATCGAGCTCAAGCGTGGCGAAGTCGCCGACATCATCCTTAACAATCTCTACAAGCTCACCCAGCTTCAGGACAGCTTCGGGATGAACATGGTCGCACTGGTCGACAACCAGCCACGCCTGCTCAACCTCAAGCAGTTCCTCGAATATTTCCTGCAGCACCGACGAGAAATCGTCGTACGCCGAACGCAGTTCGAACTCAAGAAGGCACGCGAACGCGGCCATACGCTGGAAGGTCTCGCAGTCGCGCTGTCGAACGTCGACGAGATCATCGCGCTGATCAAGGCCGCGGCGACTCCGCCGCAAGCCAAGACCGCGCTGATGGCCAAGGTGTGGCGCTCGTCCGTGGTCGAGGAGATGCTGCGCCGCTCGGCCGCCGATGCCGCGCGCCCCGACGGACTGTTGGCACAGTTCGGCTGGCAGCCGGACGCCAAGCCGCCGGGATACAAGCTCTCCGACGTGCAGGCTCAGGCGATCCTCGAATTGCGCCTGCAGCGCCTGACGGGTCTCGAACAGGAAAAGATCACCACCGAATATCGCGACGTAATGGCGCAGATCGTCGACCTGCTCGACATTCTCGCCAAGCCAGCGCGCGTTACCCAGATCATCGTGACCGAGTTGACATCGATTCGCGACCAGTTCGGCGACAAGCGGCGCTCCGAGATCGTCGCGCAGGGCGTCGATCTGTCGCTCGAGGACCTGATTGCCCCGGAAGACATGGTCGTGACGCTCTCGCACGGCGGCTACATGAAGGCGCAACCGGTCGCGGAATACCGCGCGCAACGGCGCGGCGGCCGCGGCAAGCAGGCGACGGGAACGAAGGAAGACGATTTCATCGACCACCTCTTCATCGCCAACACGCACGACTACATCCTTTGCTTCTCCAATCGCGGCCGCGTCTACTGGCTCAAGGTCTACAACGTTCCGCAGGGTGGGCGCGCGTCGCGCGGCAAGCCGATCGTCAATCTGGTGCCGCTGCTCGATCACGAAAAGATCACCGCCATCCTGCCGGTGAAGGAATTCGCCGAGGATCGCTTCGTGTTCATGGCGACCGCGCAGGGTACGGTGAAAAAGACGCCGCTGTCCGAGTTCTCGCGGCCGCGTCCGTCGGGCATCATCGCCGTAGGCCTCGACGACGGCGATTTCCTGGTCGGCGTTGCGCTCACCGACGGCAAGCACGACGTGATGCTGTTCTCGTCGGGCGGCAAGGCGGTGCGCTTCGAGGAAACCGATGTGCGGCCAATGGGCCGCAACGCGCATGGCGTGAAGGGCATGCAGCTCGATCGTGGCCAGCGCATCATCTCGATGCTGGTCGCCGAGGACGAGCAGCAATCGGTATTGACCGCGACCGAGAACGGTTTCGGCAAGCGCACCCCGATCGTGGAGCACACGCGTCACGGACGCGGCACCAAGGGCATGATCGCGATTCAACAGACCGCCCGTAATGGCAAAGTCGTTGCCGCGGCGCTCGTTCATCCGGACGACGAGGTGATGCTGATCTCGACCGGCGGCGTGCTGATCCGTACCAAGGTGGCGTCGATCCGCGAGATGAGCCGTTCGACTCAGGGCGTGACTCTGATCAATCTCGATGCCGGAGAAAAGCTTGCCGGCCTGGAGCGCGTGGCCGAGACCGAGGTCGAGGTCGATGGTGAGGAATGACGCGCGGTCGGCGGCGGGCTGACTGCGCCGCGCCGCCGCATAATTGCAGCGTCCACGCGCCGTGAATGCCGACCACGACCTCAAGCGTCATCGCGACGCCATTGACGCGCTCGATCGCGAGTTGCTGAGGCTGCTCAACGAGCGGGCGCGCGAGGCGCAGGAAATCGGCAGACTAAAGGGCGATGGCGCCGCATACCGGCCCGAACGCGAAGCCCAGGTGCTGCGTCGGCTGCAGCAGGAAAATTGCGGCCCGTTGCCCAACGAAGCAGTGACCGGCGTATTCCGTCAGGTGATGGCCGCCTGCCTGGCGCTCGAACGCAAACTGCGCATTGCCTATCTCGGTCCTGCGGGCACCTTCAGCCACGCCGCGGTGGCGCGGCATTTCGGCGACCTGGTCGATGCCGAGCCATGCGCATCGATCGACGAGGTTTTCCGTGCCGCGGAATCCGGCCGGGCGGACTACGCCGTGGTTCCGGTCGAGAATTCGACCGAGGGCGCGGTGGGTCGCACGCTCGACCTGATGTGCCAGACCGAGCTCACCATCGTCGGCGAAATCAAGCTGCGTATCGCGCAACACCTTCTTTCAGCCGCGCCGACGCTGGCCGCCGTCACGCGCCTCTATTCGCATGCGCAATCGCTGGCGCAGTGCACGCAATGGCTTGCGCGGCACCTGCCCGCCGTGCCGCGCGTTCCCGTGGCGAGCAATGCCGAGGCGGCGCGCCTGGCGGCGGCGGAACCTGGCTCCGCGGCTATCGCCGGCGAGACGGCGGCGGCGATCTACGGATTGGCGACGCTCGCCGCGCACGTCGAGGACGAGCCGAACAACACCACCCGCTTCTGGGTGCTGGGACGGCAGACCATCCCGCGTTCGGGCAAGGATGAAACCTCGCTGGTCATGTCCGCGCACAACCAGCCCGGCGCAGTGCACGCGCTGCTGGAACCGTTCGCCAAGCATCGCGTGAGCATGACTCGCCTCGAATCGCGGCCGGCTCGCACGGGACTCTGGGAATACCTGTTCTTCGTCGACGTCGAGGGCCACTGCGACGATCCGGCGCTGGCGGCGGCGCTGACTGAACTGCGCCAGCGTGCGCCGTTTCTAAAGCTGCTCGGATCGTACCCGGCGGCGCCGGTGTTGAAATAGCAGATGATCACTGCCGCGATGACCGACAACCGCCTTGCCGCGCAACCGCCGGAGTACGTGCAGCGCCTCTCGCCGTACGTACCTGGAAAGCCGATCGACGAACTCGCGCGCGAGTACGGTCTCGCCGAGAGCGACATCGTCAAGCTCGCGTCGAACGAAAATCCCCGCGGGCCCAGCGAACGCGTGCTCGCGGCGATCGCGGCGGCAGCCGCGGGCGTCACGCGCTATCCCGACGGCAACGGCTTCGCGCTCAAGAAAGTGCTCGCCGCGCGCTATTCCGTGGGATTGGACCAGGTCGTGCTGGGCAATGGCTCCAACGACATTCTCGAGCTGGCGACGCAAGCGTTTCTGCGGCCGGGCGACGAGGCGGTGTATTCGGCACATGCGTTCGCGGTCTACCCGCTGGCGACGCAGGCGCGCGGCGGCAAGGGTATCGCCGTTGCGGCCCGCGCGCTTGGCCACGACCTGCCGGCGATGCGCGCCGCGATGACGTCGCGCACGCGCATGGCGTTTGTCGCCAATCCGAACAATCCGACGGGCACCTGGCTCGCCCCCGCGGCGGTGCGCGAATTCATCGCGTCGGTTCCCGCGGACATTCTGGTGATTCTCGACGAAGCGTACAACGAATACCTGTTGCCGGAACAACGCGCCAATAGTGCGACGTGGCTCAGCGATCATCCCAACCTGCTCGTCTCGCGCACTTTCTCAAAGGCTTACGGATTGGCAGGTCTTCGCGTCGGCTATGGATTGGCCAATGCCGCGGTCGCCGACATGCTCAACCGGGTGAGGCAGCCCTTCAACGTCAATTCGGTCGCGCAGGCCGCGGCCATCGCCGCGCTGGCCGATACCGAATACCTCGAGGAAAGCGCGCGGCTCAATCGCGCCGGTCTGGAGCAACTGGTGCAGGGGCTCGATGCTCTCGGTATCGGCCACGTGCCGTCGCACGGCAATTTCCTGCTCGCGCAGGTTGGCGACGCGGCGCGGATTTACGAGGCGCTGTTGCGACAGGGCGTCATCGTCAGGCCGGTCGCTAACTACGGACTGCCGGAGCATTTGCGCATATCGGTCGGTCTGCCGAACGAGAACCAGCGCTTCCTCGCTGCCCTTCGCGTTGCACTCGGACGCTGATTTGTGACGACGCCGATGATCGGCAAGCTGGTTGTATTCGGCGTCGGCCTGATCGGTGGTTCGTTCGCGCTTGCGCTCAAGCGCGCGGGAAACGTGGGCAGCGTGGTCGGTATTGGGCGGGGCAGGGCCAATCTCGACGTGGCGCGGGCGCAGGGAATCGCCGACCGCACGCAAGTCATCGATGCGGCGTGGCAAGAGGAACTTCACGACGCGGATCTGATCCTGCTGGCCGTGCCGGTCGGGCAGATGCCGGACTTGCTGGTCGCCATAGCGGCGCACCTCGGGGCGCACACCATCGTGACCGATGCCGGCAGCACCAAGCAGGACGTCATCGCTGCGGCGCGCGCGCATCTCGGCGGCGCCTTCTCCCGATTCGTTCCGGGACATCCCATCGCCGGCACCGAGCATTCCGGCGCGATGGCGGCGTTCGCCACGCTGTTTCGCGAGCGCAACGTGGTGCTCACTCCGGTTGCCGAGACGCTGCCCGCGGCGGTCGCGCGCGTCGACGCATGCTGGAAGGCGTGTGGCGGCGTGATCAGCTTTCTCGATCCTGCGCGTCACGATGCTCTCTTCGCGGCGGTGAGCCATCTGCCGCACGCACTGGCCTTTGCGCTGGTCGCCGAACTCGCCACCCGCCCCGATGCCCGCGACTACTTTCGTCACGCTGCGGGCGGCTTTCGCGATTTCACGCGTCTCGCCAGCAGTCACCCGGAAATGTGGCGCGACATCTGCGTCGCCAACCGCGTGGCGCTGCGCGCGGAGCTTGCGGCGTATCGCGCCCAACTCGAGCGTATCGATCGCATGCTCGCCAACGCCGACAGTGCGGCGCTGGCCACGCTGTTCGCGACCGCGCGCGACGCGCGTAACACGTGGATCGCAGGGCGCGACGGCGGCACCGAAGAGTAGCGAGCGATGGAATTTCTCGACCTGCCGCCTGTCGCGCGCGCCGCCGGTGTCGTGCGCCTTCCGGGCTCGAAAAGCATTTCCAATCGCACGTTGCTGCTGGCGGCGCTTGCCCACGGCACGACCAGGGTCACCGGACTGCTCGACGCTGACGACGTCGACCGGATGCTGGATGCGCTGCGGCTACTGGGCGTGCGTATCGACCGCGCAGGCGAGTCGCGCGATTTCCAGGTCCACGGCGTCGGAGGCGCGTTTCCGGTCAAGCGCGCGGCACTTTCCCTCGGCAACGCCGGTACCGCATTTCGCCCGCTGACCGCTGCGCTGGCGTTGTCGGGCGGCGACTACGAATTGTCGGGCGTGCCGCGCATGCACCAGCGTCCAATCGGTGACCTCGTCGACGCGTTGCGCTCGCTGGGCGCAGAGATTCGCTACACCGGCAACGCGGGCTATCCCCCCCTCGCGATCAGTCCAGGCGTAGAGCGCCGCACCCGCAGCGTCGCTGTGCGCGGCGATGTTTCCAGCCAGTTCCTATCGGCGCTGCTGATGGCGCTGCCGCTGGCGGGCGGCGATACGCGCGTCGAGGTGAGCGGGGAACTGATTTCGCAGCCATACGTCGCGATCACCCTGAACCTGATGCAGCGCTTCGGCGTCGACGTTGCACACAGCGCGTGGCGTCAATTCGACGTGCCTGAGGCGGCGAATTACCGGAGCCCGGGGACGATCGTCGTCGAAGGTGACGCGTCATCGGCGTCGTATTTTCTGGCGGCCGGAGCGATCGCCGGAGGGCCGGTGCGCGTCGAGGGCGTCGGCAGCACCAGCATTCAGGGTGACGTCGCGTTTGCCGACACACTCGCCGCCATGGGTGCAACGATTGCTCGCGGCGACGATTGGATCGAAGCCGCGGGCGGCACGCCGCTGCGCGGCATCGATCTCGACTGCACCATGATCCCGGATGCGGCGATGACCGCCGCTGTCGTCGCTCTGTTTGCGCGGGGCCCGACCACGCTGCGCAACATCGGCAGCTGGCGCGTCAAGGAGACGGACCGGATCGCCGCGATGGCGACCGAATTGCGCAAGCTCGGCGCAGTGGTAGACGAGGGCGCGGGTTGGCTGCGGGTCGAGCCGCCGGCGGCGTTGCGCGCAGCCACTATCGACACCTACGACGATCACCGGATGGCAATGTGCTTTTCGCTGGCGTCGCTGGGCGCAGTGGGGGTGCGCATCAACGACCCGCAGTGCGTGCGCAAGACCTTTCCCGGCTATTTCGGCGAATTCTCCCGCCTTACGCAATGACGGCAGCGGGCGCACTTCCGGTGGTGGCAATCGATGGGCCGGCGGCGTCGGGCAAGGGGACGGTGGCCCAGGGCGTGGCGCAGGCGCTGGGTTTTCACTATCTCGATAGCGGCGCGCTTTACCGACTGGTTGCGCTCAAGGCGCTGCGTCACCCGATCCCTGTCGACGACGAGGTTGCCCTGGCGGCAGCCGCGAGGCAGCTCGATGCCAGATTCGAGGGCGGCGCGGTGAGCCTGGACGGAGAGGACGTCGCCGAGGCCATCCGCGATGAGGCGGTCGGGGTGGCCGCCTCGCGGGTGGCGGTTTTTCCCCAGGTTCGCGCCGCGCTCATCGCCTGGCAGCGCAGTTTCAGGCGCGCGCCCGGGCTGGTGGCCGAGGGCCGCGACATGGGGACCGTGGTCTTTCCCGACGCTGTGCTCAAGGCCTATGTCACGGCCAGCGCCGAGGAACGGGCAAGGCGCCGGTATAACCAGTTGATCATGAAAGGAAACTCGGTTACAATTGACAGTCTTTTGCGCGACATCCGGGAACGGGATGGGCGCGATAGCAACCGCGCGGAGGCACCGCTCAGGGTTGCCGCCGATGCAGTCGTTCTGGATACCACCGATTTAACGATCGACGCCGCCATTGCCTTCGTGGTCCGGCACTACCGGGCGCTGGCTGCACCCGAACGGTAACAAGCGCAGACCCAGCGCAACGCGCGATCTGTGTGCAACACGGGCCGTCGACCGGACGCAATGCAGTCCGGACGGCGGGTTCATCACTTAACCCGCAACCACGCCAGTGGCAGCGGAAGAACTTGGGATACAGATACTTATGGCAACCGCCACGGCAACCGCCACCACCGAACAAAATCCTCCGCTGGAAAACTTCGCCGCCTTGTTCGAGGAATCGCTCGCGCGGCAGGAGATGCGTCAGGGTGAACTGATCACCGCCGAAGTGACGCGGGTCGATTTCAATATCGTCGTCGTCAATGCGGGACTCAAGTCCGAAAGCTTTATTCCGATCGAGGAATTCAAGAACGACAAGGGCGAAGTCGAAGTCAAGGCCGGTGATTTCGTTACGGTGGCGATCGAAGCGCTCGAAGACGGCTACGGCGAAACGCGGCTCTCGCGCGACAAGGCCAAGCGCCTCAAGGCGTGGCACGACCTCGAAGCGGCGATGGAGCAGGGCACGATCGTGTCCGGCATGGTCAGCGGCAAGGTCAAGGGTGGCCTGACCGTTATGGTCAACGGCATCAGGGCGTTCCTGCCGGGCTCGCTGGTCGACATCCGTCCGGTTAAGGACACGTCACCCTACGAATTCAAGTCGCTCGAATTCAAGGTCATCAAGCTCGACCGCAAGCGCAACAACGTGGTCGTATCACGCCGTGCCGTGCTCGAGGCGAGCCAGGGCGCGGAGCGCGAAGAGTTGCTCAAGACGCTGCAGGAAGGCGCAGTGGTTAAGGGCATCGTCAAGAACATCACCGACTACGGCGCGTTCGTGGACCTGGGCGGCA
>JBDTLK010000063.1:0-17523 GCA_039934835.1 Edaphobacterium sp. (SeqCode) | reverse complement strand
GCGGCGCGTACCATCTATATCCGTACAACGTCTTCTTCAGTCCGTGGGCGAACACGATGCCGCCGTCGTCGGCGGTTCGGCCAGGGGACTATATGGTCGTGTTCCAGCGCCGCGGCGTGCAATACGACCCAGCCGTGAAACTTCTGCGCTGGGACGGCAACCCGCCGGTCGCCGCCGAACTGCTGCTCGCCGAGGGTGGCGCCGCGCTGTTCAAGTTCAACTGACGCGGACATGGATGTACTGACCCTCACCTTTTCGCTGGCCTTGCCGTGGCTGCTCGGCATTGCCGCGCTGTTGGCTGTGGATTGGCCGCGTGGCGAGGCGCCCGGTGTCGCGCTCGCCCTGCGCGTCGGCTTCGGTTATTGCATCGGCGCCTTGCTGCTGACGCTGTGGATGCGCGCAGCCAGCGTCGCCGGCCTGGCGTTCGGCTGGATGTCGATTGCACTGCCACTCACCGTCGTCACCGCGCTGTTGTTCGGGTATTCGGCACGCAAGCGACCGGCGCTGTGGAGCGACACCAGGCGCGGCGCCATCGCGGCGTTCCGGGTGGAGCTTCCGCGCTGGCAACGCGTCGTCTGGTTCGTATTGCTCGGATGGCTGGCGATCCGCTTCGCGCTGCTGGCGACCGAGGTGGCATTGCGTCCGCTCTACCCGTGGGACGCATGGGTTCAATGGGCGACCAAGGCGCGCGTGTGGTACGAACTCGGCCACATTGTTCCGTTCGTGCGCGAGGATGCGTGGCTGGCCGGTGCCCCGGGGGCTTGGTTCGACGCGTCACCGAATTACCCGGCGACGGTGCCTTTGCTGCAAGTATGGACCTGCGTGGCGCTGGGCCGCTGGGACGACTCGGCGATGAACTGGCCGTGGTTCGCCATCCTGCTGTCGCTTACTGTCGCGATCTACGGCGCACTGCGCAGCGAAGGCGTTGGACCGCTCGCGGCGCTTGTCGGCGCGTACTTCGTCGCATCGCTGCCGCTGCTGGACATTCACGTCGCGCTCGCCGGCTACGCGGACCTGCCAATGGGCGCCGTGTACACACTCGCCGCGCTGGCAACATACCGATGGTGCCTGCGCCGCGACCCCCGCGACGCCCTGCTCGCACTTTTTCTCGCAATCGCCTGCCCGCTCATCAAGACGCCTGGCTGGGTGTGGGCGCTGACGTTGCTGCCCGCCGTCGTCGTGGCCCTGCTGCCGAGGCGCGGATTGCGCGCACTGGGAATCGCCTCGGCGTTGGCCGCGCTGATCCTGTTGTTCCTGGCGCGCACCAACACCGTCATCCTGGGCTATCAGATGCACCTCGACTTCGCCCCCGCGTGGTGGCAGCTGGTCAAATCCTATTTTTTGATGGGTAACTGGAATCTGCTGTGGTACGGCTTCATCGCGATTCTGGTCATCGGTGCGCGCCGGATACTGAAGCCGCCGCTGGTGCCACTCACCGTTATCGCGACTACGGGTATGGCGTTCCTGCTTTTCGTATTCGCTTTCACCGAAGCCGCGGCATGGCTCGCCGACCTGACAACCGCGAATCGCGCGACCATTCACATCGCTCCGCTGCTCGTCGCGCTTGGCATGCTCACCTGGCAACAGCTGGCGCCACCCGTGTCGGAACCTGCAGCGACCTCGCCTTCGCCGCCCGCGGCCCCGGCCGAACCGGACGCGGCCTGAAGCGCCGCGACGCGCTTTGACGCCTGTGCCCGGACGCGCATAGCCAGCCATGCTCGAGCTTCCCGCGGTCACGCTATGTTGCATCGACACCGCGAATCACGCGCTCGCGCTGCGCGCGTTGCACATCTCGTCGTCCGCGGTACGCTTCGCGCGAACCTTGTTCATCACCGATCGCGATTCGGGCGAGGCCGGGATCGACTTTCGCATCGTTCCGGCGATCACATCGCGCGACGACTATTCGTGCTTCGTTCTGAAGTCACTGCTGCCGCACATCGAGACCTCGCACGTGCTGCTCGTGCAGTGGGATGGCTACGTCGTCAATCCGCAAGCCTGGCGCGCCGACTTCCTCGACAGCGATTACCTTGGCGCCAAGTGGTTCTGGTACGACGATGCGCTGCGCGTGGGCAACGGCGGCTTCTCGTTGCGTTCCCGCAAACTGCTCGCTGCGCTGCAGGATCCGCGCATCGTCCTGACCGAGGCCGAGGACGTCACCATCGGCCGCGCATTCAGGCCACTGCTGGAGCGCGAGCACGGCATCCGCTTCGGCACGGAAGCGCAGGCCGATCGTTTTGCCTTCGAAGCCGCATATCCGGTCGGATTTCCTTTCGGTTTCCACGGCCTGTTCAATTTCTGCCGCGTCGTGCCTCCTGACGAGCTCGCGTCGCTGGTTCGGCATTTCACGCCGTCGATCGCACGCTCGCCGCAGCTCGCATCGCTGGCGCGCAATTGCCTAGCTCTGGGCCAGTGGGCGCCGGCGGCCGCGATCTTTCAGCGCATCCTCGACGAGCTGCCCGATGACGCCCCCGCGGCCGCGGGCCTCGCGACGGCATCGAAGAACGCCGTGGCGCTGCCTGCCGTCGGGCGCAACGACCCGTGCCCGTGCGGCAGCGGCAAGCGCTACAAGCATTGCCACGGCGCCGTCGGCACGGCACCGGCCCCATCGGCGCCGCCGGTCACCACGCCGTCTTCGACCGAGCAGCGCCTTGGCGCCGCGCTGGCGGCACATCAGCGCGGCGACGTGCGGTCTGCAGAAGTGATTTATCGCGAGGTTCTCGCCACCGCACCTGCGCATCCCCTGGCACAGCATTACCTGGGAGTCATCGAATATCAGCGTGGCGACCTGGCCGCGGCGCTGCCGCGCCTGGAGGCGGCCCGCGACGCGGCTCCGCGCGAACCGGAGTTTCACGGCAACCTGGGCCTGGCGTATGCCGCCGCCGATCGCGAGGCCGATGCGATTGCCGCCTATCGCGCCGCGCTCGCGCTCAAGGCCGATCATGCGATCGCCTGGAACAACCTTGGCCTGGCCTTGCAGTCGCAGAACGACGTCGCCGGGGCCATCGATGCCTTCCGACAATCCATTGCGCACAAAGCCGACTTTGCGAATGCGCACTGGAATCTTTCATTGGCCCTGCTCCTCGACGGCCAGTATTCGGAGGGCTGGCGCGAATACGACTGGCGTCTTTCGCTCGCGGAGCTGGGCAAGGGCCGTCATGTCTTCCCGGGCCCGGCATGGGATGGCGTCGCGACACAGGGCAAGACGCTGCTGCTGTACACCGAACAGGGCATCGGCGACGCGGTTCAGTTCGCGCGCTATGTTCCAGCGCTCGCCGCAAGCGGGGCAAAAGTCGTCATCCACTGCGCCCCGCCGCTGCATGCGCTGCTCGCCTCGGTCGCCGGCGCCGCGCAGGTCATCAGCGGCAACATGGCGCTGCTGCGCTGTGACGCACACTTCCCGCTGATGTCGCTGCCGCGCCATTTCGCCACGACGCTGGCGACGATTCCGGCCAAGGCGCCCTACATAAGCGTCGCTCCGGCGCGACGCGGCGCGATGCGCACAACCCTCGATGCGCGGGCGGGTCGTCTCCGGGTCGGCCTCGCATGGGTCGGCAACAGAACCCACACCAACGACCGCAACCGTTCGCTGCACCTGTCGACGCTTGCCGCGCTATTCGACGTCCACGACATCGCATGGTTTTCGCTGCAGCAGGGCGACGCTGCGGTGCAGGTTGCGGCCGTGCGCGGCGCGGCGGACATGCTACCGCTGGACCCCACGGCGTCACTAGACGACACCGCAGCACTGATCGCCGAGCTCGACCTGATCATCAGCGTCGATACCAGCATCGTGCATCTCGCCGGCGCTCTCGGTCGTCCCTGCTGGGTGCTGCTGCCCTTCGCACCCGACTGGCGCTGGCTGCTGCGCCGCGAAGACAGCCCGTGGTATCCGTCACTACGCCTGTTCCGCCAGAGCGCGTTGCGCGATTGGGCCAGCGTGGTGGCGCGCGTCGCGACCGCGCTGCGCGCGCGCACTTTGCACTAGCGCGTGTTCGGTTGCTGAGCGTAACGCCGCCTTCGTCGCGCAACGCGCAGTGCCCGTGCGGCAGCGGCAAGCGCTACAAGGATTGCCACGGCGCACTGGCGCCGTCGCCCCCAGCGGCGACGATGATCGACGGGGCTGCGGTCGCGCGACCGACGGACTCCCCGGCGTCTCCGTCCGCGCAGTCCGCGGACGAGCACTCGCTTCAGCAATTGCGAGCGGCGCTGGCGTGCGGTGACACAGCGCTCGCCGAACGCCTTTGGCAGCAGATCCTCGTCGCCGAGCCCGATCAGGCGGAAGCCAATTTCCACGCCGGCAACGCGCTTCGGGAGCGCGGCGAAACGCGCGCTGCGGTCGCCCGCTACGAGCATGCGCTGCGCGCGGCGCCCGGCAACGCTGCGACGCTCAACAACCTCGGCCTGGCGCTCGAAGCTATGGGCGAGCCCGAACGCGCATTCGAATGCTACGGGGCGGTGCTCGCCACCGATCCGGCGCAGCCAGACGCGCTGGGCAATATCGGCAACGCTCTCTACGAAAAGCAGGACTACCGGGGCGCCGTTAGCGCCTACTCGCGCCTGGTGGCGATTCGCCGAGAACTTCCCGTGGCGACTGTCGTGCGCCGCGGCACCGCCTTGAAGGAAATCGGCCGCCTGGTGGAAGCCGAAGCGTGTTTCGTCGAGGCTGCGCGGCGGGCGCCCGACGACGTGCGTATTCTTGCCAAGCTTGGCCCTCTCTACGTCGACCAGAAGCGCTACGCCGACGCAGAGCTGCCGCTCGCACGCGCGCACGCGCTCGACCCCGACAACGGCTACGTGTTGTCGCTGCTGGCGCATGCCCGCATGCAGCGCTGCGCATGGGAAGGCATCGACGGGCTGTTTCACGAAATTGCCCGCATCGTCGAAGTACCGCCGCACGAATACTGGAAAATTGCCCAACTGCAGTTGCTCGCCATGCCGCTGTCGCCGCAGACCTTGCGCCGCGCGGCGACGCAGTGGGGAACCAGTATCGCGCCCGATCCGCTGCCTTTCGCTCCATCCGTTGTGCCGTCACCGGACGGGCGACTGCGCGTCGGCTTCGTGTCATCGGACTTTCGTCTGCACCCGATGGCGACGGTGATCACCGAAGTGCTGGAGCGCATCGATCGTTCGCGCCTGGAAGTGTTCGCCTATGGATTGCTGCCCCCAGACGCGGGCCCCGCCGGTCGCCGGATCGCCGCCGCGGTCGAACACTCCATCGACTTGAGCGAACTCGACGACAACGCAGCCGTGCGGCGAATTCGCGCCGACGGCATCGCCGTCGCGTTCGATCTCAACGGCTATACCGGCAACAGCCGTCCGGCGCTGTTCGCCCGCCGCGCCGCGCCGTTGCAGGTCAACAGCATCGGCTTCCCCGGAACGCTGGGCGTGGAGTGGTACGACTACGTGCACGTCGATCCCTTCGTCGTACCGGCCGACGCCGAGTGCAACTACGCCGAGCGGCCACTGCGCATGCCGTACAGCTACTACGCCAGCGATACCACGCGTGCTCCCGCCGGGCCCGCGCCGTCGCGAGCGGCTTGCGGACTGCCAGACGACGCGTTCGTGTTCTCGTGCTTCAACAATTCGTTCAAGATCCTGCCGAAGGTATTCCACGCGTGGATGCGCATCCTCGACGCGGTACCGGGCAGCGTTCTGTGGTTGCTCGCCACCAATGCCGACGCGCGCACCAACTTGCGCAACGCGGCGGCGAACAGCGGCGTCGCGCCGGAGCGGCTCGTCTTCGCGCCACGGGTGGACGTGGCCGGGCACATCGCCCGCAACGCTGCCGCCGACCTGTTTCTCGACACCACCCCGTATGGCGCACACACGACCGCCAACGATGCGCTGCTCGCTGGCCTGCCGGTGCTCACGATTGCCGGAGACACCTTTGCGAGCCGCGTCGCGGGCAGCCAGTTGCACGCTATCGGTCTTCCGGAGCTGGTGACGGCGAGCCTTGCCGAATACGAGGCGCTGGCCATCGCACTGGCACGCGACCGTAGCCGGCTCGCGCAGTTGCGCGAGCGGCTGGCGCGCAACCGCTGCACCTATCCATTGTTCGACATGGCCCGCTACGCCCGCGACCTCGAGGACGGTCTTTTGGCGATTTGGCAGCGCCACGTTGCCGAAGCGCGAGGCGCGTCGCGCTAATGCGGGCAGGCGCGTAAGATAGCTTCATCCAACGCAGAGCACCCACTCGCCGATGCCCTCACCCTTGCCCATTGCCCGCAACGCCGAAGGCGAAATCGTCCTGCTGCCCGGGATGTCGAATCGCCATGGCCTGATCACCGGCGCCACGGGCACCGGGAAGACGGTAAGCCTCCAGGTGATGGCGGAGCGTTTTTCGTCCATCGGCGTTCCGGTGTTCATGGCCGACGTCAAGGGCGACCTCGCCGGCATTTCGCAAAGCGGTGCGCTCTCCGCGAAGCTCGCGGAACGACTCGCGCAGATCGGCGCGGTTGCGCCCGCATTCGGCGGCTCTCCGACCGTGTTCTGGGACGTCTTCGGCGAGCAGGGCCATCCCTTGCGCGCGACCATCACCGACCTTGGCCCGCTGCTGCTTTCGCGCATCCTCAACCTCAACGACGTGCAGTCCGGCGTGCTGGCGCTGGTGTTCAAGCTTGCCGACGACAACGGCTGGCTGCTGCTCGACCTGAAGGACCTGCGCGCGCTGCTGGCGCACGCGGGCGAGCACGCCAGCGAATACACGACGCGTTACGGCAACGTCTCGGCGGCGTCGATCGGTGCGATCCAGCGAGGATTGCTGGTACTAGAGCAACAGGGCGCCGAAAAATTCATCGGCGAACCGATGCTCGACATCGACGACCTACTGCAGACCGCAGGCGGCCGCGGCGTCATCAATGTACTGGCGGCGGACCGGCTGATGCAGGCGCCGGCACTCTATGCAACGCTACTGCTCTGGCTGCTGGCCGAGCTCTACGAGCGGTTGCCTGAAGTTGGCGATCCGGAAAAACCGAAACTAGTTTTCTTTTTCGATGAGGCGCACCTGCTGTTCACCGACGCGCCCAAGGCCCTGCTCGACCGCATCGAACAGGTCGTGCGGCTTATCCGTTCCAAAGGCGTCGGCGTGTTCTTCGTCACGCAGAATCCGCTCGATGTTCCCGACATCGTGCTGGGCCAGCTGGGAAACCGCGTGCAGCATGCGCTGCGCGCGTTCACCCCGCGCGACCAGAAGGCGGTCAAAACCGCGGCACAGACGATGCGCGCCAATCCGGCCATCGACACCGAGAAGGCGATCACCGAATTGGGCGTCGGCGAAGCGCTGCTGTCGTTCCTCGACGAAAAAGGCCGCCCGACACCGGTCGAGCGGGCGTTCGTCTTGCCGCCCGCGTCGCGGATCGGACCGATCAGTGCCGACGAGCGCAGGGTTGTAATCGCGGCGTCGGTCCTGAAAGACACGTACACGACCACAGTCGATCGCGAATCCGCCTACGAATTGCTGCAGGGCCGCGCCGAGGCGTCGGCAGCCTCGAAAGTGGGCAGCGGCAGCGTCTTCGGTACCATCAAGGACTCGCTCGGCGGCTTGCTGAGCGGCGGCGGCCGCAAGGACAGCCTGATCGAGGCCGCCGCCAAAAGCGCTGCGCGCACCGTGGGTTCGAGCATCGGCCGCGAAATCGTGCGCGGTGTGCTTGGGTCGCTGCTGGGCAAGCGGCGTTGACGCCTGTCGCAGATCGCCGCGGTCTACGCAACCGGAAGGGCCGCTTGCTCGCGATAGAAGGTCTGCAGTGCGGCGATCGGCGCGGCATCGTCGAAGAGTCGGCTGCTGGCGTTACGGATGCGCGCCGATAGAGCCAGGCGCCATTGCGGATCGGAGCACAGACGGCTCGCGATACGCACGTAGTCGTCGCCATCGCTGGCGATGAGTTCATCGGCGCCGATCAGACGCAGCATTCCCGCGCTTTGCCTGCCGCGCATCATCGCTCCGGGAAGGGTAACCACCGGCAATCCGCAGTCGAGCGCATCGACGCTGGTCTGCCCTCCCGACCAGAGCATTGTGTCGAGCATCAGGTCGCACGCCAGATTCACCGCGAGGAAGCCTTCGTGCGAGAGCTGCGGCAGCACCAGCGTGCGCTCCCGGATCGAGAGGCCGTGCGCATCGAAACGCTTGGCCAGACGGCGCATGAATTGGTCGGTGACGGCGGGGTGGCGGCCCTCGAACAAAACCAGCCGCACGCCGGGATTGGCGGCGAGCACTCGTGCAAACAGCAGGTCGTTGTCGGGATGGATCTTGAACAGCGATTGCGGGCACAGAACCAGCGTAACGCCCGCCGGCAAGCCCAGCGCCGCGCGGTCCGGGGGCGGCGGCAGCGGGGGGCGCGCAAAGCGCGTGCCGATGCCAGGCAAGCGCACCAGCCGCTCGGTGTAGTGCGACTCGCCGTCGGGCGGTTCCATCACGTCGCAACTGAAGTACGCGTCAATCGACGCGTGGCCCGTGGTCACCGGATGGCCCCATGCAGCGTACTGCCGCGGTGCCAGGCGCATGCCGGCGAGCGCAAAGGTTACCTGATCCATGCCCAGCTCGGGGTAGACCAGCATGTCAAGTTGCTCGGCGCGGATGGCGCGCCCGATCACCGAGGGGATGGTGTCGCCGCCGATGAACGGACGGACGCGATCGGCGCGCTGGCCAATTGCCGTGGTGACGTCGTCCAGGCCTCCGCCCAGCGGATAGAAGCAGAGCTCGAATTGATCGCGGTCGAGGTCGGTCAGCCAGCGCGCGAAATACTGGCCGACGGTACCGTGCCGCAGCAGCGCCGACACGAAGCCGATGCGAATCCGGCGTCCTGATACCGGCCCCGCCGCGATCGGCGCGCGCCACGCCGGATCGGCTCGATCGAGTGCACGTGCCGCGAGTGCGGCGTAGCGCGCTTGCAACGCCTTGTCGTTCTGGCCCTGATACGCCAGGAAGAAATTGCTCCAGATCAGGCCGTCGGTGATCTCGCGCGGGCTCGAGCCCGCGATGATGCCGTCGAGATTGCGCTCCAGCGTCTCCAGTCCGGCCACAAATCCCTCGCGCGCGCGTGCCAAATCGGCGGCGTCGGCATAGATCATCGGCAGGGTGAGTCGCTGCGCGAGCGCGGCGCGGAGGTAGCGCGGATTCTGCTGCAGTGCATGGCCGTAGGCTTTCCCCGCCTGCGCGTGATCGCCGCGCTCGACCAGCACGTTGCCGAGGTTCAGCATTTCGCTGGTGCTGGCATTGGGCGACTGCCGCGCCGCCCGCAGATAGAGCTCGGCCGCCTCGTCGAGCGCGCTGCGCGAACGCAGCAGATCGGCGAGCGCGGTCAACACGCCGCCGAACACGACCGCGGGTGGCGGCTGGCGCGCGATCGACGCGCGCAGGGTGGCTTCGGCGAGATCGGTGCGTCCCTGGTCGCGCTGCAGCAGCGCGAGATTGCACACTGCCCACGGATAATCGGGCTTGAGCCCTAGCGAGCGCTGGTACGCCTGTTCGGCTTCGAGCGGACGGTTCGCCGAGTGCAGCGCGGTGCCCAGGTTGTTCCAGGCGTCCGCATGGTTCGGGTCGAGCGCAACGGCGCGCTGCAGGCTCGCGGTCGCCGCCGCAGGGTCGCCGACGTCGAGCAGCAGCGTGCCCAGATAGCGATGCGCCTTCACCAGGGTCGAATCAAGATCGACCGCGCGGCGCATGTTTGCGATCGCCGAAGACTGGTCACCCGTTTCGTCCTGCACGATAGCCAGCGCGTAGTGCGTCAACGCATCGTCGGGAGCTGCCTTGATGGCGGACTGCGCGTGCGCGATGCCGGCGCGCGGATTGCGTTCGCGACGACTGCACTCGACCAGCACGAGTTGCGCGCCTGCGGCCTCGCGCGCGTCCGCCGGCGCGAGCACGATCAGCTCCGCCGCGCACCGGGCACCGGCGATGTCGCCGGCCGCAAATTGCCGCCGCGCGGCGTCGAGGCGCGGCGTTCCACTCACGACGCCGCGCGCTCCAGCGCGTCCGGATGCGTTTTGGCCAGCGCCGACACATACGCCGCTTCCAGAGCGCGCGCGTGCGCTGGCATATCGGTCAGCATCGAATGCCTGATGCCGTTGGTGATGGCCGCGCGGACATTGGCCCTGAACGCCGGGTCGGTCGCCAGACGCACGGCAATATCGACGTACTCGCTACCGCTGGCGGCGATCGTCTGCGTCACGCCGAGATTGGCCAGGATGCTGTAGGAAGTGCGCTCGCCATGCTTGCGGCCGCACAGCGTCACCACCGGCACGCCCATGTCGAGCGCTTCGAGCGTGCTGTTGACCCCGCCATAGGGCAGCGGATCGAGCGCGAAATCGACGACGTTAAAGCGCGCCTGGCCCTCGGCATCGTTGCGGCCTTGCGGCAGCAGCAGCACTCGCTGCAGCGGCACCCCGGCCGCGCCGAGCAGCCGCGCGCACACGTCGCGCGCTTCGGGCGACAGTGGCGACAGTGCCAGCATCGCCTTGGGAATGCGGTCGAGCACCTCGCGCCAGAGCGACAGGCAGCGGCGCGAGAGCTTTAGTGGATTGACGAACGCGCCGATGACGATCGTATCCGGGGCGATACCCATGGGCGCTCGATGGAAGGGATGCTCGGTGGCCGGCGCGACGTGGCGATAGGGATAGACGCAACCCGCCATCGGCAGAAGCTTCTCGATCAGGTACGGCTGGTTCTCCGGAATGTCGCAATACGCATCGGTGAGCTTGAAGTCGATCGCCGCAAGGCCGGTGGCGCCCGCGCTGGCAATATGGGTGATCTGCACGCGCGCAGGTTTGAGTGCCAGCACGCCGGGTTTGGCGTTCTTGGTATGCGTGGACAGGTCGACCAGCACGTCGAGATCGTCGGCGGCGATGTGTTCGGCGGCGACGCGGTCGCTGAGTTCACCGACCACCTCGAAACGATGACAGAAGCCGCGGTAACTCTGGGTGAGCTCGTCGTTGTCGGAGGTCACCGAATAGCAGTAGATCTCGAAGCGCTCGCGATCGTGATGCTGAATTGCGGCCCACATCATTTTGCCCATGACATGATTGCGCACGTCCCCGGATAGATAGCCGATGCGAAGCTTTCCGGGATGTCGCGTCGTCGCCGGCGGCAGCGGAATGCCGTAGACGCGCTTGGCCACCGAGTCGTAGGTGCGATAGAGGTTGAGTTGGGCTTCGGGCTCGAGGTCGAAGTAGAGCATGATGAACAGGAGCTGCTCGAGGCTATCGGCGAGATCGGTCTCGTTATCGGGCTTGAAGTCGCCGTGCCGCAACCGATCGAGGTAGCGATCGATGCCGGCGAAGTCGCCGCGATACTGGTAGACCTCGAGCGCCTGCACCACCAGCGACAGCGCGTTCGGACAGGCCGCCTCGAAGCGCGCAAAGACTCGCAGCCAGTCGTCGATGCGCCGCGCCGCGAGCAGCGTGTCGCCCAGCGCCTTGTGCGCAAGCGCGTGCTTCGGCTCGCGTGCCAGCACCTTTTCGAAAGCGGCGATCGCGGCATCGGTGCGACCTTGTTCCTGGAACACGACGCCGATGTTGAAGTCCGCTGCCAGCAGGTCGGGACTGAAGGCCAGCGCGCGCTGATAGGCGCGCAGCGCCTCGTCGCGCCGGTGCAGCGTTTGCAGCGCCACGCCATGGTTATAGTGCGTTTCACCATCGGCAGGCGCGAGCGCGAGCGCGCGCTCGAAGGCGTCGTTCGCCGGCACCGCATCACGCCGCGCCAATTCGGCCAGCCCGAGCGCACGCCACAGCGCGGGGTCACGCTCGTCCTGTGCGAGTCCTTCTCGACACAGCGCCGCCGCGGCTTCAGCATTGTCGCCGTCGCGCAACAGGTTGGCCAACGCTGTCCGCGCGTCGCGATATCCCGGCGCCGCCTCCAGGGCCGCAGCGAACGCCGCCTGCGCGGCCGCGATGTCACCTCGATCGCGCAGCAGCACGCCCGAGAAAAACTGCGCCGGCGCGAATTCGGGCTGGTCGGTCAGTACGTGACGATGCGCCGCCAGCGCGGCATCAGCGGCACCGGTTTGGTGTGTGGCGATGGCCAAACGCCACGCCGCGATGAGTGCCGGCGCCGATAGGCCGCCGTTGGGCGCGGCTGATGCTTCGGGCCGCACCACGTCGGTCAGCGCGGCTTCGATTGCGGCACGATGCGTCGCCAGTGTGGCTCGCTCCGGTGCGGGCAGCAGGTCAGTAACGAGCGGAGCCGCATGGGAGCCCCGCAGCGCCGGCAAGGTCCAGATGCTGCGCGCCGGACGCGCTGCCAGCAACGGTCCGGTCGCCGCGGCCATCCCAGCGAGATCTATCAGCGCATCGTAGTCGTTCTCAGCCAGCGCGCGGGCTAGCCCCGTGTCGGGCGCGTGACCCAGGTGCGCGACGCGCATGCCGCGCAGACCCGCAACACTGCTCGCGCCGACCGGCGTGTCGTCGACGATGAATGCATCGGCCGCAATGCGATCGCGCGGGTGCGCCGCGACGACATGTTCAAGGTAGGCCGCGAACTCGATCGGCTCGCCAGCAACGACCAGCGGCCGCCCAGGGGCGAGCAGATATGCAATGCGGACCGCCGCGCCGGCAGTGCGTCGCGGCCACATCACTGGCAGCGACGGTGCATGCGTGCGCAGCGCGTGCGCAGCGTAGCGCTGCGCCCAGTGCGCGTCCGTATCGACCCAAGCCGACGCCAGCGCCAGCCATCGCAGCGCTTCCGGATCGTCGATTTGCGCTGCCATCGTACGCGCGTGCCCGAGCAACGCGTGCGCTGTTCCGATGTCACCAGCCTGCGCCGCATCCTCGGCGCCCAGGCCAAGCAACAGCGTCGGCAAGGCTGCCGCGCCACGCGCAGAGACGCGTTGCAGAAGCGCGCTCCGCGACGGCGAAGGCGGCGCGGCTGCCAACGCGTGGCCCAGGGCATCCCATGCGTCGAAGGAATCGCCGTCTGTATCGAGGCGAGCGGCCAAGTCGTGCAATGCTGCAGACTCGCCGGCGCTCGCCTGCGTCAGCGCGAGCGCGGTGCGCGCGCCGACGTGCGCGGGCTCGACGCCGAGTATTTGGCGGTAGTACGTTGCGGCGTCGGCGACCGCGCCCGCGCTGCGCAGCAGCTCGGCCTGCGCCAGCAGCGATGGCACGTGCCGCGGCTGCCACGAGAGAGCGCCGCGCCATGCGGCGATCGCTTCGTTGCGCAGTCCCAGGTCGCGCAGGACTTCACCGAGATGAAACTGCGCCTGTACCGCGTTGCGGTTGAGCTTCAGCGCCTGGCGGTAGCAGAGCATCGCGTCGATGGGCAGGCCGGCCTGCTGGTGCGCCTGACCGCGCGCGAGCCAATCGCCATACGCGGGATCGATCATCAGCTAAGCCGCCCTTTGAGCGCCGCCAGCAACGCCTTGGGCGCGAGTCGATACAGCACCCTCCCCGGCAGCGTGTGGCGAATCTGCAGCGCCGCTCGCGCCACCTGCGTCATGGCGTCGGTCGAGGCACGCGTTGCGGGTGGCCGCGCAGCGGCCTCAGCCGCTGCCGGCAATTGGGACGGCGGCACCAGCGGTGCCTCGACGCGCGGGTGCCATGCAGCATAGTGCAGGGCCTCAAGACAGCGCCGCGCAGCGATCGGCGCGCGCACCGGAGCGTGAGGGGTGCCGCGTGACGCCTCGCGGTAGATCGCCATCGTCTGGCCAGACATCGTCTGGAGCGTCGGCAAGACCGCCGCCCGCGCTCGCGCAGCGGCGGAGCTGAGCGCTTGCCGGTCTATCGGCACGAGCAACTTCGCGAGTCGGTCCAGCAACTGCGCAGCGGACCGCCAATCGTCGCCGAGCACCCAACCCGCACCGGTGGCGGTGACACGGTCCGCCAGCGCGCCGATCGGCGGCACTAGCGCGGGCCTTCCCGACGCCCAACATTCCGACAAGGTGAAGCTGTATGTTTCCGGGCACACCGACGGATAGACGACCAGTTCGACCCGGTAGTGGACGAGCAGTTCGGGCAGCGCGCGCGAATCGTAAGGACCGTGCAGGGTGAATACGCCATCAGCGGACTGGAACGGCTCGCGTCCGCGATCATGGTAGCCGATGAGCACCCAACGCAACGGCAGATTGCGCGCGCGCGTCATGGCGACGAGTTGCTCCAGTCGCCGTGCTCCCTTGTCCGGCCCGATGGCACCCAGTACGGCCACGACCGGGCGCCCATCGTCGGGCATCGGCAGCGCCGCGGCAACGGCATCAGGTCGGGTCGTTCCGCCCGATCCGGCATGCGCGACGACGTCGACATGGCGCTGCGGAAAATAATGGCGCAAAGTCGCCGCGGCCCACTGCGACGGTGCGATGACGAACGCTGCGCCGTCGAGCAGCGCCCCGTGACTCGCTCGCCACTGGCCGATATCGACGCCGGCAAAAGCCGGTTGCGCCGCAAGGCAGGCGCGGCAGACCTGCACGTCGGTCACGCCGCCGCAATAGTTGTGTTCGGAGTTCAGGAAAGTGATGGTGGGACAGGCGAAGCTCAGATCGTGAACCGTATAGCCATAGGGTATGCCGAGTTCGACGAGCGCCTCGGCCAGCCCGTCGCGACCGCCGGAGATGTTGTGCAAGTGCACCAGCTCTATGGCGAAACGCGCGCAGATGCCGCCCAGCAAATCGCCCCAAGATTCGTCGCCCTCCCGGCGAAAATCGAACCTGCGCAGCGGACCGTCGGCGCGCTCCTCGAGCTGGCAATCGTCGCCCACGACAATGAGCAGGTAGTGCCGGAATGCGTCCTGAGACGCCGCGACCAGCGACCGCACATGGTATTCAGTGCCGCCACCGTGGCCATGAATGACGTGCAACACGCCGGACCGGCCGGAGTCGAGAATGTGCAACTGCGAAAGCGCGAATTCACGCAGCGCACGCAGCGGATCCACGGCGATGAATTCGCGCACCAGCGCATCGTAGGCCGGATGACGCTGCTGCAGGACGGCGAGATTGCGCCGCGCCAGGTCGCCGCGCTTTGCTCCGAACGAACTGCCGCCAAGGTGCGCGACAAACGTATCCTCGCACAGCACATTACGATATCCGGCAGCAGAGGCGCGCATGCAGAAATCGTTTTCCTCGCCGTAACCCAGGCCGAACACCGGATCGAAGCCGCCGATGGCGTCGAGCAGCTCGCGCCGGATGAACATGCAGAACCCAACGCCCGTCGGCAGGTCGGGATAGGTCGGCACTGCCGCCTGTTCGAGCGCGCGTAGCAGCGGTTCAGGATCGCGATCGACCGGCCAGGGATTGTTTTCGCAGAAGCGCGGCAGCGAACAGATTTCGGCGTTGTTGGAAAACGGCGTGATCGTACCGATGGTCGGGTCCGAGCGCGCGCAGCGTGCCAGCGCCTCCAGCCAGCCGCGCGTCACCATCGCGTCGGAATTGAGCAGCACCACATCGGCGCCGAGGCGCGCGGCTTGCATGCCCCGATTCGCGGTCAGCGTGAACCCCGCATTGACGTCATTGCGCAAAAGCGCGAGTTGCGGCAAAGCGCGCGACTCCAGCTCGCGCCAAATCGTGGCGATCGCCAGATCGGTCGATGCATCGTCGATCAACATCAGGCGATAGTCTCCCGACGTGTGCGCGAACACGCGCTCTACACAGCGCCGCAGATCGTCCGCGGCGTTGTAGACGGGCACGACGATGTCGATCGGACGGCCGTTCAACCCTTGCGCCCGAGCCACGATTGCAGCCGTAGCCACGGCAGCCGGAACCACCAGCGCAGGCTTTGGCGATCGCTGACTTCCCTGTCGCGCTGCGTAACCACCAAGTTCAGCCGCCCGATTTCCACTTCCAGCGCCGCGATGGCATGCGCACGCTTGATGATTTCACGCTGGCTTTTTTCAACGTCCCGGGCCGCGTCGGCGAGCCGCCGGTCGCGGTCGACAATTCCCGCGTCGCGCTCGGCGACAAGACGTTCGAGATGCAGGATATGCGCACTCTGCCGGTCGAGCCCCGCATTGGCTTCCTTGAGCAGCGTGTCGAGCCGCAACATTTCGCGCTCGTTATGCAGCGCACGCGCGCCTTCGCTGTCATCGACGTCGGCCAGCAGCGAGACGCCGGGCGACGCCGGTAACGCGGCGGTGCTGCGCCCGGCAATGACGACAAAGTACATGCCATCGTCGACCTCGTACGGTGCGACTCCGTCGGCACTGCCCAGCCACGCTTCGGCCACCCCGACCTGCGCACCGGGACGTTCGGCCCAGATCCCCGACCAGGTCGCCACGCGCTGGTGGTGCCAGCTCATCGCCGGAAAGGTCGCACCAAGCAGGCGACCGAACTCCTCGCGATAGAGTTCGTGCTGATGGAATTCGTTGACGTACCCGCGCGCCTCGCTGTAGAGGCTTTTGTTCGGCGACGAAATGACGACGATGCCATCGGGCGCGAGCACGCGCGCGAATTCCGCGATCATGCGCGGCTGGTCGGTCTCGACCAGGTGCTCGACGGTCTCGAACGACACGACGACGTCGACTGACGCATCGGGCAGCGGCAGTTGTGCGCACGAGCCTTCGACGAAACGAATCCGCGCGCCGTCTCCGTAGCGTGCCGTCGCGTGCGCGACCGTCGGGGCATCGATGTCGACGCCAACCGCGCTGGCGGCGTGCGCGCCAAGCAATGCCGTGCCGTAACCCTCGCCGCACGCCGCATCGAGCACGCGCTTGCCGGCGACGAAGCGCCGCGCAAAAGCGTAGCGGTGCCAGTGCTCGTAGGCGATCTCGCCGGCGCAGCCGGGCAGAAAGCGCTCACCGGTGAATGCAAGGTCGCTCATGCGGGAAGGAATGCGTGTGGGCCCGGCCTGCGCCGAGCGGACAAATAGCCTGATTTTACCCAATCAGCGCGGGCCGGGTAGGCCATCGCCGCGATCCGGGTCATGCCAGACGTGGTCGATGCGCGCGAGCCCGAGCTCCCGGGTTTCGCCTTCGACCACGAAGCTGCGTTCGACGTGATCGAACAGCCGCACGCCCTCCGGATCGAGCGCGTGCGCGCGCACGAAGTACTTGCCCGGCAGCAGCGGCAACCTCGGAAACGAAAGCGAGAATCCGAAGCGTTGCGCGTCCAGCCGCTGCGGGACGACACCATCCATGTCCGTGGCGATGCCGTAGACGGGCGTGCCGTCGGCGCGCACCAGGCCCACCAACACCACCGGCGCGCGGCTGTCCGGAGAGTAGACCTCCCCGCTGATCTCGAGCGCGCCGCCGCAGGCGACGCGGTCTGCCGGCTCGAGCACAAGCGACTGGACCGCGTACACGCCCGCCACGGCGGCCGCCGGCACCGCGATCGGCAGCTTGGCGTGCGCGGTCTTTTCTTCGTGGTAGGCCAGATAGCTCTGGGTCACCTCGGGCGCAGGACCATAGCGCTCGACCTTGCCATCCTTGAGCCAGAGCGCGCTGCGGCACAGCTTCTGGATGTGGTACATGCTGTGCGAGCACAGCAATAGCGTCCCGCCTCCGGCGAGGAAACCCTCGATCCACGCAATGCACTTTTTCTGGAACGATTCGTCGCCTACCGCCAACACTTCGTCGGTGATGAGGATATCCGGCTTGAGCGCCGTCGCCACCGCGAA
>JBDTLK010000062.1:0-17540 GCA_039934835.1 Edaphobacterium sp. (SeqCode) | reverse complement strand
ACCTTGATCAGCGAATTCTTGCCTGCTTCCGCGTCCATCGTCTGCGGGAACAGCTTGGCCGGCAAGTCGAGATAGACACCGCCCGGACGCCCCGACAGCGCGGCGCGGATCGCCCGCGCCACCCCTACCCCGATGTCTTCGGCGTGCAGAACGCGAAACGCCGCCTTGGCGTGCGGCCTGGCGATCGCAAGCTGGTCCATCTCTTCGTAGTCGCCCTGCTGCAAGTCGACGATCTCGCGCTCCGACGAGCCGCTGATGAGGATCATCGGGAAGCAGTTGGTCGTGGCGTTGGCGAGCGCCGTCAGTCCGTTGAGAAAGCCGGGCGCGGACACCGTCAGGCAGATTCCCGGTTTCCGGGTCATGAAACCGGCGATGGAGGCGGCATATCCGGCATTCTGTTCATGACGAAACGAGATCACCCGCATGCCCGCGGCCTGTAACTTGCGAGTGAGGTCGGTGATCGGGATGCCCGGCAGGCCGAAGATTGTATCGATGCCGTTGAGCTTGAGGGCCTCGATGACCAGCTGAAAGCCGTCGGTCTCCGCCGATGATTGGGCATCGACCGCGCCGCCACTCGCGATTTTCTGCGTGTCCTCGACGGTCGTGGCTGCTCGCTGTTGCAATGCGGTGTCTGTCATGGTTGCTTCCTTCGTGTTCATGGGCGGCGGCGCGCACTTCGCGAATGCAGTGCGCGCCGCACGACGTGCAAGCGCTCGGCGAACCGCCCTGCGGCGATGCGCCGGGCGGCTAGTCTTGCGCTAGGCGGGTTGCGACATCATTGCTGGTTTGTCACCGCCGGCGACCACCCGGTCGTTCGCGGCGACTACCTTCTTGCGCCACGGCTTGAGCACTGCAAGGGCGAGCACCGCGGCAAGTATGTTGGCGCCCGCCGCGATGAGGAACACCATGTCCCAGCTGCCTGTCGCCTTCTGGATCGAGTTCGAGTACGGCACGAGCAGCGCGGCGGTTCCCTTCGCGGTGTACAGCAGCCCGGCGTTGGTCGTCGCGAATTTCGCGCCGAAGGTGTCGGTGCACGTCGACGGGAACAGGCTGTAGATTTCGCCCCACGCAAAGAACACCATGCCGCTCAGGAGAACGAACCAGACCGGGTCCGCGCCGAGCTTGTACAGCGCGAAGATGCCGACGCCTTCGAGGAAGAAGGCGATGAACATCGTATTTTCGCGCCCTATCTGATCGGACACCCAGCCGAAGAACGGTCGCGTCAATCCGTTCAGGATGCGATCGAGCGTCGCGGCGAAAGTCAGCGCCGGCATCGTCAACCCGATCAAGGTCACGTTTATCGCGGCAACCTTGAGGTCCTGCGCAATGGGCGCAAGATTGGCGGTCACGATCAGGCCACCGGCACCGACGATCACGAACATTAAGTACATGAGCGTGAAGATCGGCTGGCCCTTGTTCCACACAACCCAGCCGCCGTAGCCGAAGATCAGGGCGGCAAGCGCCAGCGGAATGTAGAACTGCTGACCCATGGCCCACATCACCAGCCCGCCGGCCAGCGCCACGATGGCACCGATGATCCAGAACGAATTGGCGCCGATGATTTCATTCGGGGCGAACTGGCGCCGACTCTGCATGATCGTGGCGCTCTTGATCGCTTCGGGTACTTGTCCCGGCTTGGGTGCGAACATGATGAACGCCAGGACGCAGATGATGATTCCCTGGCCAATGCCGAAATTGAAGAAAGTGGCCTGGAACCCCTGGTTCTTGATCATCGCCTGAATGGGAATGACCGTAAGCGCCGAGCCCGCGCCGAAGCCCGCTGCGGTGATCCCTGCCGCCAGACCGCGCCGGTTCGGGAACCACTTGAGCGCATTGCCGATGCAGGTGCCGTAGACGCCGCCGGCGCCGATGCCGGCGATGATCTGCGCGGCGTAGAACTGGGTCAGCGAATCGGCATTCGAATTCATGATCCAGCCGATGCCGCAGAGCACGCCGCCGATGAAAACGACGATGCGTGGACCGTACTTGTCGACAAACCAGCCTTCGATCGGCACCAGCCAGGTCTCGAACAGCACGAACAGCGTGAAGGCAATCTGGATCGATGCGCGGTCCCAGCCGAATTTCTTCTGGATGTCCGGAACGAAGAACGTCCAGCCGTATTGCAGGTTGGCAATCATTACCATGCACAGGACGCCAATGACGAGCTGCGTCCACGGGCTTGCAAAAATCGACCTGTTGCCGGCTGCCTCGTCCATTGTTGTCTCCTCCAGTAGACTTCAGCGTCGCTTGGTTCTAGTGAATTCCGTGGCATAACGTATGTGGTATATTAATCCAAGTCAATAGCTTTTTCTGCTTTGCTTGTGGTCGCATCGCCGCGCAGACGGCGTCGCCAAACCGGAGGAGGAGGAGTCGTGAAAGTGTGCGTCTTTGGCGCGGGCGCGATCGGCGGCTATCTCGGCGTTGCGCTTGCCGCCGCCGGTGCCGAAGTCAGCCTGGTTGCGCGCGGGGCGCATCTTTCGGCCATGCGAGACCATGGCGTCCGGTTGCAGATCGAAGGGACGGAAAAGGTGGCTCATCTGCGCTGCACTGACGACCCGACAATACTCGGCAAACAAGACTACGTCATTATCGCGCTTAAGGCGCATGACATTTCACCTGCGGTGGAATCGATGCTTCCGTTGCTCGGACCCGAAACCCACGTAGTGACCGCCAGCAACGGACTTCCCTACTGGTATTTTCACGGCCGCGAACTCGCCGACACGACGATCGAGGCGATCGATCCCGGCCGCCTTCAATGGCGGCTGCTCCGACCCGAGCGGGCGATTGGCTGCGTTGTGTTTCCCGCGGCAGAAGTTACCGCGCCCGGGGTCATCCGGCATGAGCACGGCCGCAAGTTCCCGATCGGCGAACCCGACGGCACGCACAGCCCGCGGCTCGAGCAACTGCAGGAGCTCATGGTTCAGGGCGGCCTCGAGGCGCCGATCCGGGACGACATTCGCGATGAAATCTGGCTCAAGCTGTGCGGCAACGTCTGCTTCAACCCGGTCAGCGCGCTTACTCACGCGACGCTGGACCTTGTCGCGACCGACCCAGGCACGCGGTCGATCTGCCGCGCGATGATGGAGGAAACCAAAAACGTCGGGGAACGCATCGGCGCACACCTGCGTGTGGACATCGACCGGCGCCTGGACGGCGCCGCCGCGATTGGCGCGCACCGGATGTCGATGCTGCAGGATCTGGAGCGGGGACGCTCGCTGGAAATCGAGCCGCTGGTCGGTGTCGTTCAGGAGCTCGGGCGGCTCACCGCTACGCCTACGCCGACCATCGACCTCGTGCTCGCATTGATCCGGCAGCGCGCGCTGGCCGCGCCGTCGAAGCCGCACTGAATCCCGGGCGCACCCGATGTCGTCAATCGCCGAAATGTCGTCGTCCTCGCCGCTCACGCTGCGACCCATCGCCACCAATGTGAGCTTTCGCGACCAGGCCTACGCCGCGATCAAACAGGCAGTCACCGAGGCGGACATATACGCCAAGCGCGACGAGATCCGGCTCGACGAACGCCAGCTCGGCGTTGCGCTTGGCGTCAGTCGCACGCCGATTCGCGAAGCGATGGCGCTGCTGGAGCAGGAGGGGTTCCTGCGCACAGTTCCCCGGCGCGGCGTCTTCATCGTGCGCAAGACCAAGAAGCAGATCATCGAGATGATCGAGATGTGGGCCGCGCTGGAGAGCATGGCGGCGCGCCTGGCGACGCTCAACGCGTCCGACAAGGACATTGCCGCGCTACGCCACATGTTCGACGAATTCCGCAACTCCACGCCCGCGGAGCACATCGACGAGTACTCCGACGCCAACATCGCCTTTCACCAGGCGATCATCGCGCTGTCGGGTTCGCACCTGATGGGCAAGACACTCGAGAACCTGTTCATCCACATGCGCGCGATTCGGCGCATGACCATCTCGCAACGCGACCGGGCGGAACGATCGATCGTCGACCACATGCGCATCATCGAGGCGCTGGAAAAGCGCGACACCGAACTCGCGGAGCGACTCGTGCGCCAGCACTCGCTGGACCTCGCGGCGCATGTCGAGAAGTACGGCGATTTCCTTGACTGAGACACGGGCCGCGTGATGACCGGAGAAGCCATCATCGATACCTCCGCGCTGGGCAAGAAGCGCGGCGCGCGCGGGCATCCCAAGGGCCGGCCGCGCGATCCTGCCGCGGTGGCGGAGATTCGCGCGCTGCTCGGCAGCGCGCCGCGCCGCCGCGACTTGCTCATTGAATTCCTGCATCGCGTGCAGGACCACTACGGATGCATTTCCGCCGCGCACGTCGTGGCGCTGGCCGAAGAGCTGCGGCTGGCGCAAACCGAAGTCTACGAAGTCGCCACCTTCTATCACCATTTCGACGTCGTGAAGGAAGGCGAGACGCCGCCAGCGGCGCTGACCGTCCGCGTCTGCGAAACGCTGTCGTGCCAGCTGGCCGGTGCCGAAGCGCTCCTGGCGGCGTGCACGGCTGCAAAGTGGCCCGGGGTCCGCGTCATCGGCGCGCCGTGCATCGGCCGTTGCGATTCTGCACCAGCTGCGGTCGTCGGCCGCAACCCGGTGGATCGGGCGACTCTGTCGAGCATTGCGCAGGTCGTCGCGCAGGAAAAAGTCGAGCCGGCGCTTCCGCCTGCGATCGACTACGCGGCATATCGCGCGGGCGGCGGTTACGCCGTGCTCGAGGCGTGCAGGCAGGGCGAGCGCACTGTCGATTCGGTGATCGCCGCGCTCGAGGAATCCGGCCTGCGCGGACTCGGCGGTGCCGGCTTTCCGGTGGGCCGCAAGTGGCGCGTGGTGCGTGCGGAGCCCGCACCGCGCCTCATGGCGATCAACATCGACGAGGGCGAGCCCGGCACGTTCAAGGATCGTTACTATCTCGAGCGCGACCCGCATCGCTTCCTCGAGGGCATGCTGATCGCAGCATGGGCGGTCGGCATCGAAGGCATATACATCTACCTGCGCGACGAGTATGCCGCCTGTCGCGCCATACTCGAGCGAGAACTCGCCGCGCTGCAGGCCGATCCGCCGTGTCCGCTGCCGGCCATCGAACTGCGGCGCGGCGCGGGTGCGTATATCTGCGGCGAAGAATCGGCGATGATCGAGTCGATCGAGGGCAAGCGCGGGATGCCGCGTCTGCGACCGCCCTACGTCGCGCAGGTCGGACTGTTCGGTCGGCCGACGCTCGAGCACAACATGGAGACGTTGCACTGGGTGCGCGACATCATCGACAAGGGTGGGTCATGGTTCGCTGCGCACGGCCGCAACGGCAGGAAAGGCTTGCGCTCGTTTTCGGTGTCGGGACGCGTGGTGAAACCCGGCGTCCACCTTGCGCCCGCGGGCATCACCGTGCGTCAGCTCATCGAAGAATTCTGCGGCGGAATGCTGCCCGGTCATGAGCTCTACGCGTATTTGCCCGGCGGGGCCTCCGGGGGCATCCTGCCCGCGGCGCTCGGCCATGTCCCGCTCGACTTCGATACCTTGCAGCCGCACGGCTCGTTCATCGGCTCGGCGGCGGTCATCGTGCTCTCGCAGCACGACCGCGCGCGCGACGCGGCTCTCAATTTGATGCGTTTTTTCGCCGACGAATCGTGCGGGCAGTGCACGCCGTGCCGGGTCGGCACCGAAAAGGCGGTCGGCCTCATGGCGCAGCCCCGGTGGGACACCGCGCTTCTAGCCGAGTTGTCCCAGGCGATGGGCGACGCGTCGATCTGCGGCCTCGGCCAGGCGGCGCCCAATCCGATCGCCTGCGTGGTCAAATACTTTCCGCAGGAACTCACATGAACGCCCCCGCCGAGCTTGCCGCGCAACTGGAACAGACCGAATTCCGGCTCAACGGCAACGTGGTCGTGGCGCTCGGCGCCGAGACCATCATCGAGACCGCGCAGCGCCACGGCGTCCGAATTCCGCACCTTTGCTACAAGCGCGGTATGCGCCCCGACGGCAATTGCCGCGCCTGCGTGGTCGAGATCAAGGGCGAGCGCGTGTTGGCGCCGTCGTGCTGCCGCAAGCCGACCGCGGGCATGGAAGTCAGCAGCGACAGCCCGCGCGCGCTGCATTCGCAAAAGCTGATCGTTGAAATGCTTGCCGCCGATGTTCCCGAGCGCGTGTACAAGCCCGATTCTGAACTCGAACTATGGAAGCGCTGGCTCAAGATCGGCAAGCCCCGCTTCGCACCGCGCAAGCAGCCCGCGGCCGACCTGTCGCATCCCGCCATGGCGGTGAATCTGGACGCCTGCATACAGTGCACCCGCTGCGTGCGCGCCTGTCGGGAGGAACAGGTCAACGACGTGATCGGCTACGCCTTTCGCGGCGGGCATTCGCAGATCGTGTTCGACCTCGGGGACCCGATGGGCGCGTCGACCTGCGTGGCGTGCGGCGAATGCGTGCAGGCGTGCCCGACCGGGGCGCTGGCACCCGCGCACGACGCGTACCTGGTCAAAGTCGACAAGACGGTGGCGTCGGTGTGTCCGTATTGCGGCGTGGGTTGCCAGCTTACGTATCACGTCAAGGGCAATGACATCGTCCATGTCGAAGGGCGCGCCGGGCCTGCCAATGAGGAGCGGCTGTGCGTCAAGGGCCGCTTCGGCTTCGATTACGTGCGACACCCGCAACGTCTCACCAAACCACTTATCCGCAAACCCGGCTTCCCCAAGTCGGCCGACTTCGTGATGGACCCGTCGAATCCGCTGGCCGTGTTTCGCGAAGCGACCTGGGACGAGGCCCTCGAAGTTGCGGGCGGCACGCTGGCGCGCATCCGCGATGCGCACGGCGGCAACGCTCTGGCAGGCTTCGGCTCGGCCAAATGCTCCAACGAGGAAGCGTATCTGTTCCAGAAGTTGGTGCGCACCGGCTTCGGGACCAACAACGTCGATCACTGCACACGCCTGTGCCATGCGTCGAGCGTCGTGGCGCTGCTCGAAGGCATAGGCTCCGGCGCGGTATCCAATCCGGTGATGGACGTTCTGCAGGCCGAAGTCGTGCTGCTCATCGGCGCCAATCCCGTGGTCAATCATCCGGTGGCGGCGACGTGGATCAAGAACGCGGTCAAACGCGGCACCAAGCTGATACTGGTCGATCCGCGCCGCTCCGAGCTCGCGCGGCATGCGGCGCACTACCTGCAATTCAAGCCTGATACCGACGTCGCGCTCCTCAACGCGATGCTGCACACCATCGTCGAAGAGGGACTGGTCGACAAAGCGTTCGTGGCGGATCGCACCAGCGGCTATGAGGAAATTCGCAACAACGTCGCCAACTACAGCCCGGAAGCGATGGCGCCGGTGTGTGGCATCGCTGCGCCCGTGATCCGCGAAGTGGCGCGCCTGTATGCGAAGTCGCGCGGCTCGATGATCCTCTGGGGCATGGGCATTTCGCAGCACATTCACGGCACCGATAACGCGCGTTGCCTGATCGCACTATCGCTGATGACCGGACAGGTCGGCCGTCCCGGGACCGGCCTGCATCCGCTGCGCGGGCAGAACAACGTGCAGGGCGCGAGCGACGTCGGATTGATCCCGATGATGCTGCCAGACTACAAGCGCGTCGACGACATCGGCACCCGCGAGCGCTTCGAGCGCGTGTGGGGGGCGACGCTCGATCCCAAGCCCGGATTGACCGTGGTCGAGATAATGGATGCGGTGCACGCGGGCCAGATCCGCGGGATGTACGTCATGGGCGAAAATCCCGCAATGTCCGATCCCGACGTGCGCCATGCGCGCCAGGCGCTCGCCGACCTCGAAATGCTGGTGGTGCAGGATATCTTCCTGACTGAGACCGGATATCTCGCGGACGTCATCCTGCCGGCGACGGCATTTCCGGAAAAGACTGGCACGTTCACCAATACCGATCGCAGCGTTCAACTCGGCCGCCAGGCGCTCGAACCTCCGGGCGAAGCGCGCCAGGACCTGCTGATTATCGTCGAGATGGCGAAACGCCTCGGGCTCGACTGGAACTACCAGCACCCGCGAGAAGTGTTCGCCGAGATGCGTGAGACGATGTCGTCGATCGCCGGCGTCACGTGGGAGCGGCTCGAGCGCGACAGTGCCGTGACATATCCGTGCGAGCAGGAAGGCGACCCAGGTCAGCGCGTCGTGTTCACCGAGGACTTTCCCACGGCTTCCGGCAAAGCGCGCTTTGTCGCCGCGGCGATCATTCCCGCCGCGGAACAACCCGACACCCAGTATCCCTTCGTGCTGATCACCGGCCGCCAGCTCGAGCATTGGCACACCGGCAGCATGACTCGCCGCACCGAAGTGCTCGACAGCATCGAGCCGGCGGCGGTCGCGTCGGTGCATCCGGATGATCTCGCCGCGCTCGGCGTCGCGCCCGGTGCCGCGATCACCGTCGCGTCGCGGCGCGGCAGCATCACCCTCGCCGCGCGCGCCGACGGCGGCACGCCGCGCGGTGCGGTGTTCATCCCATTCTGTTACTACGAAGCCGCCGCCAACCTGCTGACCAATCCGGTGCTCGATCCCTTCGGCAAGATACCGGAGTTCAAATACTGCGCGGTGAAAGTGACGGCAGGCGGACCGGCAAGCGCGACGACCGGATACGGCGGCATATAACGCGCCAAGCTCCATCGTCATTCCCGCGAAAGCGGGAATCCAGTGTCGTTGATCGAGACGGTCGCGGTCGCCCAGGCGAAGGCCGGGGCCCAAGTTTTGTCATCCTGCTGCGCATGGCACTTGCCTGCACGCGCGCGTTCGCCTAGCCTAGCGTCCGGTCACGCAAGTTTGCCAGTCGTGTGACAGTCAGGGAGGGGCCGATGGGTCGGGGAGCCACGTCCGCGAAGGCAAAGGTCGCAACGAAGCGACCTGCCGCCCCCAAATCCGCGACCCGCAAGAAGGCTCCCGCCGCCCATGATCTCGCCAAGCGCCTCGCCGCGTCACTGGCGCAGCAAAAGGCGACGAGCGAAATCCTACGCGTGATGTCTGCGTCGCCGGGCGATGTCCAGCCGGTGCTTGATGCGGTTGCGCGCCCCGCCGCTCGCCTGTGCGACGCGCCCTTTGCGCGAATATTGCTGGTCGATGGCGATGTGCTGCGACATGCGGCAGATTACTCGACAAGGGGCAGGCGCGTTGCAGATCCCGCACGGCCGGTGCCGTTTCGCCGAAGCTCGATCCTCGGCCGCGCGGCGCTCGACCGCAAGACCATTCACATCACCGATGTTGCGCTGGTGCTCGACCGTGAATATCCGGACGCGCGGGCAAACGCGCACACGGCGGGATTTCGCACCATTCTGGCGGTGCCGCTGATGCGTGACGGTATCGCGTACGGCGGGCTCATTGTCTATCGACGAGTCGTGCGCAGGTTTACGTCCGACCAAGTCGCCCTCGTGGAGACCTTCGCCCGCCAGGCAGCGATCGCCATCGACAACGTCCGCCTCTTTCACGAAACCAGCGAAGCGCTCGATCGGCAGACTGCAACGAGCGAGATCCTGCGGGTGATCAGCGAATCGCCGACCGATTTGCATCCGGTCTTCGACGCAATCGTCAGAAATGCGGTTCGATTGTGCGCCGCCGACCACAGCATCGCCGCCCGCTTTGACGGCGAGTTGCTTCATCCGCTCGCCTTCCACGGCTTCTCCCGTGGGGCGTTGCAGGCCGCAGCGCGCATGTTCCCGATGCGGCCGAGCATGCAGAATATGTTGGGGCGCGCGGCGTTGAAGCAGACGGTCGACAACCTGCCTGACATGCTCGACGATCCGCACTATTCACGCGACTTCGCGATCGCCGGCGGATGGCGTAGCGGCCTCGGAGTGCCGATGCTTCGCGACGGAAAACTCATCGGAGCGATCGCGGTCTCGCGCAAGGAGCCCGGTGCTTTTTCCGATCATCTGGTCAGTTTGCTCAAGACCTTCGCCGACCAGGCGGTGATCGCGATCGAGAACGTTCGCCTGTTCACCGAGCTGGAAGCGCGCAATCGCGACCTCACCGAGGCGCTGGAACAACAGACGGCGACCAGCGACATCCTGAAGGTGATCAGCCAGTCGCAGACGGACGTGCAGCCGGTATTCGATACGATCGTCAGGAGTGTGCTCTCACTTTGCGACGCCACGTTCAGCGGTGTCTACCTGCTTGATGGTGAGTCCTTCAGTATCGCCGCAACCGCGGGATTGACGGCGAACGAACGCAAACTGTTGCACAGCAGCTATCCCCGCAAAATCGGACCCGACACGGTATCCGGCCGCGCCGCCCTGGAGTGCCGCGTTGTCCAGACGCATGACCTGGTGAACGATCCGGAGTACTCATCCGCCCCGGGCTCGCGTATAGGGGCGCGCACAGTTCTGGGCGTGCCGATGATGCGCGACGGCAGGGCGATCGGATCGATCGGGGTATGGCACTCTGAAGTAAAGCCATTTACCGACGCGCAAATTGCACTGCTGCATACATTCACCGACCAGGCCGTGATCGCAATCGAGAACGTGCGCTTGTTCAGGGAGCTTGAGGCGCGCAACCGCGATATCACGGAATCTCTCGAGCAACAGACTGCGACCAGCGAGATTCTGCGGGTCATCGCAAGGTCGCCAACTGATACGCAACCGGTGTTCGACATGCTCGCGCAGCGCGCCGGAAAACTGTGCGACGCCGAGGTCGCTGTCGTATCCAGATTCGACGGCGGGCTGATCGAGCTGGCCGCGATCGATGGGATTGTGCTCGAAGGCGTGAACATCGTTCGCGGTCTGTACCCGATGCAGCTTGACGCACCGTCCATGACGGCGCGCGTAGTTCGACACGCCAGCGTGGTCCAGGTAGCGGACGTCCTTGCCGATCCGGAATACGGGCTCAAGGACTTCGCGCGGGCCGCGCATTATCGCGCCGGACTTGGCGTGCCGATCATCCGAGATAAGCGCGTCATCGGCGCGATTTTTGTCGGAAGAGCCTCACCCGGGTCATTCACAGATTCCCAGGTAGAGTTGTTGAAGACCTTCGCTGACCAGGCCGTCATCGCCATTGAAAATGTCCGCCTCTTCACCGAACTGGAAGCCCGCAATTGCGATATTACCGAGGCGCTTGAGCAGCAGACAGCGACGAGCGACATCCTGCGCGTGATCAGCCAGTCGCAGACCGATGTGCAGCCCGTCTTCGAGACGATTGCCGCAGCCACGCTCAAACTGTGCCGAGCCGGCTCGGCCAACGTCCTCACTTTCGACGGGACGCTGATGCATATCGCGGCGCTGGCCGTCGTCGATCCCGAAGGCGCCGAGCGCATCCGCAATGTCTACCCGAGCCCGGCGAGCCGCGACCATGCGGGCCCGCGGGCGATCATGGATCGCAGCATTGTCGCCGTCCACGATGTGCTCGAAGACCCCGAGTACGTAATAAAGGCCGCCGCAATCGGTGCCGGCTTTCGCAGCGTCCTCGCGGTACCGCTGCTGCGCGATGGGACTCCCATTGGCGCCATCGTCGCTGGCAGACCCGAGCCCGGACCTTTCTCGGATAAGCAGATCGCGTTGCTGCAGACCTTCGCCGACCAGGCGGTGATCGCCATCGAGAATGCGCGGCTGTTCTCCGAGCTGCAGACGCGCAACCGCGAAATCACCGAGGCACTCGAGCAGCAGACAGCGACCAGCGACATCCTGCGCGTCATCAGCGGTTCGCCTACCGATGTCCAGCCGGTGTTCGAGATCATCGGCGCGCGCGCGGAGAAGTTGTGCCAAGCCGACCTCAGCCTCGTTTCGACGCTCGACGGCGAGATGATCAAGCTGGTGGCGCTGCACGGAATGGACGCTGCAGGCAGCGAGGCGGTCAAGCTCGAGTTTCCCATGCGCTTGAGCGCCGAGACAGTGACCGCGCGCACCGTTCGCAGTCGCGCAGTCATCCATATCCCTGACGTGCTCGCCGACCCGCTCTACGAGACCAAGGGCGCGGCACGGGCGGCACGATTCCGATGCTGCCTGGGGGTGCCGATGCTGCGCGAGGACCAGGTCGTCGGGGCAATCTTTGTAGCGCGAACGACGCCGGGGTTATTCGCCGATACGCAGGTCGAGCTATTGAAGACGTTCGCCGACCAGGCGGTCATCGCCATCGAGAACGTTCGCCTATTCAGGGAACTCGACGTCCGTAACCGGGACTTGAGCATTGCGCTGGACCAGCAGACCGCGACCAGCGACATACTGCGCGTCATCAGCAATTCGCAGACCGACGTGCAACCAGTGTTCGACGCCATCGTCCGCAGCGCAGTCGCGCTCTGCGGTGCCGAACACAGCCTGATTTTTCAGTTCGACGGTGAAGTACTCAAGCCGGTGTCGCGGTATGAAGTCACGCTCGGGTTCAATGACTACTGGATCCGGCATCCGATGCGCCCGGGGCGCGGCTCGGTATCCGGCCGCGCGACGCTGGATCGGCGGACCGTCCATATTCACGACGTGCTCGAAGAACCGGATTATGAGCATCTCGATGCACAGACGCTGCAGAGTTACCGCACGGTACTGTCGGTGCCGATGCTGCGTGACGAGAGGGTCGTTGGCGTCATCACGAGCTGGCGCAACAAGGTTGATCCGTTCAGCGAGAAAGAGATTGAACTGGTCGAGATCTTCGCCGATCAGGCGGCGATCGCGATCGAGAACGTGCGGCTATTCACCGAACTGGAGGCGCGGACTAAGCAATTGACGCGGTCGGTGGGCGAACTCAAGGCGCTGAGTGAGGTCGGTCAGGCAGTCAGCTCGACGCTGGACCTCGAAACCGTGTTGTCCACCATCGTCACCCGTGCGACGCAGCTTGCCGGCATGGACGGCGGCGCTGTCTACGAGTACGACGCGGAGCGAGAGCTGTTCTACCTGCACACCGCGGACAAATATTCCGAAGAATTGATCGAGACCCTGCGGAACAAGCCGATTCGCAAGGGAGAAGGCGCGTTGGGTCGCATGGCGGTAAGCGGCGAACCGGTGGAAGTTCACGATGTCCTCCGTGATCGTAGTTATCAGAGTCGAGTCCGGGAGATTCTCATTCGCATGGGCTACCGGGCGATGCTTGCGGTGCCTTTGCTTCGCGAGGATCACCTGCTGGGCGGACTGGTGGTGAATCGCAAGAGTGCCGGTGAATTTTCGCCGCAAGTGATCGAACTCCTGAAAACCTTCGCGTCCCAATCTGCCCTCGCCATCCAGAACGCACGCCTGTTCCGGGAAATCGAGGCGAAAAGCCGCGAGCTCGAGACGGCGAGCCGCCACAAGAGCGAATTCCTGGCCAACATGTCGCACGAGCTGCGCACCCCGCTCAACGCGATCATCGGTTTCTCGGAGGTCCTCTCCGAGAAATTGTTCGGGGAAATCAACGCCAAGCAGGAGGAGTACGTCGGCGACATACTGGAATCGGGTCGCCATCTCCTGGATCTCATCAACGACATCCTCGACCTGTCCAAGATCGAAGCCGGACGGATGGAGCTCGAATTCACCGACTTCGAGTTGCCGAAGGCCGTGGAAAATGCGCTGACGCTCGTGCGCGAGCGCGCGAGCCGACACGGCATCAGGTTGGATAGAACCGTCGACGAGCGGGTCGGAACGGTTCGTGCGGACGAACGTAAAGTGAAACAGGTATTGTTGAATCTGCTGTCAAACGCGCTGAAGTTCACTCCTGAAGGTGGCCACGTCGACGTGCGTGTCACGACGCGCGACAGCATGGCGGAGGTCGCCGTGACCGACACCGGCGTGGGCATCGCGCCCGAGGATCAGGAGGCGGTGTTCGAGGAGTTCAAGCAGGTCGGTGCGGCGGCCAAGAAGCGCGAGGGCACTGGCTTGGGACTTGCGATCTCGCGAAAGTTCATCGAACTCCACGGCGGCAGGATCTGGGTTGAGAGTCAATTGGGGAAGGGTTCGACCTTCACGTTCTCGTTGCCGTTGGCGCTAGGGCAATCCGCTCAGATAGCCTGATCCCCGAAGCGTGCAGCGGGCGTGGCGGGGCAACGTTGACCGCGACTGACCATTCGGAAATACTGCACTTCCTGCGGCGGAATATCGCGGCCTGCTTGTATACTTGCCATTCACGATTCATTCGTTGCGGTGCGGGTCGGCGCGAACAGCTCGGGTCGAACCGCATCACCCAACCCGCGAGGCTCGCCCCATGGACCGCACGACGCTCGATGATGTAGTTGCCGATCTTCAACGCTTGGGCCTGTCGAACGGTCCGGACCTGCGCCTGCCAAAGGGGGCGAGGCCGGGGGCCGAGGTGCTGGATCGCTGGGCGCGCGCCGCCACGCTGGGCGAGCCCGACGTGCGGACCGCCGCGATCTGGGCGATCCGCGAGGCGGCGCATGCCGCGGGCGTAATTCCCGCCTCGATCCAAGGCCTCTACGTCGCGCGCGGCGAAGGGAAATGGTCGGACCGCACGGTGCCCGCGCTGAATCTTCGCGGGTGGACGTATCACACCTGCCGCGCGGCGTTTCGCGCCGCCGGGAAAATTGGCGCCAGCCTGCTCATCTTCGAGCAGGCAGTTGGCGAGGCCATCTACGCGGCGCAGCCACCCGCCGAGTACACGGCTGCCGTCCTTGCCGCCGCGATGCGCGAGGGCCACAACGGGCCGGTGTTCCTGCAGGCCGATCACGATCAGGTCAATGCGAAGGCCTATCTCGAGGATCCTCAAGCCGAGGTTCAGCGGCTTACCGACGTGATCCGGACGCAGATCTCCGCCAGCTTCTTAAACGTCGACATCGACGCGTCGACAGTCGTCGATCTCTCGCTGCCGACCGTCGTCGACCAGCAGCGCCTGAACGCCGAACTCACGGCAAGATTCACGCGCCTGGTGCGCGAACTCGAGCCGCCTGGAGTCACGATCTCGGTAGGCGCGGAGATCGGCGAGGTCGGGCATCACAATACGACCCCGGAAGAGTTGCGCGCGTTCATGGTCACCTATCCGCAGGCGCTTGCCGCGGGCGGCAAGGGCGTCATCGGCGTGTCTAAGGTCAGCGTGAATTCGGGGACCTACCACGGCGGCAAGGTATTGCCCGACGGCAGTCTTGCGCCCATCAACGTCGGCTACGACACCCTGCGCGACATCGCCCGCGTGTGTCGCGACGAGTATCGAATCTCCGGCGTCGTGCAACATGGCGCATCGACGCTGCCCCGCGAACAGCTGTCGCGGTTCCCGGAGACCGGGACGGTAGAGATCCACCTCGCGCTCGGCTTCAACAACCTGATCTTCGACCATCCGCGCCTGCCGCAGGCGGTCAAGGACGAGATCCGGGCGTATGTCTTCGCCAAACACGCGCACGAGCGCGCACCCGACGAGACCGACGCGCAGTTCGTCTACAACCTGCGCAAGAAGGCGTGGGCCGGCATGAAAGAGCGGTTCTGGAATCTGCCCGCCGACATCCAGAAAGACATCATGACGTCGCTGGAGGAAATGTTCGGCGACATGTTCGTCCGCATGAACGTTGGCGCGACCGAGGAGCTCGTGGCGAAGCACACGACCGCCGAGGTCGTGCCGGTGCCGATGCCGGCGGTGCTCGCGCGAGCTCGCGGCTTGATTGCGCAAGCCGCAGCCAAAGTGGCCACAATAAGGAGGAGGACAATATGAATCGGTCCAAGGCAAGTCAGGTCTGCAGGTCTGTGCTGGGCAGCCTTTGCGCGCTGGCGTTCGCAGCCACTGCAACAGCGGCGCCCACCGAGGTTCGCTGGTCGCAGTGGAAGTCGACGGAGGTCGGCGAAAAGACGATGGCGGAATTCAAGGCCGCCTTCGAAAAGGACAATCCCGACGTCACGCTGACACTGGTGGATTCGCCGTTTAGCGGCTTTCACGACAAGGCTGTCGTGTTGTTCCAGGCGAAGAAGCTGCCCGACGTTCTGCTCGTCCAGGTCGATTGGGTGGCGGAGTTCGCCGACCTCGGCATGCTCGAACCGCTGGATGACTGGATCGCCAAGGAACCCAAGTCCTTCATGGAGAATATCCCGGTCACCTTCCACCAGAAGTGGCGCGGCAAGCAGTATTACCTGCCGATCGAAAGCGGCGCGGTGGCGATGTTCTACAACACCGAGATCCTCAAGAACGCGGGCATCGCCGGACCCCCCAAGACCTGGGACGAGTACGTGGAAGTCGCGCGGAAGGTGACCAATCCGGAGAAAAAGGTCTTCGCCACCACGGCCACACTGGCGGCGGAGCCGCCGACGAACATGACCTACGACATCTACCCGCTGATACTGCAGGCGGGCGGCACGCTGATCGATGAAAAGACCAACCGGGCGGCGTTCAACAGCCCCGCGGGGGTCAAGGCGATCGAGTACTACGTGAGCCTGGTCAACAAGGACAAGGTGGCGGTGCCCGGTGTGCTCAGCAACGGCGAGAAGGAGAAGCGTGCCAACTTCGCCGCCGGCAACGTCGCGATGATGTTCGAGGGTCCCTGGGGCATCGCCATCCAGAAGCAGCTCAACCCGAATCTCAAGTACGACATCACCACGCTGCCGGCTGGAATGACCACCGGCACGATGGTGCGCGGCTCGCTCAACACGGTGACCACGCAGGCGCAGAACAAGGAGGCCGCGTGGAAATTCGTGCGCTGGATGTCCGGTCCCGCAGGCATCGAGTTCTGGTCCAAGAACACGGGCGGCTTCCCCGCGCGCCGCGATGTCGCCGACCAGGCCTGGTTCAAGGAGAAGCCGCTGTTCCAGGCCTTCTCCCGCCAGATGGCATTGCCCAATGCGCGCTCGCCGTTCCTCGGCATGCCCAACGCCGTGCAGATGAACAAGATCATGACCACCGAGGTGCAGAACGTCGTGCAGGGCAAGAAGAGCGCGAAACAGGCGCTCGACGACGCCGCGATCGAGTGGGACAAGATCCTCGCCAGCACCAAGTAGCGCCCAGGAAGCACTGCTGAGCACCGCTCGCTGCAACGTCGCATAGGCGCCGGCCGCCCGAATGACCTTGGGAGGCCGGCGCATTCCCGTGTTCGGATATGTCTAGAGCCACGATGTTTCGCCGCCGCTATCGCCAGGAAATCCAGGCGTATGCCTTCCTTTGGCCTGCGCTGCTCGTCCTGGGCCTGCTCATGGTGTACCCGCTCGTCCAGGTCATCCGGATGAGCTTTCACGAGGTCAGCCTGCAGAAGGAAACGTGGGTTGGCTTCGACAATTACGCGCAACTCCTGTCGACCGCACTATTCTGGAGAGTCCTCTGGCAGACGATCCTGTTCACCGCCGGCAGCGTGACCATGCATCTGGTCATAGGGCTGGGTCTAGCGCTCCTGCTCAACACCGGCATCAATACGCGCTTCCGCAATCTGACGCGCGGGCTGCTGATCATCCCTTGGCTGCTCGCGCCGACGGTTGCCGGCATGATCTGGGTGCTGATGCTCAGTCCGTTTGGGGTCGCCAACGGCGTGCTCATGGCAGTGGGCATCCTCGATCCGGGCAACACTCTGAACTGGCTGGGCAGCCCGGAGACGTCGCTGCTGTCGGTCACCGCGATGAACGTCTGGCGCGCGTTTCCTTTTTTCATGGTGATGCTGCTTGCGGGGCTGCAGGCGATCCCCGAAGAGCTGTACGAAGCCGCCGACATCGACGGCACCAGCGCCCTTGCAAAATTCTGGTACATCACGCTGCCGGGGCTGCGCGG
>JBDTLK010000061.1:0-17554 GCA_039934835.1 Edaphobacterium sp. (SeqCode) | reverse complement strand
GCGTGCAAACATCCTTTTGACCAGATTCATTCCAGAAGTCCACCGGTCAAAGGGTAGTCGGGTATATTGGCGCGCATGAAAATCCCCAAACGGCTGCTGCCGCTGGTCGACGATGGCGTCATCGACTCGGTGGTGCGTCAACTCATGAGCGGCAAGGAAGCGATGGTGTTCGTGGTGCGCTGCGGCACCGAGACGCGTTGCGCCAAGGTCTACAAGGACGCCGACAAGCGCGCCTTCCGCCAAGCCGTCGACTACACCGAGAACCGCAAGACCAAGAACACTCGCCAGGCGCGGGCGATGGCCAAGGGTACACGCTTCGGGCGCGAGTCGCAGGAGAAGGCCTGGCAGAGTGCGGAAGTGAGTGCGCTATATCGGCTCGCCGGGGCGGGCGTGCGCGTGCCCAAGCCGTACAACTTTCATTCCGGCGTGCTGGTGATGGAACTGGTTGTCGATGAGGAAGGCAACGCTGCGCCGCGCCTGAACGACGTGGAGATGACTTCAGAAGTGGCGATGGAGCTGCATGATCGGTTGATCCGCGAAGTGGTGCGGATGCTTTGCGCCGGGATCGTTCATGGCGATCTTTCCGAATTCAATATTCTGCTGGGCGCGGACGGGCCGGTGATCATCGATCTGCCGCAGGCGGTGGATGCGGCGGGCAACAATCATTCGCCGCGGATGCTGGTGCGGGATGTGGATAATTTGCGGAGGTACTTTGGGAGGTTTGCGCCGGAGTTGCTGGCGACGAACTATGGCATGGAGATCTGGGCGCTCTACGATTCGGGGGCGCTGCAGCCGGATATAGAGCTTACCGGTCGCTTCGAGCGAAGTGAAGTGGCCGTCGATCTGGAGGGTGTGATGAGGGAGATTGACGATGCGCGCTTCGAGGAGGCAGCGCGGCAGATGCGGTTGCAGGAGCGCGAATAATCTGACGGGCCGGGTCGTCGCCACCGCCTTCACGGGCGATGCTTCATTGCTAGCGAACTGACACCCCGTTCAGTTCGAAGACCGTTATGTGCGGTTTAATATGGAGCGCGGAGGTTGCGGACGCGCGAGGGTGGGTAGTTGCGCCTCAAGCACAAGCCTTCTGCCCACCAGGCACGCAGGAAACGCCAATAAGACATGTCCACCATTCAGTCGCAGTCGGTCGCCCGACGACGTAGTCACTGCGGCACGTTGCACTGCCTTGGGAGTGCGTGCGCCTATGACGGCAACGTTATTGACGTCAGACAGCACGGGGATGAGCAGCAATCCGCAACGGATTGCGCGGTCAATTGAAGTTTACCGTTACCGGCTTAATCGACGGCACTGCCGCATACCCCGGTTCGGGGGGGAACGGCTTCCACGGCAGCGCTGGCGCGACGGGCGGGGGCCGGATGTAACAGTCGCCGGTTCCCGCGTACGCGAATCCGATCAACAAGCCTCGGTAACGCGTGTTGCGGAAACTACCGATTTCCTCCCATTGCCGAGCCAAGCGATATGGGTCTCCTGGCAAATCGGTGCCTTGAACCGTGAGTTGATTGCCGGCCGGATAATGCAGCTTGTACGGGGGCGGCTCCGGTGTATAAAAACCGTCGATTTCGTCGTTAAAGGCCACATCGCGTTCGGTCAACACCGCAAACCGTGCGAACTGCCCCGGCGGTAGATCATTGACGACCACCAGCGGCTTACTCAGTCCACTGGCGTCAATGTCCCCAGCATTGGCGCCAAATGCGACCCGCGACGCTGTGTACGGCTGTGCCCGCAGCGCGCTTCTGAACTGCTCCGGGATGCTGGAGGGGAGCGACCCATCCTCGTTCTTGTAATACCAGTTGTCGTTGTAGCAAAACAGATAATCGGTGACATTCACCAGCGTCAGTTGGGTCGGTTCGGAAATATCTTTCGTCGCCACAACAACGGCATCCTGCTCCGCGCCTAGCACTCCACGGAAGACGACCTGCAGATACACGTCGACGGCGTTGACCGGTATAGGTGTCGGAAATTCGAAAGTTAAAGGCGTCGTATCGGCGACTCCAGCAGACAATGAGACTCCTATCTTCGGCGTCGAAACGACGATTTTTTCCTCACGAATCCGACAACCTCCCGGTGGTGGATCAGGACTCTCAAACTCAAGATCACCCAGTGTCGATCTGACTTCCTGCGAGCCAAATTCGCCGCTCAGATTCCGTCGATAGCATGCGTTTAGGTGGAATTTGACGACGGCGACCAGGTCGCCTGACATGTTCTGGGCAATTGTCTCGCCCGCCGTCGGTCCCGCCGAAGGCACGATCGGGAGGGTTGTGTTCTTCAGTTTCAGTTTGATCCTGCGAAAGCCTTGAGTGTATGCCTCAGTCTCGACCGCGTGATCGATAACTCCGTAAACGCCGTCATCAGGCAGGGAGATCTCCATCTGCCCACGGAAGAAATAGTCGATCAATCCGGTGGTGTAGGCGACCGCGCGGGGAATGAGAAGGTCGGCATTCGCATCGTAGTTGATGTAGTTCATCGTCGCCGACAACTTCCCCCGAGATTGCAGGAACTGGTCCCATACACCTACCGTGACCAAGGGCACGTCGGTCACGGTCGCCGCTGGATTGACTGTGTCCGAGACACTACCCCTATACAGCGTCAGCTTGAAGTCGCCCGGCAACGCTACGCCGTCCCAGCCGACGGCCGACACGACCGTGGTTGGATGCGCCGAAGGGTGCGGATTCGGCAGGTCGTAATCGCTATTAAGCAGATTCTTGCCGGCCGTGAAGAAGCCGCGGTTGCTGTAGTCAGCCAGGCCGGTACCATTGGCGACCCCCACCGCTTGTGCGGTGCTGAAATAGTCACTGTAACGATTGAAGCGCGGGGTGTCGTAGCCGTTGGTCCGTAACGGACGGGCGACCGCAATCGGCACCGGCTGCAGTGTCGATCCGATGTCCACCTCAAAGCTTGGCGTTCTTTTCGCCCGCGCCTCGATGTAGAACTCATAGACGCTGGCATGACCGGAAAAAAACGTTTCCATAACCGTTCCGCCCAAGCCGTTATGAGCCTCGTTGCGCGTGTGCTGCGGCTGCGCCATGTCCTGGATCATGTGCGCCAGATCTCCCAACGCTCGGAAGGTGGTTGCCCAATAGGCTCTGCGCGTCGCTTCGTCGCTGGCAACGGGCGTGCCGGCCTTGCTTCGTCCGGTCAGGGCGCGATACATCGTCTCGCGTGCGTCGTAGACCGAAAAGTGATTGCGCCGTGTCGCATCCTCTGCCGGCGTCGCAGCAAACATGTCGTCGAAAGAGACTCCAAGTGCCCAGGCGGGCGCGGCGACTCCAAGAGAGAGCCCCTTGTTCTTGACGGGGTCGTAAAAGTGGTTCAATGGCCGTTTCACTCCGCCAAACGGATCATCTTGTGGGTTAGGCGGGTCTTGGAAAAAACCGGCGATTGGCGTTGAGTCGTCTTCACGGATCGCGCCGCGCATAAGCCAGCCAGGCAGGCGGAGGTTATCGCCAATCGGCGCGAACTCGACCGAGTTGTCACCGCGCTTTATTTCAACCATTCTTGTCGTATCAAATGGCTGACCGTCTCTCCCGAAAGTGTTTGCCGTCCAATGCCGCGCGTCCGTCCCCGCCGAATCAAAGTACTTGTCACCAAAAGGCTTCTCGGATGCCACCGCATCTGCCAGGTACACTTCCAAACCCAAGTCCTTGCGCAAAGGCGATCCCGCTTGCAACCGCGACTGGGCATATGCCTTGTACGTCAAGAGGCCGTGTGTTGCCAGCTCGTAACCTGGACTTGCGTTTGATAGCAAGGATGCAAGAAGCAGCACGACGACTCTTGGTATTTGCCTCATTTTGACCTCTCGCTAGGCAGCGTCCGTGTCTGCAGTAAGCGGCGCTGTCCCTTTCGATCCAGTGCCACGCTGTTGCCGTACTGCGCACTTTCGAGCGTGGTAAGCAGCGAATCGACGAGTTTCAATTCCTCGTCCGACGTCGCGATGGCGTTGCCCTCTTCGTAGGCGGCCTGATAGACCGGTATTAATTTTTTATTGTCGGCCCCACACAGGGTCTGCTGATGAAGGTCCGCGACAAGATAGGCCAGTCGCGCCTGTACCGTCCCAACAGATGGCTCCATCTTCAACAGCACATTTACATCTTTGGCAAATGGCTCTGGTCCGCGATCGATGAAGTAGTCTCGCTTGTAGGCCGCTATTTCCAAAGGCTTCTGAATGCTTTTGGTATCGACCCACCTAAGCAAACCTTCGTCCGCGCCACCTCTTATCTTGAGTTGCCACGCCGGCACGGTGAATTTGCCTTCGTTGTCGGTCTGCGCGAGCGCGACGTAGTAACAAGGATAGCTCGGCCCATGGTCGCTGCTCACATGCCCAATCCACTTCACCACTACCGTGGCTTCAGTCAACGGTCGATTGCTCTTGACATCGATCACCACTCCGTGCACCGGCCCGCCAGTCAGTGGTCTCAAATTAGGCCCCCCATCAGTGATGTCGAGCACCACCAGCAATCCAGCCAACGCGACGAGAATCACGGACCACATTCGAATCTTGACCGCTTTGCGCAACCCGTCACCCCTAGGTTACTGTCATTACGTAGCCCGACTACATCCCTTCGATGCGCCAGATACCATCCTCGCCACGAAGCATGTTGATGGTAAACGACTGCGCCGTGCCGGTTCCGGGCCGCACGACCATGATCTGCATGAGTTCTTCAGAGACGATCACATTCTTGATCGTACCTAGCTGATCAACAATTGTGGCTAGATCACCTGCGAGTGTCGTAAAAATTTCGCGGTACCGGTCGACGCTTGTGCTTGTAACCGCCGTCAGAGCTGCGTCGATGTCACCCGTCCGGAGTCGATCGAGCATGCCGGTGTATACGCCGAGCGTGCGCCAGGCGAAGCTATTGGGATCCCAGGCGAAGACCCGCCGATTTGCGCTGTAAATCACCGTGTTGCTCGCATCGAACACCTTGACGCTCAGCACATACAGGCCGGGAGTGTTAATGTGAAACGCGACGTCCTTGGTATTGTTCGGCAATGACGTCAACGTGACTTCGGGCATGCCATCGCCGTTGCCGTCGATCTCGATGCGTTGGAACGCTGTCCCACCGCGGTTGGTAATGGTCAAGACTGCGTCGAAGGGCGCAATACCTTCTTGACGGTCGATACTGACCTGGAACGGCTTGCTGCTGGTGCGATTAAGCGTGATTGTCTTAGTGGCTGGCGTGCCCTGCTGGATGGTCAAGCCTAGCGTGATCGTGTTGGCACCTGGCTCCAGGAGCAAGCCGTCGATGAAGAAGTGGCCGGAACTATCGAGTGTGACCAGGCGCCCGTTGACCGTCACGGCCGCGTTCGGCGGCGCCTGCACGCTACCGCTAATCGAGGCATTGTCATCCGCGACCAAACTGCCATCGATGCCTGCATCCACCTGGAGAGTAGGCGCAGTGACCACCGCCACGGCGACCGTCCCAGAACTCGCCGTGAGACCCGCGCTGTCGCGCACCTGCACGCTGACGGTGTGTGCGCCGGTCGCCACCGGACTCCACAGGAAGCTGTACGGTGCCGAAGTCCGGCTGCCGAGCAGCACGCCGTCTCCGTAGAAATTGACCTGGGCGACGCTGCCTCCAGTCTCGCTCGGATTCGCGGTGATGCGGATCTGCCCCGGCGCTTGATAGATTTCTCCTAAAAATGGCTCTGTGAGGTTGACCGCCAGGTCGCTCACCGTGATGGTGACGCTCGGCGACATTGCGCTTGCCCCATCGGTGGTAAATACCTTGGCCGCGAGGACGTGGGGTCCGCTTGCGGCACTGGTCCATGTCGAATTGACGTTTATCGCCGACGGCCCTCCTGTCACTTGCGCGCTGCTGATCAGCACTCCGTCACTGTAGAACTCGACTCGACCGATGTTGCGTTGAGGAGCGCTGGCTGACGCGCTCAGCACGATCGATTGGCCGGGCGCGTAGGTCGCCCCGGATGGCGGCGTGGAAAGACTGACCGACGGTGCTAACGCGTTGACAGCTATTGGCACAGCGACCGACGTCGTCGTCGCGCCAAGATTGTCGGTCGCGATTGCCGTCAACGCGTAGCTGCCGGCTGCGACATTGGTCCAACTCGCATTGAACGGCGCAGCCGTCGCACTCGCAACCTTGGTCGTGCCCGCGTAGAACTCAACCTTCGCCACCGAACCATCGCTATCGTTTGCAGTCGCAGCAAGTGCAATCGTCGCCGGCGCGGAGAACTGGCTGCCCGTCACTGGGCTGGTCAGCGTGACGGTTGGTGGACTGTTGTTGACGCCTTGGATGGAAACCGCGGCCGAGGTGCCTACGTTGCCCTGCAGATCGACCGCTTTCGCCACCAACGCCTGTGGTCCTGACGCAGGATTGGCCCACGTGATTGCGTAGGGTGACGTTGCAGTACTGCCGAGCAACGTGCTCCCAGCAAAGAAATCGACCCGACCTATGCTTCCGTCTGGCGCCAACGCGGTCGCCGCCAAAACTAATGGCGCCCCCGACGCAAAACCGGCACCAGGTGCGGGCGCGGTCATCACGACCACCGGGGAGCGCGCACTCGGCAGCACCTGGATATAAGCCGCAGCCGAAGCCGCCGCGATCCCGATGTCGTCATAGGCTTTCGCGACAACCGCGAACGTGCCCGCCGGCGGGTTGCTCCAGCTCAACGCATACGGCGGGCTGAACGACGTGCCGATCAGCAGATCGCTGGTCACGAACTCGACGCGCTGAATCGCACCCAGGCTGCTCATCGCCGTTGCCGCGAGCGGCACATTGTTGGATGGCACAAATATCTGCCCAGTTAGAGGCGAGGTCAATGTCACCTGTGGTGGCGGATCCGGGTCGACGATGTAGACGGTCACCTGTCTGGACGTCGTGGAATAGCCAAGCGAGTCGATCGCCCGTGCCGAGACAAGGTGAATGCCATAAGGCGCGTTCTGCCATGTGAACGCATAGCCGGTGGGGACGCTGTTAGACGCAGCGACAGACCCGATCGCGGTGGACCCGTCCAGAAAATCCACTCGTGCGATGGTCGACGGCGGCAGCGTGTCGCCGGCGACGGCGGTCGCCAGCAGCACTGGTGCAGCCGGACTTACATATCCGGACTCCTGACCGGGTACTACAAGGCTGACCGACGGAGGCGGAGGCGGCTGAATCACGGTGAAGGGCACGAAGCTCGACGTTTGAGCCTGGCCTACCGAATTCACCGCCACGGCCCAGGTCTGATACGTCCGATTGAGCACTGTCTGTGACGGAAAACGCGCCGGCGTCCATTGATATTCATACGGTGGAGATGCAATGTCCGCAACGATCTCGCTGGAGCTGTAGCACGTCCCTGCCCTGGTCTCACACATGTAGAAAACAACGTGAGCGATTGGATAGTCGGCGCTGGAAGCATCTGCGCTTAACAGAATCGTGGGGGTCAGGTCTCCCGCGATGAGCGCATTCGCAGGTGGCGACGTCAGGGCTATGGTCGGCACGGACTGTGGCACCACCCGATCGGCGGCCGCTCCGGCGAACGGCAGCGACAGCGCAAGCAGAGCCCAGGAAATGATGACAAGGAGCTTCACGGCTACGGCCCGGTCCCTTGTTGATTGACGACCTGAATGACTTCAGGCGCTTGCATCCCATTGAATGGGCCGGCGCCGACAAACGTCGCGATCACCCGATGGATTCCAATACCAAGCGCTGTGGTATAGGCGGCAGCTCCATTGACCAACGGCACCGCAGCAAGCACTTGGCCGCCGTCGCGAAATTCGATCGACCCGCTGTAGCGGCGATCGGCCAGGCTTGCAGTCAGCGTTACTCCTGCGCCGGACACGCTGGGGTTCGGCGCCGCCGTCATTGACAACGGCGCGCTCTGGCTCAGGACCTTGGCGACAAACACTTTGCCCGGCGATGCCTGCGCGGCGTTGACCTGAGGGGCGCCCGCACCGAAGCCAGCGACGTAAGCTGCGCCATAGGCATCGACGGCAAGTCCGGTCGCCCGTCCGGAATTGACGATGACCGAATACACCAGGTCCCTGCCATCGGGCGTCATCTTCATCAGAAAAGCGCCGCCACGGCGATAGATCGACGCGGGAGCGTTGCGCTCGGTCGGCGCGGCGCTGTTGTAGTAGCCCGGCGACTGGATAGGCGTCGGTTCGAGGTCGCCCCAGGACCAACTGCCCACAGGCAGCTCGCGATCGACTGCCGTGTTGCCCGCGACAAGGATCGCGCCGCTCAAGTCCAACGCGACCCTGACCGGCGATGGATCTTGGTCGTAGGCATCGCGCACCAGATTGCCCCCCGCGCTGCCGATCGGGATGACGAACAGCCAGCGACTGCCGTCCGGCGCGAGTTTGGCAACGAAGCCGATCTCGCGATCGTCAGGATGCATGTTGTAGAGCAACCCTGTCTGGAAGACGGTGCCGACGCTGTTCAGCGTCAGCGTTGCCGTCTTGCCGCCGACGACTACGCCGCCGTCGGGCGCCAGTGCAATGCTCGTCGCGCGCTCTGCGTCCGAACCGCCCAACCGTGCAGTCCACAGCAACGCGGACCCAATCGGATTGACCTTGGCGACGAAGGCATCGCGATTCTGTGAGTCGGTGGTGTCCGGCGCACCAGGCGTCGCCGGAAAGTCACTCGCCCCCGCCTGACCTGCGACATAGGCGTTGCCTGCCGAGTCCACTGCCAGGGCGTACGCAGTTGTGGCGTTGTCGATCAGCGACCGGTGTGGATCCGGCGCAATGCTGTTGCGGCTTCCGCCAACGGAAAGATAGGTTGCGTAAGCAATCGCACCGCTGCCGGCGGCAAACTTGATGAGATAAGGACCGCCGACCATGGCACTTGATGCGGCGATGGCGGCATTCGGCGTTGTGGCCAGTCCTGGCCCGGCGACACCCGTAATGTAGATTCCACCCGCAGCATCGACAGCAAGTGCGCGTATCGTTCGCACGGCCGGATCGACGATAGGGGACAATGGCTGCACCGCGCCGTCGGCGCCAACGCGATGGATGAGTTTTGCGCCGGTGCGCAGGTAAGTTCCACCGGTCAATGGATAATTCGTGCTGTTGGCGTACGCGGCGGCATACACCACCCCGTTCGGGCTTATTGCCAGCGCCTCGACCTGATCGGGGCCGACATAGGGCATGACGCCGGTGCCGGTCATGTCGGCGGAACGCGCGCCGACAACCGTCGCGATGTCGATCCGCCCAAGGTCGGGGTTGAGCTTGGCGACGTAGAGCAGGTCGAGCCCGCCGTTGGCAAAGGTCGCGGCGCTGATGCCGGGAAAGTACGTTCCTGCGACCGATCCTCCGACATACGCGCTGCCGTCGGGCGCAACGACGACATCGAACGCCTTGTCGCCAGTGCCGCCGGAATTGAAGCCGCCGAGAATGGTGGAGTACTCGAGCATCGGTCCGGCCGGAACCGGATCGGTGCTCGCGACCGCGCCGGTCGATACCTGGAAACTACGGTCTCCCGTCACGGCCGCGAATGTCGCATTGCCGGCCTGGGTTGCGCGCAACGTGCAAGTGCCGGCGGCGATCATCGTGGCGACGCCGCCGCTGATCGTGCACGTCGGCGGCGTGAGCGAGGAGAAAGTCACCGGCAGGCCCGACGACGCGCTTGCGTGCGGTTCGAATTGCGGACGCAGCAGCGACTGCGGCGCGGGCTGCGCAAAGAGCAACGACTGGCTGGCTGCGACCACGCTGATGGTCTGATCCACGCTGGGTGCCGCGAAGTAATTGGCGTTGCCGGCCTGGCTGGCGCGAACCGTGCAGGTACCGACGGCAAGCGGCGCGAGCCATTGATCGTTGACCTTGCATATTGCGGACGTGACTGCCGCGTAACTGACGGCCAATCCGGACGACGCACTTGCCCGCATCTCGAACGGGCCGCTATCCAGCGCCCGCGAAGGCACGGTCGGGAAGTTGATGCCTTGCGCGGCGGCATTTACGGTGAACGTCCTGTCCACATTGGGCGCGGGCAGATAGGCGCTGTTACCACTCTGCGAGGCGCGAATCGTGCACGCACCCACCGCAATCACGGTCACGGTCGTGCCATTGACAATGCAGACGGTCGGCGACTGCGACGCGAAGCCGACCGCGAGCCCCGAGGTACTGATCGCGCTCAGCACCGAAGGCGGCGCGCCGAATGCCCGGTTCGGCGGTGCGGCGAAGCTGATGACCTGGCTCGCCTGCGCGGAGACGACGAAACTCTGGTCGACGTTGGGCGCCGCCGCGTAGGTAACATTGCCAGCCTGCGCTGCCCTGATGGTGCACGCGCCCGCTGCGACCAGCGTGACGGTGTTGCCGGAAACGGTACATGTTGCCGTCGTCAACGAAGAAAACGCCACCGGCAAGGCGGAGCTCGACGATGCGCTGACGTTGAAAGGCAGCGTACCCAGGTTCCTGTTGGCCAGCGCGCCGAACGTGACGGTTTGGGCGGCCAGGTTTGAGAGCACCGAGAAACTCTGGTCGACGTTAGCTGCGGCCGCGTAGGTAGGGTTGCCAGGCTGCGAGGCGCGGATGGTGCACGTTCCGACCGCCAGCAATACCACGCTGTTGTTGACCAGAGTGCAATATGCGGGCGTCAATGACGTGAACGCGACGGTCAACCCGGACGAGGCCGTCGCGTAGAGCCCGAGCGGCAGCGTCCCCAACTGCCGGTTGGCCAACGCCGGGAAATTGATCGTCTGAGCGAGCAGCGCACCGGTGATGGCGAAACTCTGGTCGACGTTGGGTGCGGGCGCATAGGAAGCATTCCCACTCTGCGCCGCTCGAATCGTGCAGTTGCCGACCGCGACCAGCGTAACAAGGTTGCCGGCAACGGTGCATACCGACGCCGTCAGCGAACTGAGCGTCACTGCCAGCCCCGACGACGAGCTCGGGCTCAAGGCAAACGGCGGCGTACCCAGTGCACGGTTGGCCATCGCGCCGAAATTAATGGTTTGCGCCAGCTGGGCGATGATCATTGAAAACGGCTGGGTCGCCGGCGGATCATTGCCGTTGCTGGCCATGATGGTGCCGGCATAGGTTTCAGCACTCGATGGCGCGCCGCTGATCAGTCCACTCGTTGCGTTCAAGCCCAATCCCGGCGGCAGGTTGCCGGCGGTCAGCGCATAGGTCGGTGGTGGAAGTCCAGACGCGCGCACGCTGAACGAATACGTCACGCCGGCCTGACCACCCGGCGGCGGACTGCTCGTAAACGCCGGCGGCATGCTGCCGCCGACATTGGTCAGTGCGAAATCACTGGAGGCGACACCCGCTGCCGCGGAAATCGCGAACGATCCCGCCGTTGCGTTCGCTGTCAGCATCGGCGCGATTGCAATGCCCAGCGCATCGGCCTGCACGCGTGCGGTCGTCTGACCGCCCGCGAAAATACCCGAAGCGCCGGATGCGGGCGCAGTGAACGTAACGGCGATACCGGGTAGCGGGCGGTTGGTGGCATCGCGCACGAGAACGGACAATTGCGTCGCGTAGCTCGACCCGATCATCGCGCTCTGCGGCGAACCGCTCCGATTCACCAGACTGGCCGGCGACGCGCCCGGCAGTGTGTTGAGCAGCACCGAGATAGTGTTGACGCTGCGATTGGCCGAGATCAGGTCGAGCGCGCCGTTGCCTCTCAACGAGGCCGTTTCCACCGCAGTGGGTCCGGCTGCGGTCGCGTAGGTGGCAGCCGGCTGGAACCCACCGGCACCGGTGCCCAGCAGGACGAAAACGTTGTTGCTGAATATGTTGCCGGTCGCGATGTCGACGATACCGTCGCCGTTGAAGTCTCCGATCGCGAGCCCGGCGGGTGTGATCCCCAGCGAGATATTCACTACGGTGGCAAAAGTGCCATCACCGCGTCCCAGCATGATCGAGATGCCAAACGAATTCACGACGACGAGGTCGAGCTTGCCATCACGGTTCAGGTCGACTGCGCGCACCAGATTCGGTCGAAATCCCGTCGCATAGGTAAGGCGCGGCGCGAAGGTGCCGTCGCCGTTGCCGAGCAGAACCGAGATCGTGCCATCGCTGTAATTGGCGACGATGAGGTCGGGCTTGCCGTCGCTGTTGACGTCCGCGATCGTCACCGCTCCAGGATTGACGCCGGTTGCATAGGCGCGCATTGGCGCAAATGATCCGTCGCCGTTGTTGAGCAGGACGCTGAGCGTCTGGCCGGCGGTCGCTCCGCTCGACGCATTAGTCACGACCAGATCCTGACGCCCGTCGCCATTGAGATCGGCGACCGCAAGGCCCAAAGGAGCGAGCCCGGCGGCAACGAAGGTCGGTGCCCGAAACGTGCCATTGCCGTTGCCCAGGTAGATCCCCACGGTGTTCGATCCGATGTTGGTGACCGCCAGGTCCGTCTTGCCGTCACCGTTGAAATCGCCCACGGCGATGCGGCTTGCGTAGACTCCCGTCGGCAGAGTGGCGGCTGCGGCCTGCAGAGTGCCATCGCCCTGTCCGAGGAAAATCGACACCGAGCCGCTGCTTACATTGATCACTGCGACGTCCTGCATGCCGTCACCATTGAAATCGCCGGTGGCGAGTGCCGCAGGATACAGACCGGTCGCGTAGTTGACTGCGGACGTGAAGGCCTGCGCGAGCGCAGCGCATGGCAGGCACAACAGCGTAAGCGCCACAAGCCAGAGCGCGATGCGCGGCAGGCCCGCGGCCCACGTAGTGAGTGCGCGGCAGATCACGTCAACGACCACGCACGGAAAAGTTTTTCTTCCATGCCGCCATCTTCGCGAATCGCGAAATCCGCGCAATCATCCATACGGATGATGCGTCAGGTGCTGTCGACCTGACTGCAGACGAATACGCCCATGTCAGTGCGCCTCGGAGAAATCAGACGCAGTCGACACGCAACTGCATGTTGGAATTACGCTAGCTGAAGGTGCGCGAGTGGCGCGAAGCCGTCAACTGTAGGAAACGACAGGTCGCCGTCTATGGACACCGTCGTACGACTGATGAGCCCTTGCTACCGTTAACACAACCTCACCTGCGCCGAGTGCGGGCGCCTACAACGTCGCGTCGCGCCCGCCGACTGGCGATCTCCAGTAGCTGCACTGCTGCGCAATAGACAAAACACAGCCGTCAGCAACGATCAGCGCGTCGACTCCAGCGAACAGGCCACCGCCTGCTCGATCGTCATTGCGCGGCCCTCCAGCCAAGCCGCATCGAAGGCACCCTGGTCGCCGATTGCGAGCCGCGCCGCCGCAAGCCGGCTCTGGTATCGGCTGCGCTCGCTTGGCAACAGAGGCGCGCCGACTTCTTCACGTAATCGTTGCGCCGTCGCCCAGATGCAGCTTGCCCTGCGCGGCTCGGCTTTGCCCAACGCGACGTGCGCGAGTCCTTCCAGCGCCATGGCGATTCCTCGGCGATCCCCGAGTTCCCGTTGAATAGCCAGGCTCTCTTCGTGCATCGCCTGGCCAGCTGTAAAGTCGCCCTCGTCACCGGCAACGTCCCCCAGGTGGTTGAGCGACACGGCCACTCCCCACCGCTCTCCGAGGTCGCGGCGGAGGGCGAGGCTTTGCTCGAAAAGCTCGCGCGCGGAGCGATTGTCGCCTTGGGCGCGGACCGCCGTCCCCAGGTTATCCAGCGACATGGCGATTCCGTGCCGGTCGCCGAGTTGCCGCTTGATGGTCAAACTCCTCTCATAAAGCACGCACGCGTTCGCATAGTCACCCTGTTCGCATGCCACGTCCCCCAGATTGTTCAAGCTGGAGGCCACACCCGGCTGGGCGCCGAGCTCCTCGCGGATCGCGAGACTTTCCTCGAACAGGCTCCTTGCCCTGGCGTAGTCGCCCTGATTGGTGGCTACGATTCCGAGGTTGTTGAGCGATGTGGCGATGCCCTCGCGATCGCCCAGTTCGTGGCGGATGGACAGGCTTTTCTCGTACATCACCCGCGCTGCCTGAAAGTCGCTTTGATGGCATGCGATGTTGCCCAGACTGTTCAGCGATATCGCGACGTTCTGCCGATCGCCCAGGCCCTGCTTGATCGTTAGACTCTCTTCGTACAAGGCTCGGGCGGTAGCATAGTTACCCTGGGCGCTCGCTACCATGCCGAGATTGTTGAGCGACCCTGCCACGCCGCGCATGTCTTCGATCTCGCGCCATATCGCGAGACTTTGCTCATGCAGCTCCGCGCTCGATCGATAGTCGCCTCGATCAAACGCAAGAAGCCCCATGCGGTTCAGCGTCAGGGCAACTCCGGAGAGGTCCCCCAACTCCCGTTCCATCGCCAGGCTTTCATTGAAAAGCGCACTTGCGGCGGCGTAGTCCCCTTGCCCTCTTGCCAATCCTCCTGCGGCGTTGAGCGCCTTGCAACGGACATGCCTGTCGTCGTCGGTCGTAGGCTGCGCGAGGAGCGCCGACAACCAGCTGCGGCCTTCAGCGTAGTGCCCGCGAACGAACCAGAACTGATACATCGCCGCACCGAGACGCAGACCGCTCCCAATGTCGGCATCCTCGTCCGAACACCAGGCAAGCGCTGCGCGGAGGTTTTCATGCTCCCGCTCCAGCTGGTCCAGCCACGACTGCTGCTCCGGGCCCGTCAGGTGCGGCTCCGCGCTCTCTGCCAGGCTCACGAAGTATTCGAGGTGGCGGTTCCTCCACCGCCTTGACTCGCCGCTCTCGAGCAGCCGGTCGCGGGCATATTGGCGCACCGTTTCCAGCAGCCGGTAACGGGTCACGCCGCAGCGCTCCTCGGTGAGCAGCAGGCTCTTGTCGACGAGCGAAGTGAGCAGGTCGAGCACGGATGAGTTTTCGATGGCTTCATCGGCGCACACCCGCTCGGCTGCATCGAGCGTCCACCCGCCGGCGAAGACCGCGATCCGCCAGAGCAACGCCTGTTCGGTCGTGTTCAGCAGGTCGTAGCTCCAGTCGATCAGCGCACGCAGCGTTTGCTGGCGCGGAAGAGCCGTGCGCGATCCCCCGGTAAGCAGTCGAAATGTCTGATCGAGCCGCTTGTTCACCTCTTCGACCGACATCGAGCGCGCCCGTGCGGCAGCGAGCTCGATCGCGAGCGGGATGCCGTCCAGGCGAGCACAGATCGATGCCAGCGCCGCCGCATTTTGTTCAGTTACCGCAAATTGCGGGGCGTGAAACTGTGCGCGCTCGGTGAACAGACGCACCGATTCGTACCTCGACACGCTTGCGCGGCTCGTGTCCCGTTTCGGGTCAGGCATTGCGAGCGAAGGGACGCGGTAGGACACTTCGCCCATGACGCCGAGGCCCTCCCGGCTGCTGACCAGCATCTTTACCTCGGGACATCGCCGCAGCACCGTGTCGGCGAATTGCGCGCAGGCGGCAAGCAGGTGCTCAGCGTTGTCGAGAACCAGCAGGAGCTGCTTGCTTTTGAGGTAGTCGGTGAGAGTCTCCGATAGAGGTCTGGCTGCCTCTTCGCTCAGCCCGAAGACGGCCGCCACAGCTTGTGGGACGAGCTCCGGATCGGCAAGGGCGGCGAGCTCCACGAGCCATACCCCGTCGGAATGGGCTTCCAATAGCTCCACCGCGACGTGCAATGCCAACCTGGTCTTGCCACAGCCACCGGAGCCGGTGATCGTCAACAGGCGAGTCCTGCCCAACGTCTGCTTCACTTCAAGCATTTCCTTTTCGCGACCGATGAAGCTGGTGAGCTGTTGCGGCAGATTGTTGGGGTGCGCTGAAAGTGAACGAAGTGGCGGCAGCAGGCTGGGCAGCTCCGGATGACAGAGCTGGAACACCCTCTCCGGCTCCTGCAAGTCCTTGAGTCGATGACTGCCGCGATCCAGCAACGAAGCTTCGGCGGGAAGGACAGACGCGCCGGCCGCCGCTGTCGAGGCCGACAGCAGTACCTGACTCCCATGAGCGATGGCAACAAGGCGCCCGACGCGGTTCAGCGACTGTCCGAAATAGTCTCCGTCTCGCACTTCGGCGATGCCGGTGTGCAGCGCCATGCGGACCTTGAGCGGAATGGATTCGGGCCATTTCTCGGCAAGGATTGCGCGCTGCGCGATGAGCGCTGCGGCGACAGCGTCGGAGGCGGTGGCGAACGCTGCACAGAAAGCGTCACCGACGGTCTTGAACACTGCACCGCGGTGGCTTTCGATGGTGTGGCGCAGCAACGCATCGTGTCGCGCCAGTGCCCGGCCCATCGCGGCAGGACTCTGCTCCCAGAGTCGCGTGCTCCCTTCGATATCGGTGAACAGGAAGGTCACCATTCCCGCAGGTGTGTCGGTCATGGTTCGCTATCGACGCGCGGCATTCGGCTATTCGTCCCCAAGACCTTGACCTGGGGTCCTGCCCTACCGACCCCCTGTAGCTGGACACCGTCTCGCGAGAGCAGCCTCTCGGTAGCGGTGACCCGGTCTCACCCCGTGCTGGCGTTGCAGTGGCTCATGGCGTAGTCGCGGCGGTTCGCGGCATGGTGACACATCCGAGATTGTGCAGGGTTTCATTCGACGGGATCGCTCAGGCGCGGTCTGCCGGCGGACAGCGAGCTGCCGCTCACGACAGCGCCGTGCACCGAGTCCGGAGACTCCGCTCCCGTATGCCGCCTCCGACGCGGCCAAGCCGGTGCCAGAGCCAGCAGGTTGCCAAGTACCGCAAGCACAACACCCACACCCGCCACCCACGTCCACCGATAGCCCTCAAACAAGGTCGACAGCGTCAGCGCGATCACCGGCGTCAACACGCTGACAAACGCGGCAGGCCCGCCACCGACGCGCTTGAGCAACGTCAGATACGCGCCAAAGGCAAGAATGCTGCCCACCACCGCCAGATAGAGCAACGACAGCACATACGGCGCGCGCGCATCGAAGCTCCACGGCACACCCTGCAGCGTCGCCACGATTGCCGCGGTGATCGAACCATACGCCATGCTCCAGGCAGTGCTGGGGAACACCGCCATGTCGGAGGCGTTGTTGCGCATGGCGACCATGTTGCCCGCCGACGCGATCACGGTGGCGCCGATCGCAAACGCGATGCCGATGGCGACACTGCCACCGTGCCTGGCTTGCTCCAACTCCGGCAGGAAGAGCAACGCCACGCCGACCACACCCAGCGTTGCGGCGACGAAAGTGCGCCCAGCCACCGGCGTGCCAAAGGCCAGACGCATGCCGATCGGGTTCATGAATGTAATGGCCGAAAACACCACCGCCACCAACCCCGACGTGACGTATACCTCGGCCCAATAGACGCCGATGTAATTGAGTCCGAACATCCCGACACCCAGCGTCGCCAGCCAGGCATGCTCGCGCGACGAGAACTTGAGCGAGCGGCCTGTCGCGGCGCACCACAGCGCCAACAAGACCGCCGCCAGAGCAAAGCGATACGCCACCGATATCTCGGGCGCGACGACGCCCAGCTGGAACTTGATCACCAGCCAGGTCGAGCCCCAGATCATTGCGGCGGCGAGGAAAAGTGCGGGAACGTTCATCCAGCCGTCAATGATCGCATAGTCGACACGCCCGCCTCGCCGGTGGCATCGATCCGTCGCGGTTCGGCGGGCTTGGCGGTCGCCTTTGCCGTCACATTTGCTGGCCAAGGCGCGCCGAGCGACTAGAATTGCGCTATGCCGGCTTCTGGGAGAGGCAATGCCGCTGGACAAGTACGCGCGCCC
>JBDTLK010000060.1:0-18150 GCA_039934835.1 Edaphobacterium sp. (SeqCode) | reverse complement strand
CCACGGGTGCAACGGGTGCAACGGGTCCGATCGGTCCGATTGGTCCCGCGGGTACGACCGGCGCCACCGGCGCGACTGGCGGGACGGGTCCGATCGGCCCAGCGGGTCCGAACGGACTTACCGGTGCGGCGGGTTCGACCGGTCCTGCGGGTACCACGGGTGCGACCGGTCCGATCGGCCCCGCTGGTCCGACCGGACTCACAGGTGCCTCGGGCCCGGCAGGCCCCGCGGGTGCGACAGGTGCCGCGGGTCCCGCCGGTTCGACCGGTGCGACGGGAGCTGCCGGAGCAACCGGCGCAACCGGCGCCACTGGCGCGGCGGGTGCGGTTGCCGCGTACTACAAGAACTCGACCGCTGCTGCGACACTTTCGCCCGCAAATTCCTTCGTGACGGTGCTCACTTCAGCATCGACGATCCCGGCGGGAACCTATATCGTCAGTGCGACGATTTCGGTGCGGCACAACCAAAGTCCGGGAAACTGGTATTGCGCAGTCTCGATTGGTGCGACAACGGTCGTCACCAACTCCACCAATCCGGACCCGTTCCAGACGCTCACCATCGTCGGAGGGGTCACACTCGCGGCGGCCGGCGCACCGCTAGTTCAATGCCAGTCGTCATCGAATAATCAGGTAGTCGTGGGCGATGTCGCCTTCTCCGCGGTGCAGGTGACCACCCTGACTGCACTCCCATGAACGGTCGGTCGCCGGCGCCGCATTGTGCTTGCGGCGCCGGCATCTGTTTGCACGGTCTGTCGTGCAGTCCTTCAAACTGGGCGCATGCACAGCGGCAACGCACTCAAGCCGAAGGCCAGCAATCTGATCGGCGCCGGCGCTCAGAGAGTAGTTTTCGCCCAGTTCCCCAGGGTGTGAAATGATCCCTGCGTGCCCGGCATTGCTAGGTATTCGGGTGAAGTCAGGGGCGCGGTTGCGTCCTTGAACGCTGTCGGCGCCAGGGCATATAGACCGGCTCGGGTGTCGGCGTCCGCCGCAGCTTGGTCCAGAGCCTCGCGATCGAACCAGACCGGCTTGCCAGAGACAATGCGCAGGTAGATCCGGCCTGTTGTTTGCTGTGCGAAATTGATCTCGCGTATCTGTTTCGCGCACTGCTCGAGAAACGCGGTGTTGTTCTCGGGCGCGAGCAGGCCTCGATCCCTGTACAGAAGCTCGGACGCCGTGGCATCGACGTTCACTCGACGAAAACGCTCGACGTCGAGCAGACGCCCCACATCGAGGATATTCATCACTGCGTGCGATCCGAAGGCGACCGTTCGCGGGCGCTCTCCAGAAGGCACGCTGTTGTCCAGGAATTCATAGAACAGCTTCTTGTCGGTGCGTCGTATCCAGGTGAAGAACAGCCGCGGCATGCCCGAATAGGCCTCGACACTGTGGGCGAGCGTGTCGTCGACGGCTTTGTAGCGACCCACGTCGAGTCCCCGATTCCATGCGCGCTCGACCAGCGATTCGGGCGGCGTGATCATGAAGAACAGGTAGACGCTGTGCCCGAAGCGAGTCAGCAGATTGCTGCCCGCTTCGTTCGAGTCGGGCGCGAAGCTGTCGAAGCGGAACCGGTCGATGAGCAGGTGTGACATTTCGCCGCGCTGCGCCTTGCTCGCCATGTAGCGGTCGAGCTTGGCGTCGATGATCTGCACTTCGTCACCGGTGAATGCGCCGCCATACTTGTAAGCGTCGCCGAGCGTCGCATAGTCGAGGAGTTGCTTGCGCCAGATGTCCGGACTGATGAGCGCGAATTCGCTCCAGCGCACGCCGATGTCGCCCGCAAGCGCCTTCTGCAATGGGCGCAGCGTGCTCTTGCCCGACGCCGATGCGCCCTTGGTGTTCATGACCACGGGACGCGCCTGGCGGCGCAGGCGCTGATAACCCTCGTCATGCGCCGCCTGCTGCAGCCAGGGCTCGATCAGCCGACCGATTTCTTCGCTGCCGATGGCGTTGCATGCGATGTTGATGGCCAGCGTGGCGACCAGTTCGCGGCCACCCCAAGCCTCGCCATGACGCACCAGCAACGCGGAGACGACCTTGACCAGCGCGCGATAGGCCGCGCGCTCCACCGGGTCTTCGGCCGTGCGTGCCGCATGTTCCCAGCGCGCTACCAGCTGGGGAGGGCCGGGCGCATCGGCAGGTGGCGCCTTGTCGGCGCCCCGCACGCGACCGCCCATGAGCGAAGCGAAGAAGCCGCGGCGGGCGCGTGTCGACACGTTGGGCGTCTCGGGGGCCGCATAGAGCCCGGCAAGTTGATGCACGATGAATGCCGCGAGACGGTGGCGCAGCGTGTCGTAGGTGGAGACGATCTGGGTCATCTGCGGCTCGATATACCGCGCGAGCAAGAGCCGCGTGATCTGTCGGAAGTTGATGCCCAGATCCTCGATTTTCGAACCGTCGGGCACCGAGAAATCGGCAGTCACGCGTACCAGCAGCTCGTGCAACGCCAGCCGCTGCGGACGAAAAGTCGCGAGCTCGTTCAAGTCGAGGCCGGTGAGATCGCGCAGCTCCTCGGCGTCGGAGGCGCGGGTGAAACCGTTGTCCGGCCGAAAGATCGTCGCCAGGTGCAACAACTCGCGTGGCACCTGGGATCGCAGCCCCGGGTTCCATGGGCCGAACGGTCCGGCCGCGGCGTCGACGGAGCGCGTCATCGGCGCAAGGTGTCGTCGGACGCCGGTCAGCCAGCGCCGGACATCGAGGCCCTCGCGGCGGTCAGCGCCGCCGTCGTGGTGTAGTACTTGGCCAGCATGTTGGGCACTTCCCACTCCGGCAGCGACCCGCGCTCGACATAGCCGAGAAACTGGTCCGCGACTTGCCCGAAGTGGGCTTCATGGCCCACGTGATAGCGCGCCGGCACGATGACTTCCCAGCCCTGCACGGTCGGCCTGATGTCGATGCCCGGATATTTCTGCTGCACCTGCGGCAGCGCCTGCTCCAATGCGCGCGCGAGCGACTTGGTCTGCGCCTGATCGACGCCTTCGACGTAGAGGACCGGCTGATACGCTTCGATGGCGCCCTGGCGGATCACCAGGTTCGCCTGCGTGCCGCGCATGATCGAGTAATGTGTATCGCCTGATCCCTCGGGCGCCGCGAAATTCCAGATGACCGACACCTTGGCGTGCACCCCGTTGAGCACGTAGTTGATTTCACCATTCGCGAACACCCGCAGGTTGCCGTTGGCCATCACGTCCTTGCCCAGGAAGTCGGGGTAGCTCGCCAGCCCGGTGACGCTCGCGAACTGGGAAGCAGTCAACTCGGTGGGCCAGCGCTGGGCGTCGACGATGCGCACGTCGCGTCGATAGTCGATGATCTGGTCGGGGAAGCACTCCCACTGGACCAGGTCGACCAGATGGGTGGTGATGTCGACCAGCCCTTCGCCTTGCTGTGCGACGTCGAAGAACCACGCAGGCCGCCGGATCGGCATGCCCGAAACCAGTTTGGAGAAGTGGTGCACGCTCTCCTTGGTCACGGCGGGTTGCCCCACGGTGCCTCGTACGAGTTGGCCGAATACCGTGGGCAGCTTCGATAGCTCCTTTTGCAGCAGCGTCGTGATTTCATGGCGCTCGGTCATGATGTCGTAGAGCAGCACTTGGTTCTGACGGGCCACCGCGAACGCCTTTTCCAACGCCGCGAAGCCTTCGGCATCGATTACCATCGGTTTGTCGGCGAGCACATGCATACCTGCCGCCACGGCGCGCCCAAGGTATTCGGTCTTGTACCGGTTGTTGCCCGCGATGACCGCGACTTCGGCGGCGTTGTCGGCGACGAAGCGGTCCACGCAGTCGGTACCTTCATATGTCTGCAGTTGCCAGTGCGTGGGAACGTCCGACCGCGCGTTGTACGCGGCGATTTTCTGCAGGTAGTCGCGCAGCTCGGGACCGTCACGAGCATAGACTCGAACCTGCGGATCGATGGCGGCGTACATCTTCTTTTGCAGCAGCGCCGCGTGGAAATGCCCGGGTTCCAGTACGGCGAGTTTCATCGGCGCTCCGATTCTGTTTCAGGCAAGTGACGCATGATCGCGACAGCGTGGGTAGCCGGATTCAGTCGCCGGGTGCGGATTTCATCGTTGCAGCAGCGTCGTTCTTGCCACGCTGCGCGGTGGCCGGTGCGTCGTCGAGCGCATATTCGCGTCCGCCCCAGCTGATCGGCTTCTGCGAACGCAGGTCACCTGCCGCTTCGCTCAGCATGCCGCCGGTCAACCAGGCACCAATGATGTGCAAGGGCGTGGTCCATGCCGGCGCGTGCGCCAGCGAGGAAACGCGCAGTTGCGCGCCAAGCCAGAGCAGCGTGCCGGCAAGCGCCAGTAACAGCAGCGCCCAGCCGCGGGTGTCGTCGCGAGCCATGATCGAGACTCCGAAGATGCCACAGCCGAAGGTCAGCAGCGGCAGGACCGTGCCCAGCAGGCGCATGCGCCACGCTGCGACGGACAGGCGCCACGGACTGCGTTTGGCGGACTCGGTGTAAATGCGCTTCCAGCCACGCCGAAACTGCGGCCAGTCCGGGTACATCCGGCAATGAAACAGGCCGGCAGCGAGAAACACGCCGGCGTTGAGCTTGTTGCGCGCGACGAGCCGCGCCAACGCGAGGTCCTCGAGCAGCGCACGCTTGACCGCGGCGTGGCCGCCGACGGTCTCGTACGCGTGGCGCGAGAACAGCATGAACTGGCCGTTGGCGAAAGCGCGTCGTGGCCGCAGGCCGTTGGCACGCAGCAGCGGATATTGCCGGAGGAGTTCGAACGCGGCGGCGGTCTGCACGATGCGCGTGAACCAGGTGTCGTAGATCAGCGTGCTGAGCAGGCTCAACATGTCCAGCTTGCGTTCGCGCATCAGGGCGAGCGCCGACGCGATGCATTCCGGCGACAGCATCGTGTCGGCGTCAACGAACAGCAGAAACTCTGCCGCGGCAGCGGCAGGCGAACGCGTCACACCCTGATACACCGCGTGCACCTTGCCCGCCCAGTCGTCAGGACACGCATCGATCGCCACGATCTCAAAGCGGGCATCGCCGCCGATCGCGGCCCGGGCGACCGCCGCCGTGTCGTCGGTGCAGCGATCGAGCGCCACCACGACCCGCATATGCGGATACGTCTCGGCGCGCAACGATGCGATCAGTCCGCCAATGACGCGCGCTTCGTTGTGGGCCGGCGCGACGACGCATACGCTGCCCGTCGGCGCAACGCTGCGCGCCAGACGCTGTCCGGCGCGCAAGGTCGGTACCAGGCGCATGGTGCGCTCGAGCAGAATCCAGGCCGTTGCCCACAATATGATGCTGGCGCCCGCGCCAATGGCGAAGATCCACGCGATAACCAGTAGAAGCGATTGCGCAAAGGTCAATTCAGCGATTCCGAGGAAACTTTGCTGGAGTGGTAATCAGTTGCGCGGCAGGGACGTGCCCGTTGACGTCGGTTGCGGGCGTGCAGAACGCGCAAACGCCCATTAGAATACCAGACCATGAGACCGAAGCAACGCAGGAAGATACTCGTGACCGGGGGCGCGGGATTTCTCGGTTCGCATCTGTGCGAACGTCTGCTCGCGGATGGACACTACGTGCTTTGCGTCGACAACTTCTACACCGGCGCGAAGGCTAACATCGCGCGCTTCCTCGGCAATCCGCATTTCCAACTCCTGCGCCACGACGTGGTGACGCCGCTTTTCGTGGAAGTCGACGAAATCTACAATCTTGCCTGTCCCGCCTCGCCGATTCACTACCAGTCCGACCCGGTGCAGACGACCAAATCCAGTGTCATCGGAGCCATCAACATGCTCGACCTGGCAAGACGCACCAATGCCAGGATATTCCAGGCGTCGACCAGCGAGGTCTACGGCGACCCCGACATTCATCCGCAGGCCGAAGACTACTGGGGCCGCGTCAACCCGGTCGGCATTCGCTCTTGCTACGACGAGGGCAAGCGTTGCGCGGAGACGCTGTTTTTCGATTACCGGCGCCAGTACAGCCTGAAGATCAAGGTGGCGCGCATCTTCAATACCTACGGACCGCGGATGCTGCCCAACGACGGCCGCGTCGTGTCCAATTTTGTCGTCCAGGCATTGCAGGGTGACCCGATCACAATCTACGGCAGCGGCCATCAGTCCCGTTCGTTCTGCTACGTCGATGACCTGATCGAGGCAGCGACCAAGCTGATGGCTTCTCGTGACGACCTTACCGGTCCGGTGAACCTGGGCAACCCCGTGGAAATCTCGATTCTCGACCTGGCACAAAGGATCATCGAGCTCACGGGTTCGAAGTCGACGCTGGTCTTCAAGCCATTGCCCAGCGACGACCCCACGCAGCGCTGCCCCGACATCGATCTGGCGCGACGCGAACTCGGCTGGGAACCGCAGACCGCGCTCGAACAGGGTCTGGTCCGGACGATTGCCTACTTCGACGACCTGATGTGCCGCGCGCAAGCGTCCGGCAGGTAGAGCGCGGCGCGACGTCGATCGTCGGGCACGCGCACACCGCGGACAGCACAACTAGAGGCGCTCGATGCCCGGAAATCCCGCAGAAGATCTGCGCGCCGCGATCGGTGCCGTCTATCGGATCGAATCGCGGCGCGTATTCGCGACGCTGATTCGCCTGCTCGGTGATTTCGACACTGCCGAAGAAGCGTTGCAGGACGCCTTTCGCGCGGCGCTGGAACAATGGCCGCGCGAGGGCATCCCGACCAATCCGCGGGGGTGGCTGGTTTCGGCCGGGCGCTTCAAAGCCATCGACGGCATTCGCCGCCGCGCGCGCTTCGACGCGTACGACGAGCACGCCGAGCAAGTCGAAGCGATCGCCGACGAGTCCGCGGTGCCGGATGCCGAGAGCATCGAAGACGATCGCATGCGACTCATCTTCACCTGTTGCCACCCGGCGATCGCTCCCGATGCGCAGGTCGCGCTGACGCTGCGCGAGGTCTGCGGCCTGACTACCGAAGAGATCGCCCATGCCTACCTGACTGCCGCCCCGGCGCTGGCGCAGCGTATCGTCCGCGCCAAGTCCAAGATCCGCGATGCGCGCATTCCGTACACGGTGCCGGCACCCGACCAGTTGCCGCAGCGGCTGGACAGCGTCCTGCGCGTGGTCTACCTGGTGTTCAATGAGGGCTACTCGGCGTCGTCCGGCGAGTCGGTTACCCGGCTCGATCTGTCGGCCGAAGCCATTCGACTGGGACGGCTGCTGGTGGATCTCCTGCCGGAGCCCGAAGCACTCGGCCTGCTGGCGCTGATGCTGCTGCAGGAATCGCGGCGCACCGCGCGTGCCTCGCCAACCGGCGAACTCGTCCTGCTCGATGCGCAAGACCGTTCGCTGTGGAATCGCGATCAGATTGCGGAGGGCGTGGCGCTGGTCGAAGCGGCGTTCGCGGCGCGGCGCGTCGGCCCGTACTCGATCCAGGCGGCAATCGCGGCGGTGCACGCCAGGGCGCCCACCCCTGCCGCGACCAGCTGGCCGCAGATCGTTGCCTACTACGACCTGCTGCAGCAAGCTGATCCTTCACCCGTGGTCGAACTCAACCGCGCCGTGGCGATCGCGATGCACGACGGTCCCGAAGCCGGTCTCGCGCAGATCGACGCCATCCTCGCCCGTGGTGAGCTTGCCGACTATCATCTCGCGCACGCGGCGCGGGCCGATTTGTGCCGGCGGCTGGGCCGAAACGCACAAGCGCGAACTTCCTACGAGCGCGCCATGGCACTCACGCAGCAGGCAGCCGAGCGCCGTTTCCTGGAACGGCGCCTGGCGGAACTGCCCGCCTGAAACGACCGGAGCGTCGAAGCGGATCCGCCGCGTCCCGAAATATTCTGTCGACGGCTGTCGAATTGCGGCCAGGCCAATCGACTAAGATTGACGACAACATTTACCCTTTCAGGAGAAAGCCATGAAGTATGCCTGCCTGGTCTATCTCGCGGACGACAAGCTGCACTCCGTTCCCGACAGCGAATGCCTGGTGTGCGGCGAAGGACTGCGGGCAAGCGGCCAATTGCTTGGCGGCGAGGCACTGCAATCGACCGAATCGGCAACGACGGTACGGATCCGCAACGGGAAGCTGGCGGTGACCGACGGGCCGTTCGCGGAAACCAAGGAGCAGTTGGCGGGGTTTTACCTGATCGAAGCCCGCGATCTGAACGAGGCGATCCAGGTCGCCGCAAAAATCCCGCCAGCGCGCACCGGCAGCATCGAGGTGCGGCCGGTCAGAACATTGGCGGCGTAAGCGCCCATTCAGGCGCAATCATTTCGAGGAGCAACGACAATGCGATTCATGGTGATGGTCAAGGCGACCAAGGATTCAGAGGCGGGTGTCATGCCGGACGAAAAACTGCTCGCCGACATGGGCAAGTTCAATGAGGAAATGGTCAAGGCGGGCGTGATGCTGTCCGGCGAAGGGTTGCAGCCCAGTTCGACGGGCGCGCGCATCAGGTTCTCGGGAAGCAAGCGTACCGTGATCGACGGGCCGTTCGCGGAAACCAAGGAACTGGTCGCCGGTTTCTGGATACTCCAGGTCAAGTCGAAGCAGGCGGCAATCGACTGGATGAAGCGCTGTCCGAATCCCATGCCCGGCGTCGATTCCGAGCTCGAGATACGCCAGGTGTTCGAGGCCGAGGATTTCGGGGCCGAATTCACGCCCGAATTGCGCGAGCAGCAAGAACGGATGCGCGCACAGATCGCCGCGAAGCATTAGTTACTCATCAACCGCGCCATCTCAGCGAAAGGAAATTGCCATGCATATTGACGCATACTTGTTCTTCGACGGTCGCTGCGAAGACGCGATCGAGTTCTATCGCACCACGCTCGGCGCCGAGGTGCTCATGCTCATGCGCTACAGCGATAGCCCGGAGCCGATGCCGAGCGGAATGATTCCCCCCGGCAGCGAGCGCAAGGTGATGCACGCCAGCCTGCGCATCGGTGACTCGACGGTGATGGCTTCTGACGGAGACTGCAAGGGCAAGGCGAACTTTGCCGGGTTTTCGCTCTCGATTTCGGCCGCCAACGGCGCCGAGGCCGAGCGCGTTTTTGCCGCGCTGGCGGCCGGTGGCCAGGTGCAGATGCCGCTGGGCAAGACCTTCTTTTCGTCGCACTTCGGCATGCTCGCTGACCGCTTTGGCGTGCGCTGGATGGTTTTGGTGCCGCAGTAACCATCGCGCCGCAGCGTCACCATCAGTGGATCGGCGCGCGAGCGCTCGATCGGGCGGCTGGCCATGGATCCTGTGCAGCGGTGCGCTGATGGCGCGTTACCAGGCCGTGGTGAACGCGACTCGATCAGTCTGGGTCCAGCGTGAACAGTTCCTGGGGTCGCGCTAGGCCCTTCATGACATAGCGACCGAGGCTCACCAGGCGCGAACGGGCCGCGCCCGCGGCATCGGCGAAAGACCACGATACGATGACGGCCTGTTCGAGCGATCCGCACAGCGTCTCGATGCGAGACGCCTCATTGACTGCAGGGCCCAGCACCGTGAAGTCGAGTCGGCGCGGGCTGCCGACGTTGCCGTAGAGCAACTCGCCCATGTGCAGCGCCAGGTGCGTATCGGTCACCGGCGCGCCGGAGGCAAGGCGTCGCTCGTCTTGATCAGCGTGCGCGCGGTGCGGTCGATCGTGCGCTGCAGGTAGGCCAGCGCCAGCGCGGGCAGGATGGCGAGGAGCAACGCGATCTGGCGCTCGGTGAAGCCCCCGACGGCGTCGGTGGTCCAGGATGAAGTCAGGCCGTCGACGTCACCCATGCGCACGCTCTTGCCGATCGGCAGCTCGAACGCGATGTAGTCGGTGGCACCCTGGTCCTGGAAGGCGTCGAGCAACGGGAACTCGCCGCGCTCGTAAGTCGTGTCCAGGCGGCGGCGCAATCGATCCTTACCACTCTCGGCGAGCACGTAGAACGGACTGCGCAGCCAGTTTTCATTGACGACCGTCGCCGCGGTGCGCGGGAAGCTCTCCTCGGTGCCGCCCATGCCGCGGTTCCAGCGCACGCCGCGCGCGCCGAGGGTCGGATGCAGCAGGCTGCTGCCCATGGTGCCGCGCATGACCGCCACGCCGGCGGCACTGAGCCGTTCGCAAACTTGGGTCAGGATGGCTTACTCGCTGGTGCCGGCAAGTGCAGCCGTCACTATCCAGTCGCTGATCTCGCTTTGTAACGTCAGTGCCATCGTTCCACGCGAAAAAATGATTGCCTGGAGCGGCTCGCCCGGGTTGCCGATTTTTGCATGGATTGGCCGCAACGCCATTGCCGATCACGATGCGCCCGACGGCGGGGCTCGCTCCGCAGCCTCGATCGCCTGCGCCCGTGCGTCCAGCGCGACCCAGCGCTCCAAGTGAATAGCGAGCGTGCGCTCGATTTCTTCGGCGCGGACCCGATCCGCCTTGATCGCCGTCGCGCCGCGAGCGTAGTAGTCCGGTGCGGACATGGCTAGCGTCAGCGCGTGCTGCTCACGCTCGAGCGCTTCCAGCTGCGAAGGCAGGGCGTCGAGTTCGCGCTGCTCCTTGAAGCTGAGCTTGGCGCGTGCTGGAGGTGCAGCGCGTTGTGTCTCGTTCGAAGCCCGTCCCGTTGCCGCTGCGCTCGCACCGGTCACATCGCCGGGCTGGCGTTGCGCCATCCAGTCGCTATAGCCGCCGACGTATTCCTTCCACGTGCCTTCGCTGCCGGGTTGCGTTTGCGCAACCAGTGTCTGGGTCACGACATTGTCGAGAAAGGTGCGGTCGTGGCTGACCAGCAGCAGCGTGCCCGGATAGGTCTGCAGCGTCGTCTCGAGCAATTCCAGCGATTCGATGTCCAGGTCGTTGGTGGGCTCGTCGAGCACCAGCAGGTTTGCCGGTTGCGCAAACAGTCGTGCGAGCAGCAAGCGGTTGCGTTCGCCTCCAGACAGTGCCGAAACCGGTACATTGGCGCGGGCCGGTGGAAACAGGAAGTCTCCCAGATACGACAAGACGTGCTTGCGTCCGCCCGCAGTCTCGATCCATTCCGAGCCCGGAGCGATCGTCTCGGCCAGGGTGCGGTCGGGATCGAGCTGCACGCGCATCTGATCGAAGTAGGCGATGTCAAGCCTGGTGCCGAGTGTCACAGTGCCGGAATCTGGCGCGAGCTCGCCGAGAATGAGCTTGAGCAGCGTCGACTTGCCCGCGCCGTTGGGGCCGATCAGGCCGATCCTGTCTCCGCGCATGATGCGCAACGTCAGGTCGCGCACCAGCGTGCGCGAGCCGAGCCGCTTGCTGACATTCTTCAACTCCGCGACCAGCCTCCCTGAACGCTGGCCCGTGTCGACCGCGAGCTTGACGTTGCCCAGCCGGTCGCGCCGCTCGGCGCGCTGGCTGCGCAGCGATTCCAGTCGCCGCACGCGACCTTCGTTGCGCGTGCGCCTCGCCTCGATGCCTTTGCGGATCCATACTTCTTCCTGCGCCCAGAACTGGTCGAACTTGCGCCGCGCGACCGCTTCGGCCGCCAGCTCGCTCGCTTTGCGCGCCTCGTACGCGGCGAAGTTGCCGGGATACGAGCGCAACAGGCCGCGATCGAGCTCGACGATGCGCGTGGCCACGCGGTCCAGGAACGCGCGGTCGTGAGTGATTACGATCGACGCCGGCACCTTGCGCACCAGGTCTTCGAGCAGCGTGATGCCGTCGATGTCGAGATGATTGGTCGGCTCGTCGAGCAGCAGCAGGTCGGGACCGAGCGCGAGCGCCAGCGCCAACGCCGCGCGCTTGGTTTCGCCGCCCGAGGCGGACGCCGGCGCCGTCGCTTCGTCGAGTCCGAAGCGGTGCAGGAATTCGACCACACGCGTTTCCGTCCGCCACCGCTCGCGCTCGTCGTGAAACTGTTCGCTCGCTTCGGTAATGCCGCCGCGCAGCGCCAGGCTCTCGCGCAGCGATGCCGCCGGCGGCAGCGCAGGCTCCTGCTCGACCTGCACGATGCGCAGTCCGTCGCGGCGCTGAATCGAGCCGTCGTCGAGATCGATTCGTCCGGCGATGGCTTTGAGCAGCGATGACTTGCCCGTGCCGTTGCGGCCGATAAGCCCGATGCGTTCGCCATCGTTGACGGCGAAATTGGCGCGGTCGAGAAGCGGATGCGCCCCAAAGGCGATCTCGGCTTCCTGAAGGGTCAGAAGGAGCAAAGGAAGTAGATCGTGCTGGTCGAAGGTTCGTGCAGGTTACACGTTTTCCGACGATAGCGGGCTTGCAGCGGACGGCTGCGCGCCGCTATGTGAAACCAGTCGTCGCGATGATTTCGACCGACTGTGCGAAAATGGACGAATGATGTCGACTGACCGGTTCGACCGTCCCTGTGCCACTAAGTGCAGGGCATCATCGGATCATGAAAACCCGCGGCGCGCATGATTCGGTCATCGCTTCGCCAGTTCTATACTCGGGTTCGCAGGCAGATGTCGAGTCGAATCAGATCAGGTCACGCAGAGCGTGAGACGGCGTGCGAAAGTTCGAACTACGCGGCCGGAGATCTCCATTTCGAGTGCAATTTGTGCGGCGCGGCTTGCGTATGGCCCGTTACCAAGCTGGATCGTGAGGAAGCGTCCTGCACATCATGCGGTTCGAACGTGCGTTTCAGGTCGATAGTGCAGGTGCTATCTGCGACGTTTTTCGATCGAAGTCTTACGTTGCCCAAATTTCCCGTATCGCCGAATATTCGCGGCATCGGACTCAGCGACGCAAATGCGTACGCAAGAGGGCTCGCGGATCGCTTCGACTACGTCAACACATACTTCGACCGCGAGCCCCGCCTCGATATCTGCAAGCCGGATCGCGCCTTTCTCGGCGCCAACGACTTTGTGATTGCATCGGATGTTTTCGAACACATCGAGGCGCCGGTGGCAACAGCCTTCCGCAATCTGCGAGAGTTGCTCAAGCCGAATGGTATCGTCGTATTCACCGTCCCTTTCAGCTTTGCCGAGCATACGACCGAGCACTTCCCGGATCTGTTCGAATGGCGCCTGGTCGATGTCGGCGATGGAAAAGTCGCGGTCGAGAACCGGACTCGAGATGGCCGATTACAGCGATTTGCCGATGTCGTAATGCATCATGGGCCCGGGATGACACTGGAAATGCGCGAATTTTCGCACGACGCATTGTTGAGCGAATTCTCCGCGGCAGGCTTCGACCGGGTGACCGTCGAGCGGCGGCCCTGCTTCGACTACGGGATCTACTGGCGCGTACCTTGGTCTGTGACAATCTCCGCAAGGGCTCCGCGGTAGCCACTCGGGTGGACTGCGAAATCGTCGCTCGGTGCGCGCCTTCATCGCGATGCATCGGCGCCACGCAGCGTCAACCCCGCAACTCCGCGCTCTTGTTGGCGCGTTAAATGCTTGCATACCGACGAGTCTCTGCGAGAAAATGCGGCGGGAGGGGCTTTTCAATGCTTATTCGTGGTGTACCGGCAGGAAAAAACTGATGATCGCCCCCTCAGTCATCGGTTCCGCGACACAGATCAGGGACCGGTATCAGGCCGCTTCGCCGTTCAAGCACGTAGTGGTCGACGGATTTCTTGACGTCGATCAATGCGAGGCCCTGCTGCGCGATTTCCCGCCCTTCAATCCGAAATACGCGACCGATGAGCAGGGTCGTACCGGGCGCAAGGCGGTAGTCGAAAGAGTTTCGGGAATCAGCTCGTCCTACCGGGACTTCTACCGATACATCAATTCAGCGCCCTTTCTGGCTGCGATAAGCGAGCTCACCGGTATTCCCGATCTCATCGCTGACGACACGCTATTTGGTGGCGGTACGCATGACAACCAGGATGGCCAGGGACTGGACAATCACGTTGATTTCAATTTCGATGAACGCAGGATGTTGCATCGCCGTCTCAATTTGCTGATCTATTTGAACAAGGAATGGAAGGAAGAATGGGGTGGTGCGATTGAACTGCATTCCAATCCCCGCGACGCGGCAGTGGACGAGGTCAAAAGCTTCCTTCCCTTGTTCAATCGAGCGCTGATCTTCGAAACCAACGAATATTCCTGGCATGGATTCAAGAGGATTGCCTTGCCGCCTGAATGCCGGCAGTTGTCGCGCAAGTCATTCTCGATCTATCTCTACACGAAAGAACGGCCGGTCGCGGAAGTCGTCGCGCCGCACACCACGTTCTATGTGCCGCAACCCCTTCCCGAACGATTTCGCGCGGGTCACTCCTTGACGGAGAAGGACGCGCTCGATCTCCACATACTCATGGCGAGTCGCGATGGCCTGCTCGAAATGTATCAGCGCCTGCTCATCGAAAAGGAAGAGCGACTGCACAGTTTCATGCGTTTGCATCAGGAAGGGCAGATCGATTTTCATGCAATGGTGGGTTCACGATCCTGGCGGCTATTAATGGCGCTGCAGCGCATGCGCTATCGCATGAGGAAGTTGCTGCACAGTTAGCGGGCGTTGGAAGGGGTCTAGCGCTGTTGGGACTTCCGCTATCGACGCCGACCGTTTACCAGTTCATCTGCGAGCTCCGGAGCTGCGTAGACTTTGCGGAGCGACTCGATGATGGCTGCGCCGGCCACGCTGATCGAACGGGTCATCCGGTCGTCGTAGGCAAAATCAAGTGACAGGCTGTAAATGTTGCCGTCGAATATTATGCCGACGAACTCGCCCGCGCGATTGATCATCGGGCTGCCTGAATTACCGCCGATGATGTCGTGCGTGGTCGTGAAATTGAACGGCGTGCGCAGGTCGATCCGCGCTTTTGCCTGCAGCCATCGGTCGGGCAAGTCGAAGGGCTCGCGGTTGCCGTGCGCGGCATTGACGTCAAACATGCCGCCCAAGTTAGTGACCGGCGGGATCCAGGTTCCTGCCTCGTCCACGCCTTTCACCGTGCCGTAGGTCAGGCGCAAGGTGAAGGTCGCATCGGGATAGTTGGCGGTCCCTTCGAGCGCGAAGCGTGCCTTCGCGATCGCGTCCTGCGCCTGCTTCTTGATTTCTTCCTGCGCGTCGAAGATTTGCCGGGCCGCGCGCGCCTCGGTGTCGATGGACCGCGCCAGCTCGATCATCGGATCGTTGGCGCCATCGACTGCAGCCTTGCCGCCGGCGTACAAGTTGCGACGCACCGCGAGATCGCGCACCTTGGTGCCGTTGACCAGCTGCGCCGCGCGCTCGCGAGGTGACTTGCCCGCCAGCACCTTGATCACCAGCGGATCGGTGGCGCCGAGTTGTTCCGCCAGCAACTGCAGCGAGTCTGCCAGCCTGACCTGTTCCAGGTCTGCGTATATGGGTTTAGTGGAAAAGAGCTCGAGCTCGAACGAAGGCAGGCGTGCCTGTCCGTATTCGCGCAGGCGCGCTCCGTTGGGTTTGGGAAGCTCGTCGCCGGCGCGCAGCAAGTCGCGGGCGAGCACGAAACTGTCGCCTTCGAAACCGCGATGCTCTTCGAGCAGCCGCATGCGTGTGCTCGCGTTGGCGATGATCGCCTGGGCGGCGGCAATCCTGTCGTACGCCGCGATGGCCTCGGCAAAGCGGCCCGGTTGTGCGGCCAGGCGCGCCCGGAACGCGGCTTCCGCGGCCCCCCTGGCAGCAATAAAGGATGGGTCGTAGAGCGCAGCGATTTGTCCATCCCGCACCTTGCGGAAATTCTGGATGCCGAAGTACAGGTTCTTGGCGCGCCGGGTGTTTTCGGCGCTCCTCGCCGTCCACGAGCCGAGCAGGACCTCGGCACGCTTCAATTGTGCGAGGGAGGCGGGGTACGCGTTGTCGCGCAGGAACAGCAGCTCCGACATGGTGAGCTGCCGGCTGGTGCGGCCCGGATTGCCGGCCACGAAGGTGAGTTCGCCTTCGGCCGCGCCGGTTGTCGACCACTTTAGAAAGTCGGCAGGGTGGATCGGCTGGCCGTTCTCATAGACGCGGAAGAGCGAAAAATCGAGGTCGTAGCGCGGAAATTCAAAGTTGTCAGGATCGCCGCCGAAGAACGCGACCTGCTGCTCGGGGGCGAATACCAGGCGCACATCGGTATAGCGCTTGTAGCGATACAGGTGATATACGCCGCCGCCGTAGAGCGTGACCACGTCGGCGCGCAGTCCGGTCGCGTCCTGCGACTCCTTTTCGATTTCGGCGATGATCCGGCGGCGCGCCAGGAAGGCGTCCGCCGCGCTCGCCTGCGCCGGCAGCGCCGCATTCACCCTGGCCGTGACGTCCTGGATCGACACCAGCACATTGAGCTCGGAATCGACGCTCTTGAGTTCATCGGCAGGTGACTTGGCCAGAAAGCCGTTGCTGACCAGATTATGTTCTGTCGTGCTGAGTTTCTGGATCGCGCCAAAGCCCACGTGATGATTGGTGATGACCAGACCGTCCGCGCTGACAAACGCGGCCGAGCCGCCGGAATTGAAGCGGACCGCCGATTTCTGAAGATGCTGCAGCCACGCATCGGTGGCGTCGAATCCGTACTGCTGCTTCAGCTTTTCGACCGGGGGATTGGTAAACAGCCACATGCCTTCCTCGGCGTGCAGCAAAGCGGAGCTAAGCAGCAGGGCGGTGACTAGCGCGAGAAATCGCAGCGACATCATGATGTGGAGTTGCGTCGAAGGAGTGTGGCCAGGCGACCGCGCCCCTCCAGCTTCTGCAATTCAGGGCGGTGACGAACCGTCTTCCGGCATGGTGGGTTCAATTGCAGGGGCATGCGCCGTGATGGCGGCAAGTATACCTTGCAGCAACGTCGTGGGCGGCGGAGGGCAGCCGGGAATCGCGACGTCGACGGGAATGACGTTCGCGACCCGGCCAAGGCTGGCGTAACTCTCGCCGAAGATCCCGCCCGTGCATCCGCAATCACCAATCGCCACGACCAGTTTCGGGTCGGGAGTTGCATCGTAAGCGCGCTTGAGGGCGATCGCCATGTGCTTCGAGACTGGGCCGGTCACCAGCAACATGTCGGCATGGCGGGGACTCGCGACGAAGCGGATGCCGAGCCCTTCGAGGTTGTAGTAGGGATTGCCGAGCGCGTGGATTTCCAGTTCGCAGCCGTTGCACGAGCCGGCATCGATGTGCCGAATGGTCAGTGCGCGGCCGAGCGTGCGCAGAATCTTCGTCTGCAGGCGGCGGACCAGCACCATCTCTTCGTCGGGCGCGGGCGCGGGTTCGGTCTTGATGCCGGTGACCGCGATCTGGCGGAGGATGTGCAACATGGTCAGAGGTCGTGCCCGCTATACGACAGATTGAACGACTTATTGATCAACGGAAAATCCGGAACGATGTTGCCGGTCACGGCATGCTCGAGCACGGGCCAGTTCTGCCATGACGGATCGTGCGCGTGGCAGCGCCGGATCGTGCCGTCGGCGCCGTTTTCCAGGGCGATGAGCACGGGGCCGCGCCAGCCTTCGACGGCCCCAAGCGCGAATGCCGGTGCCTTGATGCGCGGCATGTCCAGCGCCACGTCGCCGTTCGGCAGCGTTGCGACGATCTGGTCGAGCAGCCGCAGCGATTCCGATAGCTCATCAAAGCGCACGGCGACGCGCGCGGCAACGTCGCCTTCGACATGCGTCACGCGGCGCACGCCTAGCCTGGCGTAGACGGCGTCCGCGAAGTCGCAACGCAGGTCGGCGGTCAGCCCGCTGGCGCGCGCGGCAAAGCCGGTGAGACCGAGCTTGTTGGCCAGTTCGCGTGACACACGGCCGCAGTCGCGGAACCGGTCTTGCAACCCAGCGTGCTCGTCGTAGATGTTACGCAAGACGCGCAGCTCGCGCGCCAGCGTCGCGCCTTGCGCGTGCAATGCGGATGCCGCCTCGGCAGCAGGTTCGCGCGCACAGCCGCCGGGAACGACGGCATCCATGAGCAGGCGATGGCCGAACAGGCTTTTATTGAGCCGAAGCACGTCTTCTTTCAGCCGCGAGAACTGCGCCAGCCCGAAAGCGAATCCGGCGTCGTTGCCGATGTAGCCGAGGTCGCCGAGATGATTGGCGACACGCTCGCGCTCGAGGAGCAGGGCGCGCAGCCAAGCCGCGCGCTCCGGGATGACCACGCCGGCGATCGCCTCGACGGCCTGCGCGTACGCCCATGCATAGGCGACGGTGCTGTCGCCCGAAATGCGGCCGGCAAGGCGATGCGCATCGAGAATCGGCAGTGTCTCGAAGCGCTTTTCGATGCCCTTGTGCGTGTACCCGAGACGCTCCTCCAGCCGCAGCACTTTTTCGCCCACCACCTGAAAGCGGAAGTGTCCGGGCTCGATGATGCCCGCGTGAATCGGCCCGACCGGAATTTCGTGGACTCCGTCGCC
>JBDTLK010000059.1:0-18424 GCA_039934835.1 Edaphobacterium sp. (SeqCode) | reverse complement strand
TGTACGGCAGCGCGGCAACCGAACATGCGCTTCGTGGCGATGAAGTCGGTGGCACTCGGTCAGCAAGCCCCGCAACCGATTGATCAATGCCGTGCGCTCTTCGACCAGCCCTTGCCGCAGCCGATGCACACACAACGCCGCTTGGGCGAAAGCGATAACAGGTCAGACCGACGTTTGCAGACCCAGACTAACCTGCCGGCAGCAGCAAGGGCCGATGAGCGAATGTGGGACAAACGGGCGGTTTCCAGCATGGCCCACGCCAGCATGACGGCGCACAGGTCGGATATAGAGCTGCAGTCTGTCCTACGTTATTGCTAAGTCAACTTCGCGTTGTGAAAACGGGGAAGTCCATATAGAAGGTTAGGCCTCATAGCCACCTGCGGACCTTGGATTGGTAGTCGGCGAACGCTGAACCGAAGAGCTTCGAAAGCGCTCTTTCCTCGGGCGCAATTTGGAACCGGCTAATGTATAGAACGAATGCAATTGGCCCAAGAAGCGTCCACGCCGAAGACAGGAATATTGCCCATGCAAGGAGCACGATGCTTAGGCCGAGATACATAGGATTACGCGTGAAACGATAGACCCCGGAAGTTACAAGAGACGAGGCGGCTTCGGGCTTAATGGGGCTAATAGTCGTGCGTGCGCGGCGAATTGCGAAGATACCGGAGACGGCAAAGCCAAAGGCAACAATGGCAATCACGATCACTGCGGTGTTCCGAAGCACTGCGGAAATTTCAAATCGCGAAGTCGCCGAAGAGATGCCCCACATCGCAACTGCGACAAGCAACGCGAGGGCAGGCGGCGGAATCTTCAGCTCAAGTGCTTGCACCGGACGCTCCTTGAGGCCTAACTAAAAGTAGCCATCCTACAACCGACGCAAAACAACCCGTCACTCATCCGTTCGGCCTATATCCGGACGCGAAAAGGCCCACCAGAATCAACGCTGTCGCTCCCAATAGTGGGCCTACGAAACGGCGCGCAACCCTGCCCATGGAATCCCCGGCGAGCCCGCGGCTGCTCGACCGAGTCCGGGACAAGATACGGCTTAAGCATTACAGCATCCGCACCGAACAGGCATATCTCGACTGGATTAGACGCTTCATCAGGTTCCACGGCAAGCGTCACCCGGTCGAGCTGGGGCGGCTCGAAGTCGAAGCATTTCTGACTAATCTCGCCGTCGAGCGACGCGTTTCCGCATCGACGCAGAACCAGGCCAAAAGCGCGCTGCTGTTTCTGTACAAGGAAGTGCTTGGCGTCGAATTGCCGTGGCTGGATGGCATCGAACAAGCCAAGAGGCCAGTGCGGCTGCCGGTAGTCCTTACGCGCGACGAGGTCGCTCGCGTCCTTGCCCGGCTGCATGGCCTTCACGCGTTGATTGGTCGCCTCCTGTATGGCACAGGCATGCGCATCATGGAGGGAGTGCGCCTGCGCGTCAGGGACATCGATTTCGCCCGACACGAAATCCTGATTCGTGACGGCAAGGGATTCAAGGATCGAATCACCATGCTGCCGCTGGCCGTCGCCGGGCAATTGCGAGGGCAACTCGCGATCGCGCGGGCGGTGCATACCGCAGACGTCGCGCTGGGTTTTGGAGCGGTTTGGTTACCCTATGCGCTCGCCCGCAAGTATCCCGGAGCGCCGCGCGACTGGGGTTGGCAATACGTGTTTCCTGCAGAAGCTCGCTCGCTCGAGCCGCGCAGCGGAATGATTCGGCGCCACCATTTATCCGACCAGGCGTTCCAGCGCGCGATGCGCCAGGCCACGCGGGACGCGGATCTGGTCAAGCCGGCCACCCCGCACACCTTGCGCCACTCGTTCGCGACGCACCTCCTCGAGGCCGGGTACGACATCCGAACCGTCCAGGAGCCGCGGCGCGAGTGCCCAGCGAGGGGCCCCGCGCTTTGCGCGGGGATCGACGGGGAATTGCGAGTCGACGCTAGCGTTCGACGCGAAAACCTTTGCAATACTAGACCGCACATGGAGAACAGCATCGGTCATTCCGATGTCAGTACGACCATGATCTACACCCACGTGCTCAATCGTGGCGGCCGCGCGGTAGTCAGCCCGCTCGACCGTCCATGAGGTAGATGCCCGCGGCTAATGCGCGCCGGCGGCAGGCGCGGGATCACGACAAAGCATCAGATTCATCGCCTTCATGCTCAGCACCTGCTCACCTCGCTGATTGCGCGTCTCGATCAGAGTGCGCACGAAGCCCCGATCAAGCTTGCTGCGCGAGCGGCGCGCTTCGATCACGGCAATGCGAACGTAAAGCGTATCGCCAGGACGCACCGGCAAAATCCAGCGCAGGTCGTCGACGCCGGGCGACCCCAGGCTGGCGACGCTCGACAGGTACTTGTCGACGAGCGCACGCATGGTCATGGCGGCTGTGTGCCAGCCGCTGGCGATGATTCCACCGTACATGGTGCGCGCGGCGGCTTCGGCGTCGATGTGAAACGGCTGCGGGTCGTAGCGGCGGGCGAAGGCAATCACTTCCGCTTCGTCGACGTTGATCGGGCCGCCCTCGAAGATCGCGCCCATCGGATAGTCCTCGAAGTAGCGCTGCGCGATCGGCGCCATGGCATCGCCTTTACTCATTGTGGCGTCAGGTTCACCAGCTGCCCGAGCTGCCACCGCCGCCCGAACTGCCGCCACCACCGGAGAAGCCTCCACCACCACCCGACGACGAGCCGCTCGATGACCCGCTGGAACCCGACATGACAATGCCACCAATCGTGGTGCTGCCCTTGGTCTTCATCTCCAGCGCCGCTTTCTGATACCAAGGCATGCGCCCGAGAATGAGCTTGGCGATCGGGTAGCCGATGACGTAGGTACACAGGATGATGAGCGTGCCGCGCGTGCCCACGATGACCAGCGGGAACATCGCCCAGAACGGAATCAGGAACACATACAGGAACCAGCCGACACCGGGCGTCATGATCCCGATAAAGGTGAACAACCCGATGATGCCGAAGATGAATGCCCCGAGCAGGATGCGCTCCGGCCACCCGAGATCGGGCCCGGTGAAATGCACGCCCGAACTGCTGCTCGACGAGTCCGACGATGACTCGCCGCTTGGGCCTGCGATTTCGCCCTTGCCTTCGAGCTGAGCGATGATGGCGTTGACGCCATCTGCTACGCCCTTGTCGTAGTCGCCCGACTTGAACGAGGGCGTCATCACGTTGCGGATGATCCGACTCGAGGCAACATCGGTCAGCGTACCCTCCAGACCGTAGCCGACTTCGATGCGCATCTTGCGATCCTTCGGCACGACGATGACGAGCACGCCATTGTCCTTGCCCTTCTTGCCGAGTTTCCAGCTCTCGAACACCCTGGTGGCGTATTCCTCGATCGACTGGTCGCCGATCGTCGGCACGGTCAGCACCGCAATCTGGTCGCCGGTGGCGTCCTCGTGCTGCTTGAGCGCGCCGGTCAGCGCCTCGCGCGTCTGTGGCTTGAGAATTTCGGCGTTGTCGACGACGCGCCCGCTGAGGAACGGCACGTCGGCGCCATGCGCGGGCGCCAGTGCCACGAATCCGCACGTGAACAGGAAAGCAAAACGCAGCACCACACTCATCACGATGCGCCCCGCTCTTGGATCGGCCGATTCGCGAGTTCGTTGCCGCCGGCTGGCACACCGTGCACGCCTTTGGCGGCAAGCAGCTCGTCGAGGCGCGCGAGTCCCGCCTGAAGCGCCTTGGCCGTTGCGTCGGCGGCCAGCAGCGGCGTCATGCGCGCGATCACCGAGCGCCACTCGGATTCGCCGATGCGCCCGTCGAAACCGATGTCGGCGACGATCTCGACGCGGCGTTCATATCGGCTCACCAGTAGCAGGATGCCGTTGCGATCACGCGTGTGAAAGAGCTGCCGACGCAGGAACAGCGCTTCCGCGTAGCGCCGCACCTCCGCGTCGCGGCGCGCGACTTGCAGGAACAGGCGCGCATACGCTGGCATGAACAGCGCCGCCATTGCGCTAAGCGCGCCGCCTCCGAGTATCAGCAGCACGTGGACCAGCGCCGCGTATGCACTCGACCAGTCGGGCCGCCGCGAGTCGAAAGCGACGGCCACCAGCCCGGCAAACGCGACGCCGAGCGCGAACGCTTTCCATGGCAGCTCGCCGTGCGCATTGGCCCGGCCGATGACCGCGGTGACGATCTGCACGCCGGCGCGCGCCTCGATTGCCGCAACCTGCGCTTCGATCGCCTTGGTCTCGGTGTTGGTCAGGAACATGGGCGCGAAGCGGCTGGCTCGCGCCGAGGCGCCGGTTCGAACGCTGGTAAAGTCAGCGACATGTACACCACCTCGGGGAGAGGATTGACGTAGTATGCCGCGCATTCGCGAAAGCCCAGTTGCGCGTAGAGCGCGCGCGCCGCGGTCATGCGCGCGAGCGTGTCGAGCTTGAGTTCGCGGAAGCCGATGGCTTGCGCATCGGCGATCAGCGCCTCGGAGAGCCTGCGTCCCCAGTGGCCGGCGCGTTGCTCTGGCTGCACATAGAGACGCTTGACTTCGCCGACCGGCGTTGGCGCCAGCGATTCATCGGGCCAGCCCGCGAGCGGCCGCAACGCAATGCAACCAAAAGCCGCGCCGGGCATTCCTGCGAGCAGCAACCTGCCGCGCGGCGGCGCGTAGGCGCCTGGAAGTCCGGCGAGTTCGCTCGCGAAATCCTGGAAACACAGGTCGACGTTCAGGCTGTCGGCGTATTCGAGCATCAGCGTTCGTGCCAGCGCGATGTCGGCTGCCGACGCAGCCTGCCGCACGGTCGCGGTCACGACGTGATGCTGCGAGAGCGCCGCTGCGCTCAGCCGGTCTTCTCGCATGTGCCGATCTTGACGTCCGACCCGGGGAACTCCGCCTGCAATTCCTTCAGCCGCACCACCGCCGGCGCCGGCGGATCGCGTACCACCAGCGCGGTCTGCTGCACTGCCTGCACCCGCTCGCCGACCCTGGCGTTCCTGACTCCCAGCTTCTCCAGCGCGGCGAGGCGCAGTTGCGCCGCTTCTTCGTTGCGGAACGCACCCAGCGCGATCGCCAGGCGCTGCGGACCGTTGTCGACGACAAAGGCATCCTTCACCCCCTGCGCCTTGACCTCATCGGCGCGCTTGTCCGCCGCGGCCTTGTTCGCCGCGGGCGGCACGAACACCCAGTAGTTGGCGACGACCTCTGTCCTTTTCTGCGTCAGCAATTTGCCGAGGTCGAGCGGCTCGATGCGCGAAAGCGCGCGCGCACGGTCAGCGTCCGACAACGGACCCCACTCGACGCAGACGTCGGCCAGCGCAGCCACCTTGGCGGGACCCAGCGCCGCGACCTGCTGCGGCGTCAGCAATTTGATCTTGTCGGGCTGGATCTGCTGTGTCAGGCGCACGGCCTCGCCGCTACCGACGCTGTCGAGGCGCGTATAGCCGAACAGCGTGAGATTGGCGAGCACCAGCAAGAAGACCAGGATTCGCATATTGCCCTATAGTGCCTCTGCCAGCGCGAGGATGCCGTCGAGCACCAGATTATCCACGACCTCCACCGTCGCCGTAAGGTGCGCGGCAATATCGGCGACCGAACCCCCAGCGAGTACGCACCGTGCGGGGATGCCGTCGCCCGCGAGGCGCCGGCGCATTTGCTCGATCGCACCGCACACCGCCTGCACCGCCCCGGACTGCAGGCCGTCGGCATTGTTGACCGGAAAATCATCGTAGCGGCCCGGCGGAATTTTCAGCGCCGTGTTGGCAGCGAGTGCCTGCAACATCAGGTTGAGGCCCGGCACGATAATGCCGCCGCGAAACACGCCCGCCGCGTCCATGGCGTCGACGGTGATCGCGGTGCGCGCATTGACCACCACGCACGGCGGCGGAAACAGTTCCTGCATCACGCGCGCGCGCGCCGCGACCAGCGAGGCCCAGCGATCGGCCGACAGCTGCGACGGCAGCGCATAGTTGTTGGTGACGCCGCACGCGTGCGCGGTCGCGATCAGCCACTGCGGCATCATGCGCCAGCGCGTCAGTTGCGCCTCGATGCGCACGCGCATCGCCTCGCCGGCGACGTTGACGCCGACCACGCGCAGCGGCCGCTGCAGGTTCTGCCAGTTGCGTAATGCGAGTGTGCCGATTTCCGCGTTGGCGACGGAGCCCTGTACGACCCAGCCGTGCGCTCCCGCGAGCCCCCAGGTGAGCCGGCTATTGCCGCAGTCGAGGACCAGGATCATCGCTTCGCCCGACGCAGCGAGACTTCGCCGGTGACGAAGCGCAGCCGATGCCCGTCGCGATCGAGCACCAGCGCGCCGTCGGCATCGACGCCGACCACCGTGCCGTGCACCACGCTGCCGTCCGGCAACGACACGTCGACGGGCTGGCGCTGCAGCGCGTGCCGGCGCTGCCATTCCGTTCGAAAAGCGCCGAAGCCTTGGCGTTCGTAGCGCACCAGCACCAGCGCGAGCTCCTTTGCCAGATGCGCGAGCAGCACGTTGCGGTCGATCGCGCCGGCGATCGCCGCGCAATCGGTAACCGGTTGCGCGATGTCGCGGCGCGCCTCTTCCGGCAAACGCACGTTGAGGCCGACGCCGATCACCACCAGCGAGGGCCCGAGCGCGTCGCCGGAAAGCTCGATGAGAATGCCGCCGAGCTTGCCGCCGCGATGTACCAGATCGTTCGGCCACTTGAGCTCGACGCCGGCGCACCCGCACGCTTCGAGCGCGCGCACGATCGCGACGCCCACTGCCAACGACAGGCCGGATAGATAGCCCGCACCCTGCTCGAAGCGCCAGCCCAGGGAAAACGTAAGACTGCCGCCAACGACCGCCGTCCACGCGCGGCCACGGCGACCGCGTCCCGCCGTCTGCCATTCCGCGGCGAGCAGATGCCGGTGCACACGCGGCGCGCGGCGCAGCAACTCGCTGTTGGTCGAATCGATGGCATCGGTGATCTCGACGGTCAGTTTCGGGCCGCGCGCGCCGATCGCGCGGACGATCGCGGCGCGATCGAGAAATGGTGTGGCCTCAAGCAGCCGGTAACCCCGGCCGCGCACGCGTTCCAGCGATAGCCCCGCTTCCTCCGCCTGGCCTAGCAGTTGTGAAACGCGCGCGCGTGTCATGCCGATCGTCGCTGCGAGCGTCTCGCCCGAATGGACTTCACCGTCGGACAGCCGACGCAGCAATGTGAAGGCGAGGGGTGGCAGCACGAAGGTTCGCGCGCGACAGGCGCTACGCTTTCAACACTCCACGCCGGATCTGATCTTGCTCGATGGACTCGAACAGCGCGCGGAAATTGCCCTCGCCGAAGCCCTCGTTGCCCTTGCGCTGGATGATCTCGAAGAAGATCGGGCCGATGACGGTTTGGGTGAATATCTGCAGCAGCATTTCGTCCTTGGCCGGATCGTCGCAGGGCGGATCAGGGGCCCCGTCCTTGGACGGGGATGCGCCCCCGGAGGCGATCGTCGAACCGACTGCAGCCTCTTGCATCATTTCAAAAACTTGTGTAGCGGTTCGGCCGTCGAGCAAGATGTTGTTCCTCTTCAGGCGAGCGAGGTCTTCCTTGTGCCCGGGCAGGCGCGCCTCGAGCATCTCGAAATAGGTGTCCGGCGTCTGCTGAAAAGCGACCTTGCGCGTACGCAGTTGCTCGACGGTCGAGTAGATATCGCCGGTGCCGAGTGCCACGTGCTGGATGCCCTCGCCGTGATAAGCGACCAGGTATTCCTGGATCTGGCTCTTGTCGTCCGAGCTTTCGTTAATCGGGATGCGGATCTTGCCGCAGGGGCTCGTCATAGCCTTGCTCTTGAGACCGGTCAGCTGGCCTTCGATGTCGAAATAGCGCACTTCGCGGAAATTGAACAGGCGCTCGTAGAAGCCCGCCCACTCTTCCATCCTGCCACGATGCACGTTGTGCGTCAGATGGTCTATGGTAGTTAGGCCCGCGCCGCGCGGCTGCTGATCGACGCCGGGAAACGGCACAAAGTCGATGTCGTAGATCGACACGCCGGTCGCCTCATTTTCCCTTCTGGTCGGGTAGCGATCGACCAGGTAGATCAGCGAATCGCCGATGCCTTTGATCGCGGGAATGCTGAGCTCCATCGGCCCGGGCCGCGCTTCAACCCCCCACGCGCCCTGCTCCACCGTCTTGCGGTAAGCGACTCCGGCGTCGGCCACGCGAAACGCCATCGCGCAGATCGACGGCCCGTGCACGCGCGCAAAGCCCTGCGCAAAACTGTCCGGCTCGGCGTTGACGATGAAATTGATGCCGCCTTGCCGGTACAGCAGCACGTTCTTGGAACGATGCCTGGCGATCGCGGTGAAGCCCATCTGCTCGAACAGCTTGCCGAGCGCAGCAGGATCAGGCGCCGCGTACTCGACGAATTCGAAGCCGTCGGTGCCGAGAGGATTTTCCCAGAGCGAGGCGCTCGCCGTCGCCATCATCGCGCTCAGACGATCTTCACGCCGGCCAGCTTCTCTTGCGCCTCGATCAGCGACGCGACGTACTTGTCGCCGTATCCCAGCAGGTTGGCGGTGACCAGGCTCTGGTGCACCGCCGATCCCACGATCGCCGGTGTCGGCAGCGATTCGACGAAGTGCATGTAGTAACGCATGTCCTTCATCGCGTTAACCAGAGTGAATTTGAGACCGGTCAGGTCGCCGCCGTCGAGCATCTTGCCGACCAGCATCTGAAAAATGCCGGAGTTGACCGCGCCCGCGGAAACGAGCTCGTGCAGTTTCTTGATTGAGACGCCCGACTTGGCGCATGCGGCGCACGCTTCAGCGGCGGCGGTGGCGATCGACTGCGCCATGAAATTGTTGATCAGCTTCATCATGTGGCCGTGGCCGGGCGGACCGACGTGGAAAATGTTCTCGCAGTAGGCGGACAGCACCGGCTTGACCTGCGCGAACGTGGCATCGTCGGCGCCGACCATCGTGTTTAGCTTGCCCTCCTCGGCCTCCTTTGGTGTGCGCGCCAGGGGCGCGTCGACGTACTTGGTGCCCTTGGCAGCGAGATCGCCGCGGATTTTCGCCGTCGATGCCGGCTCCGCGGTCGACGTGTCGATGACGATGAGCCCCTCACGCGCGACGCTCATGATGCCGTTTTCGCCGTAGATGATCTCCTCGATCTGCGGCGAGCCGGTGACGCACAGGATCACGACATCGGACGCGCGTGCGAGATCGGCGCTGGTCTTGGCTTCCTTCGCGCCCGCTGCGAGGATGTCCTCGGCCGGCTTGCGGTTGCGGTGAATGCGCACCGTCAGGGGAAAGCCCTTGGCAACAATGTTCTTGGCCATGCCGTGTCCCATCAGCCCGAGGCCGATGAAGCCGACGCGCGGCTTGTCGTTACTCATTGTGTTCCTCCTGAAAACCACCTTGTGGAAGTGCGCCCCGCGTGGAAGCAGTGCAGCGCCCTCGAGTCCGCGGTGCATCAACACGGATTGTACCGCGCCCGAGGCCGCCTCAATCCACGGCCACCGGATCCGACTGCGGGATGTTCGCGCTCCAGCGTTCGTACCAGGTGAGCACGATGCCGCTGCCGGCAATCACGACGATCCCGGTCATCGTCCAACCATCCGGAAACGATCCGAACACCAACCACCCCGCCAGCGTCGACCAGATCAGCTGCATGTAGGTGAACGGGGCAATAGCCGATGCGGACGCGACCTGGAAGGCGCGAATGAAAAGCATGTGCCCGACGAAACCCATGACGCCGATGCCGAGGAACAGAAGGATGTCGGAGATCGGATACCACGCGCTGTAGTGAAAGAACGGAACCACCAGCGACATCACCACGGTGCCGACCACGCAGGGATAGAACAGCAGCACCATCAGGTTTTCGCCGGCGAGCTTGCGCGTGAGGATCTGAAAGGTCGCGTAGAGTCCGGCGCCGGCGAGCGCGAAGAACGCCGCCGGATTGAGCACTTCGGTTCCGGGGCGCACGATCACCAGCATGCCGATGAAGCCGCTGACGATGAACGCCCAGCGCGGCTTGGTGAGTCTCTCGCCGAGGAAGAAGCCGGCCATCAGCGTCACCAGCATCGGCGCGGTGTAGTTGAGCGCAGTCGCTTCCGCAATCGGCATGAACTTGAGCGCCGTGAAAAAACACGTGCCCGAGGCCACCAGCACCGCGCCGCGCACGAGCTGCAACGGCAGATTGTCGGTGCGCACCAGATCCCAGCGCAGCCGCGGTCCGACGATCGCCAGCGTCAGCAGCAGCTGCACGCCCCAGCGCGCCCAGACCAGCAACGGCACGGGATAGCGCTGGCTCAGGTGCTTCACGGTGACGTCGACGGTGGTGAAGCAGGCGCTGGCGACTACTATCAGCAGTACGGCGGTCAGCGGAATATGCGTGTGGTGCCCGGCAGCGATCGGTGGGTCTGTGGCGGTCATTGGCGTCGGAATTGCGCAAGGCCGCCGGGGCGGGCGCGAACAGCCGCTGATTCTACGCTATCGGGACATTGGCTGACCGGTCTGCGGATGTTCCAACGGCGCGCGCGCGGCGCCCGCAAATCGGGCGATAATGCGTCACGCCCCCCCGCCACCTGAATCTTGGAGGAAGCATGTTTGATACACGCATCGCCAGATTTTCCCTTGCCGCCCTTGTGATGGCGGGATGGGTTGCCACCGCCAGTGAAGTGGCGACCGCGCAGGTAGCGGCGCAGCGCAACCGGGTCGTCATCCAGGTGAGCGACGCCGATCCCGGCAAGTGGAACCTCGCGCTTAACAACGCCAAGAATATCCAGACCGATCTTGGCGCCACCAACGTCGATATCGAAGTGGTCGCCTACGGGCCCGGCATCGGCATGCTCAAGATCGATTCGCCGGTCGCCGGTCGCATCGACGAAGCATCCGCGGCGGGCGTCAAGGTCGTCGCCTGCGAAAACACGATGAAGGGCCAGAAGCTCTCGCGCAGCGACATGCTCAACGGTATCGGCTACGTTCAGGCCGGCGTGGTGGAACTGATGTCGAAGCAGCAGCAGGGCTGGGCGTACATCCGGCCCTGAGTCGCTGCGTCGCGCGTGCCCAGCGCTGCGCGCGGGCGGTCGCGCCCAAGACGGTGCGCGCTGGTGTGCGGAAACGCGCAGGCATCAAACTTGCGAAACACTGGCGATGCTCGCTCGCCTTGCTCCGATCATGGCTGCGAGAGCGTTGACGCTGTGAGTGTCGTGGAGCGGGTGAAGGGAATCGAACCCTCGTCGTAAGCTTGGGAAGCTTCTGCTCTGCCATTGAGCTACACCCGCGGCAGCGGCAATCTTACGCGGAGGCGCCGACTGCGGGCAAATGCTCGAGCCAATGGCGCGCCGGGATAATTGTTACGTACAGTAACGATTACCCCGATGGGTGCCGGATGGCCCATAATCGTAGGCTGACTAGTAAGGGCCCGCGCGCCGGCAGCTAGCCGGGCGGGAATCTTCGGCTGCGGCCGGAGTTTGCGGGACAAGGCGCGGACACAGTCGCCGACCCCGAGTTTGGAGAGGGCGCGGGCAATCGGGCCCGGCGGCTATCGATGTCGACTAGGAAGAAGCTGTTTTCCGGCGTTTTCGTGCTGACGGTGCTCGCCGTCGGAGCGTTTTTCCTTTTTCAGGCCAGCAGCGGCTCGCGCGCCGAGGTGCAGAAAAGCGCGTCGTTGGTCTCGGTGACAGTCGTGCCGGTGGTCGCCAAGATCGTGCCGGTTCGACTCTACGCAATCGGGAACATTGAGCCGTTCACCTCGGTGGCGATCAAGGCGCGCGTCGACGGCCAGATCAACTCCGTGCACTTCAACGAGGGCGATGAAGTCCGGCAGGGCGCGATCCTGTTCGACATCGATCCGCGCGCCTTCGCGGCAACGCTCAAGCAGGCGCAAGCCAACATGGCCAAGGACCGGGCGCTGCTCGATCGCGCCAACGAACAGGACAAGCGCTACAAGGATCTGCTGGCCAAGAATTTCATTTCGCCCGATGCCTACGAGCAGGTGCGCACCAGCGTCGCGACCGCCGCCGCGGTCGTCGCCGCGGACGAAGCCGCGATCGAGACCGCCAAGCTGTCGCTCGACTACTCGACCATCCGCGCGCCGGTCACCGGCTACGCCGGGCGGATCCAGATCCAGAAGGGCAACCTGGTCAAGGCCAACGACAGCAATCCGCTGGTCGTCATCAACCAGGTCGTGCCGATCTACGCGACCTTTTCGGTGCCCGAGCAGAACATCGCCGACATCCGCAAGTTCGTCGCCAACGGCGAGTTGAAGGTGCAGGCGACCTTCACCAACGCCGCGCATGCGCCGATCACGGGCCGCTTGTCGTTCGTCGACAACACCGCCGACGCGACGACCGGGACGATCAAGCTCAAGGCCGAGTTCCCCAACACCGACAAGGCGCTCTGGCCGGGCCAGTTCGTCAATGTCGTGCTCACGCTCCACGAACAGAAAGACGCCGTGGTCACGCCGTCGGTAGCGGTGCAGAGCGGGCCGAGTGGGCAGTACGTGTTCGTCGTGAAGCCGGACCAAACCGTCGAGTTGCGCAACATCAAGGTCGCGCGCACCGAGGGCGATGACACGGTGGTGGCGAGCGGCCTCGTCCCGGGCGATCAGGTGGTAACGGTCGGCCAGCTGCGGCTCGTTCCCGGCGCCAAGGTCAGCGTAGGCAAGGCCGCGAGCGCGTCGTGAACATCGCCGAAATCTTCGTTCGCCGGCCGGTGATGACGGTGCTGGTGATGGCCGGTATCCTGATCTTCGGCGTCATCGCCTATCGCCTGTTGCCGGTGAACGCGCTGCCCAACGTCGACTTCCCCACGATCCAGGTCCAGGCGCAGCTTCCCGGCGCGAGTCCCGACACGATGGCTTCCGCGGTGGCGACGCCGCTCGAAAAGCAATTCTCGACCATCGCCGGCGTCGACTCGATGACCTCGACCTCGACCGACGGACTGTCGACCATCACGCTGCAATTCTCGCTCGATCGCAGCATCGATGCGGCGGCGCAGGACGTGCAGTCGGCGATCGCCGCGGCGGCGCGGTCGCTGCCGCCATCGATGCCCAATCCGCCGACGCAGCGCAAGGTCAACCCGGCCGATGCGCCGATCTTGAACATCGTGCTGTCGTCGGCCACGCTGCCGCTATCGACCGTCGCCGAGTACGCCGAGAACTTGCTCGCGCAGCAGATCTCCACCATCAGCGGCGTCGCCCAGGTGCAGGTGTTCGGCTCGCAGCAGTACGCGGTGCGGGTCCAGCTCGATCCGAACGCGCTGGCCGCGCGCGGCATCGCGTTGACCGAAGTCGAGCAGGCGATCGGCAACAGCAATGTCAACCTGCCCACCGGCACGCTGTCCGGGCGCGACAAGGCGCTGTCGGTGCAGGCAACCGGTCAGCTCATGAACGCGAAGGCGTATGCGCCGCTGATCGTGGCGTACCGCAACGGCGCCCCGGTGCGTCTCTCCGAAGTCGGCCGCGTCTTCGACAGCGTGCAGAACGACCGCGTCGCCGCATGGTACAACGGCACGCGCGGCATCATGCTCGCCGTGCAGCGCCAGCCGGGCACCAACACCATCGAGATTGTCGACGCGGTCAAGAAGATTCTGCCGAATTTCGAGTCGCAGCTGCCGCCCGCGATCAGCCTCAACGTGTTCTACGACCGCTCGGTGCCGATTCGCGCTGCGGTGCGCGACGTGCAGGAGTCGCTGATCCTGGCGCTCATTCTGGTCGTGGCGGTGATCTTCGTGTTCCTGCGCAGCGTGACCGCGACGATCATTCCCAGCCTTGCCTTGCCGATGTCGATCGTCGGCACCTTCGCGCTCATGTACGCGTTCAGCTACAGCCTCGACAACCTGTCGCTGATGGCGCTGACGCTCTGCGTGGGCTTCGTCGTCGACGACGCGATCGTGATGCTCGAGAACATCATGCGCCACCGGGAAATGGGCAAGTCGCGGATGCAGGCAACGCTCGACGGCTCGAAGGAAGTCGCCTTCACCATCGTGTCGATGACCCTCTCGCTGGTCGCCGTGTTCATCCCGGTGCTGTTCATGGGCGGCATCCTCGGCCGGCTGCTGCGCGAATTCGCGGTGACGATCATCGGCGCGGTGCTTATTTCGGGGTTGGTGTCGTTGACGCTGACACCGATGCTGTGCAGTCGCATGCTCTCCGACGAGCATGCCAAGCCGCACGGCCGGATCTACGCCTTCAGCGAACGCATGTTCGAGGCGTTGCTAAGTGGTTATCGGTCGAGCCTCGCGTGGGTGCTGCAATGGCGACGACTTACGCTACTGGTGTTTTTTGCCATCACTGCGGCCACGGCATTGCTGTTCAACATCATGCCCAAGGGTTTCCTTCCCGCCGACGATTCAGGTCAGATCCTGGTTTTCACCGAGGCCGCGCAGGACGTATCGTTTCCCGCGATGTCCATCCTGCAGCGCCAGGTCGCAGAGATCGTCAAGCAGAATCCCTACGTGTACGGCGCGATGTCGTCGGTCGGCGCAGGAGGCCCAAGCGCGTCGCTCAATGTCGGCCGCATTTTCGTCACGCTCACGCCGCGCGAGGATCGGCCCAGCGCCGAAGTCATCATCCAGCAACTGCGCGGTCCGCTGTCGCGCATCGGCGGCATCAAGGTCTACGTGCAGAACGTGCCTGCCATCCGCATCGGCGGCCAGCTCACCAAGAGCGCGTACCAGTACACGCTGCAGGGCACCCGCACCACCGAGCTCTATCAGTGGGCGCCACAGGTTGAGGCCAAGCTGCGCACTCTGCCCGGGCTCATCGACGTGACCAGCGACCTGCAGATCGCCAAGCCGCAGATCACCGTCGACATCGACCGCAACAAGGCCGCCGCGCTGGGCGTGTCCGCGCAGGCCATCGAGAACACGCTCTACGACGCGTATGGGCAGCGACAGGTGTCGACGATCTATGCGCCGACTGCCCAATACTGGGTGGTCATGGAGCTCCTGCCGCACTACCAGACCGATGCCTCGGTGCTCTCGCTGCTGTACGTGCGTTCCTCGACCGGAGCGCTGGTGCCGCTGAACAGCGTGGCGACGCTCAAGCCGACCATCGGTCCGCTGGCGATCAATCACCTCGGGCAGTTGCCGGCGGTGACGCTGTCGTTCGACCTCAAGCCCGGCGTCGCCATTGGTGACGCCATCAAGGAAATCAATCGCGCGACGCTCCAGATGCAATTGCCGGCGACGATCACCGGCGTCTATCAGGGGACCGCCAAGGCCTTCGAGTCGTCGTTGCGCGGCATGGGCATCCTGCTCATCCTGGCGATTTTCGTGATCTACCTCGTGCTGGGCATTCTCTACGAGAGCTTCATCCATCCGCTGACCATCCTGTCCGGCCTGCCGACCGCCGGTTTCGGCGCGCTGGTGACTCTATGGCTCTTCGGCATCGAGCTCAACATGTACGCCTTCGTCGGGATCATCATGCTGATCGGCATCGTCAAGAAGAACGCGATCATGATGATCGACTTCGCGATCGACGCCCAGCGCCGCGACAAGCTCGCGCCCGACGACGCGATCTTCCAGGCCTGCATCACGCGCTTTCGCCCCATCATGATGACCACCATGGCAGCGCTGATGGGGAGCCTGCCGATCGCGCTCGGGCTGGGCGCCGGCGGCGAAACACGACGGCCGCTGGGTCTCGCGGTGGTCGGCGGGCTCATCGTCTCGCAGCTGCTCACGCTCTACATCACGCCGGTCATCTATATCTACTTCGAGCGCTTGCAAAACTGGCGGGTAGCCAAGCGCGCGGACCCGGAGCCGTTGCCGGTGCATGCGGCGGCGGATTGAACATCGTGACCCGGCCTCAGCCTTGAAAGTCGTCTTTCTTCTGTTCGATTCGCTCAATCGCCACGCGCTGTCGTGTTACGCGGCTTCTAACACGGTGCGTCCGACGCCCAACTTCGACCGCTTGAGCCGGCTGGGCGTCGTGTTCGACCGCCATTTCGTTGGCAGCCTGCCGTGCATGCCCGCGCGGCGCGACATCCAGACGGGGCGCCTCAACTTTCTACACCGCGGCTGGGGCCCGCTGGAGCCGTTTGATCACTCGATCGCGGGCATGCTTCGCGACCAGGGTATCTATACGCATCTCATCACCGACCACTACCATTACTTTGAGGATGGCGGTTTCACGTTTCATGGACGTTATTCATCGTGGGAATTCATTCGCGGGCAGGAGAAGGACAAATGGCAGCCGACAATGAACGCCAATGTCAACGCCTATCGCCAGCGCTTCCACGAATCGCAGCACGATTTCTCGTCCGACATCAACTCGAAGCTGCCGTACTTCGTCAACCGCGAGTTTCTCGAGGCAAGCGGCGATTTTCCGCTGGCGCAGTGCTTTGCTTCGGCCAACCGCTTTCTCGATCAGCATCGCGCCAATGACAACTGGCTGCTGCATCTGGAGTGCTTCGATCCGCACGAGCCGTTTTTTGCGCCGGAGCGCTTCATGGAAAGTGGCGCGGCCGCCATCGGCGGCAAGATCTTCGACTGGCCAAGCTACGGACGCGCGGATATTGACCCATCGCTCATCGCGCAGTTACGCGCCAATTACGAGAGTCTGGTAGCGGCGTGCGATCACCATCTGGGAGAGCTGCTTGACCGGTTCGATCGACTGGATCTGTGGCGCGACACTTGCCTCATCGTTTCCACGGATCACGGGCTTTTGCTTGGGGAAAAAGAATACCTTGGCAAGAATCGCCCGCCATTTTTCAATGAAGTCGCGCATATCCCGCTGCTCGTCCGCGCTCCGAACGTAGCGCCGCGTCGGACCAGCACGCTGACGCAGACAACCGATCTGATGCCGACCATGCTCGAACTGTTCGGTATCGGTGCGCCGCAGGAAGTCACCGGATCGAGCCTGGTCCCGATCCTCGAAGGCTCTGCCGAAGTGCTGCACCCCGAAGGCTGCCTGTACGGGCAGTTCGGCGCCGCCATCAACTACACAGACGGTCGTTACACCTACTTTCTCTATCCGCGTGAGCCGTTCGAGGCGGACCTGTACCAGTACACGCTGATGCCCACGCACATGCGCAGCTTTTTTGAGGCCCGGGAATTCGAGGGTGCGAAGACTGCATCGCTGCCCTTCGCACGCGGCTTCCCGGTCTGGCGCCTGCCGGTACGCAAGGATGCCGCCGCCAACATGACGCGCCGCTATCCCTTGCTTGGTGCGCGCACCGTGCTCTACGACCTGCAGCACGACCCGAACCAGTCCACGCCGATCGATGACCCGACGGTCGAGGCACGCATTCGCCGCAACATGGTGTCGCTGCTGCGCGCGCACGATGCCCCCGACGAAGTCTACGCACGTTACGCGCTCGACGCGGAGTCCATGGCTGCGTGAACGCCACCCGGCCACGCAGCTCCCGAGGTTGGAAAATTGCGACGCGACGTCGCTCGAACTGGAGAAACAATCGATGAGCCGCATCACAAACATCGTTGCGCTATGCACGCTTGCCCTGAGCTTGAGCGCGAGCGCGCAGACCTATCCGACGCGCCCGATTTCACTGGTGGTGGGTTTCCCGCCGGGCGGTGGAGTCGACATCGTCGCTCGGCAGCTCGCTGAGAAGCTGCAGGAGGTGCTCGGACAACCCATCGTCGTCGAGAATCGCGCTGGCGCCGCCGGCAACGTGGCGATGGATTACGTCGCACGCGCCAAGCCCGATGGATACACGCTGCTCATGGGCAACCTCGGCATGCTGTCCGCGAATCCCGCGCTGTATCCGAAGCTGACCTTCGACCCGGCAAAGGATTTCGTGCCGATCGCCCGCGTGGTGACCACGCCGCTGGTCATCGTCGTTCCAGCCTCGTTGAAAGCGCAGAACCTCGACGAGTTCATCGCCCTCGCGCGGGCGAAGCCGGACGAGATGAATTTCGCTTCCGGCGGCAATGGCAACATCAACCATCTCGCCGGCGAGTTGCTCAAGCTGCAGGCCGGTATCCAGATGCAGCACGTCCCATACAAAGGCAGCGCCCCGGCGTTGACCGACGTGGTTGCGGGACGCGATCAGTTGCTGATCGACGGCGGCAATGTCGTGCAGGCGTTCGTGCAGCAGGGGACGCTCCGGGCGCTGGCCATCACCGGCGAGACGCGCTCTTCATCCTTTCCCAACGTCCCCACGGCCAAGGAAGCAGGACTGCCCAACTTCGTGATTTATGGCTGGCAGGGCGTGCTAGCGCCTGCCGGCACACCCGCGGCAGTTATCGACAGACTGACCGCTGCCATCAAGCAGACCCTCGCCACTCCCGAGCTGAACGCCAAGCTTGCAGGTCAGGGCACCTATCCCGCATTCATGCCGGCGCCCGAGTTCGTCTCGTTTATCGCCGCCGAGCGAAAGCGGTGGACCGAAGTCATCACTCGCGCCAAGATCGTGGCGGATTGACGCTGGCAAAACTTGTGACGAACGTCCGGTGGTCCACGGCCGCCCCGTAGCCAGCGGAGCAGCCCGCAGGGCGAGAGAGTATTTTCCAATAGCGAAATGAGCCTGAAGGATTCCGTGGTGGAGAGAATCA
>JBDTLK010000058.1:0-18610 GCA_039934835.1 Edaphobacterium sp. (SeqCode) | reverse complement strand
CGGCACATGTCCTGCTTTTCCTCGACGTTCATGCCCGCCATCGGCTCGTCGAGCAGCAGCAGCGACGGTTCCGCGGCGAGCGCGCGCGCCAGTTCCACGCGCTTTTGCAGGCCGTACGGCAACCTTCCGACCGGCGTCTTGCGGATGTGCTGGATCTCGAGAAAGTCGATCACCGACTCGACCTTGGCGCGGTTTTCCATCTCCTCGCGCCGCGCGCGGCCGATGTAGATCGCCTGCTCCAGGAAAGTCGCGTGCATCTTCAGGTTGCGCCCGGTCATGATGTTGTCGAGCACGGTCATGCCCTTGAACAGCGCGATGTTCTGGAAGGTGCGCGCGATGCCCTGCGCAGCCGCGTCATGGGTGTTCATGTTGCGGCGCACCTGGCCGCGAAAACTGATCGTGCCCTGCTGCGGTTGATACACGCCATTGATGACGTTGAGCAGCGAACTCTTGCCGGCGCCATTGGGCCCGATGATGGCGCGGATCTCGTGCTCGCGGACGTCGAAGCTGATGTCGGTGAGCGCCTTGACGCCGCCGAAGGACAACGAGATGTTGTCGAGCTTGAGGACGACGTCCCCTGCCGGGCGCGCGCGGTTCACTCAGGCACCGTTGTGCTCCGGGCGGCCAATTGCACCGTTAGGAGCCCCTGCGCGCCGCCCTTTCATGCGGCCTTGCGTGCCGTCGCGGCCGGGTGTGTTTTCACGTCGGCGATGCGCAGATCCGCGGCCACCATGCCGCTGCGCCCGTCCTCGAAGCGCACCAGCGTTTCGATGTGCTGCACGCTTTTGCCAGAATACAGCGCATCGATCAGCACCGCGTATTTTTCACTTACGAACCCGCGCCGTACCTTGCGCGTACGCGTCAGCTCGTCATCGTCGGGGTCGAGTTCCTTGTGCAGTATCAGGAATCGTTGCACCTGTGAACCGGCCAGCGAACCCTCGCGTGCAAGTTCTGCATTCACCGTTTCGACGCATTCGCCGATCAACTGGTACACCTCGGCGCGCGCTGCAAGGTCCGTGTATCCGGCGTAGGCAATACCGCGCCGCTCCGCCCAGTTGCCGACCGAGCCGAAGTCGATGTTGATGAATGCGCAAACCATGTCGCGGCCATTGCCGAAAACGACCGCCTCCTTGATGTGCGGAAAGAACTTGAGCTTGTTCTCGATGTAATTGGGAGCGTATATCGCACCGCTCGCCATCTTGCCGACATCCTTGGCGCGATCGATGATCTTGAGTTGTCCGCCCGCCTCGATGAAGCCGGCATCGCCGGTGCGAAAATAACCGTCGGCGTCGATCGATTCCTCGGTTGCGTCGCGGCGCTTGTAGTATTCCTTGAGCAGCATGGGTCCCTTGACCAGCACTTCGCCGTTATCGGCGATCTTGATCTCCACACCCGGCGCCGGAAAGCCCACGGTGTCGAATTTCACGCCCTTGTCGGGCTGCAGGCACACGTATGCACAGGTCTCGGTCGAGCCGTAGAACTGCTTCAGGTTGATGCCGATCGAACGGTAGAAGCGAAAAAGATCGGGACCGATGGCGGCGCCTGCCGTGTAGGCAACGCGAATGTGACTAAAGCCCAGAACATTGCGCAGTGGCGCATACACCAGCGCGTTACCCGCGGCATAGCGCACCCGGTCGAGCAGTCCCACCGGCTTGCCGTCGAGTATATCGGTGCCGCAGCGTCGCGCCACGGCGGTGAAGTAGCGGAACATGAGGCGCTTGATCGCGCTCGCGTCCTCCATGCGGATCATCACCTGCGTCAGCAGGTTTTCGAACACGCGTGGCGGCGCGAAATAGTAGGTTGGTCCGATCTCGCGCAGGTCGGTCATCACGGTGTCGCCCGATTCCGGGCAGTTGATGGTGAACCCCGCCACCATCCACTGCGCATAGGAGAACAGGTGGTCGCCCACCCATGCCATGGGGAGGTAGGAAAGTATGCTGTCGGTCGGACCGAGGTTGTCGAACTGGCGCGCGCCGTCCGCCGCGGCGATGAATGCGCGATGCGTTTGCCGCACGCCCTTGGGTTTGCCGGTGGTGCCCGACGTGTAGACCATGATCGAGACATCGTCGCTGCGACCGGCGGCAACTTCAGCCTCGTAGAATCCGGGATGGGCCCGATCGAATTCGCGCCCGATTTCGAGCAGGCGGTCGAAACTCGTTATGTCCGGATAGTTGCGCAGTCCTCGCGAATCGTCATAGTAAAGGTGCTTGAGCGTGGGCACCTGCGGCATCGTCTCGAGCATCTTGTCGACCTGCTCCTGATCCTCGACGACCGCATAGGTGATCTCGGCATCGTTCAGGACATAGGCGAACTCGGCGGCGGGCGCATCCTGGTACATCGGTACCGGCACACCGCCCAGCGCCTGCGCGGCAGTCATCGACCAGTAAAGTCTGGGCCGGTTGTCGCCGATGATCGCCAGATGCATGCCGCGCTTGAAGCCCTGCGCGGCGAGTCCGCAGGCCAGCGCGCGAACCTCCGCGGCGACCTGCGCCCAGGTCCAAGTCTGCCAGATGCCGAGATCCTTTTCGCGCGTCGCCGGACGCGAACCCTGTTCCGCGGCGTGGCGCAGCAACAGCCGCGGAAAAGTCGTTCCGGATTCTGCTTCGCTTACTGGCATGGGCTGCGATCCTCCTCGCCCCGGGCGCCGTGCATAAAGCCGGCCTGCTCTTGTGGCGGACACTCATGATACCTGCAGGCGACGATCACGCAACCGGACCCGGCGCAGTGGGGCGCGAGTCATGGGGTGCTGCGCACTACATCATGCGCTTGGCGACCTCTTCGAGCATGACCTCGGTCGCGCCGCCACCGATCGCCTGGACGCGCGCGTCACGCGCCATGCGCTCGATCGCGCACTCGCGCATGTAGCCCATACCGCCGTGGAACTGCAGGCAATCGTACAGCACATCGTTGACCAGTTCGCCGCACAAGGCCTTGATCATCGACACTTCCTTGGTGACGGTCTGCCCCTGCGCATCGCGCCAGGCGGTGTTGTAGATCAGCGCCCGCGCCGCTTCCACCTGCGCCGCGCGCATCGCCAAGCGCTGCCGGATCGCCGGTTTTTCCCAAAGACTGCTGCCGAAAGCCTGCCGCTGCGCGACCCATGCCAGTGTCAGTTCGATGGCCTTGGTCGCCTCGCCCATCGCCTGTGCGCCGAGCACGATGCGTTCGTTCTGCAGATTCTTCATCAGCGCGCGAAAACCGCCGTGTTCCTCCCCCAGCAGGTTTTCCGCGGGTATCCGGCACTGGTCGAACAGCAACTCTGCGGTGTCGCTCGACAACCAACCCTGCTTCTGCAGCGGCCTGGCCACAGCAAACCCCGACGTGCCCTTGTCGACGATGAACATCGAGACCTGATGATTGCGTCCCGGCTCGCCGGTCTTGGCGGCGACGAAGTAAACGTCGCCATGCACGCCATTGGTGATGTACATCTTCGCGCCATTGAGCACCCAGCCTCCGGCGGCGCGGCGAGCGGTCGTGCGCATCGACGCCAGGTCTGAACCAGCGTCGGCCTCGGTCATTGCCACTGCGGCGATGCTGCGTCCGGCGATGATGTCCGGCATGTACTTTGCGAGCTGCGCCGCGCTGCCCGCGTGGTGCAAGTGTGGCGATGCCATGTCGGTGTGCACCAGAACGGTGATGGCGAAGCCGCCGTAGGTGGAGCGTCCCAGTTCTTCGGCCAGCACCACCGTCGACAGGCAGTCGAGCTCGCTGCCGCCATAGTCCGCGCTGTAGCGTATCCCGAGCAGGCCGAGGTCACCCATCGCGCGCAGCACGTCGCGCGGGACGAAACCCGCTTCCTCCCAGGCATCGGCGTGGGGTGTGACGCGCTCGCGGACGAAGCGCCGGACCGTTTCGCGCAGCATCTCGTGCTCGGCGGTGAACAGCGGCGAGGCGCGCTTGTCTTGCGAGTCGGCACTCATGGATTGGCCCATTTCTACCTCGATCGCCAGCGTGTGGCGCGGTGGCAATGCAAGCGCGCATCGGGGAAGCCCGCTTGCAAGCGCCGGTGGAACTTGTTAGCCTAACTAACGTTAGGTTGAATTGAAACGGCTTTGCCATCGTGTGTCAAGCAAACAGGTCTGATCGGGATTACGGCCGCAGAGTATTTTGCATCCCCGGCAGCGACGCGGTCGTCTGACGACATGGCCGCGACGTCCACGATTGCGCAACCGGCACGCGACCCAGCCACGCGCGGCGGAATTTCGCGGCAGGCCGTGCTCGACACCGCGGCGCGGCTGTTTCGCCAGCGCGGATACGCGGCCACGTCCCTGCGCGACATCGCCGGCGAGTGCGACATGAAGGCCGGCAGCCTCTACTATCATTTTCCATCGAAGGACGCGATCGTCGCCGAGGTCCTGCGCGTCGGCGTGGAAAGCGTCTTCGACGACGTGCGCCAGTCGGTGCTGAAGTTGCCGTCCGATGCGTCCGCCAGCACGCTCATCGGCACCGCGGTCGAGGCACACCTGAAATCGATGCTCGCGCTGCAGGACTACACCTCGGCCAACCTGCGCATCTTCGCGCATGTTCCCAAGGCGATCCGCGGCGAACACCTGCATCTGCGCGACGCCTACGAGCGCTTCTGGGCAAGCTTGTTTGCACGCTGTTCGAAGTCTGGGGCTTTCGACGTCGAGCGCGATCTCCATCTCGCCCGTTTTTTTCTGATCGGCGCAATGAATGGATCGCTGGAATGGTTCGATCCGGCCCGCACACCCATCGAAACCGTGGCCAGCGAATTGACCAACATGCTGCTTTTCGGGCTGTGCCGGCGCACGCGCGCAGACCCGCCGAGGCTGCGTACTCGCACGAGAAAATGACGACGCCCATCGACCCGGACAAGGCATCATTTCGCCGCAACGCCGAGCAATACGGCGCGCTGCTGCTGCAATTGCGCGAACGCACGCGCTGGGCGCTTGAAGGTGGCGGCGAAGCGTTGCGGCAACGCCATCTGCAGCGCGGCAAGTTGCTGGTGCGCGACCGCATCGACCTGCTGCTCGATCCGGGCAGTCCGCTGCTGGAGCTGTCCGCCCTGGCAGGTTGGGGACTCTACGACAACGCCGTGCCGGCCGCCGGCATCGTTACTGGAGTGGGTGTCGTCGCCGGCGTGCCGTGCATGATCATTGCCAACGACGCCACGGTGAAGGGCGGCAGCTTCTTCCACGAAACGGTGCGCAAGCACGTCCGCGCACAGGAAATCGCGTGGGAGAATCGTCTGCCGTGCATCTACCTGGTAGATTGCGGCGGCGCCTTCCTGCCGGAACAGGATCGTGTCTTCCCCGACTATGGACACTTCGGCACGACGTTCTATCACCAGTGCCGCATGAGCGCTGACGGATTGCCGCAGCTGTCGGCGGTCTTTGGCGGATGCACGGCGGGCGGCGCGTACATACCGGCGTTGTCGGACGAGTCGGTGATGGTCACCGGCACCGGTCGCATCCATCTTGGCGGGCCGCCGATCGTCAAAGCGGCCATCGGCGAAGTCGTCGATGGCGAGACTCTGGGCGGCGCCGCAATGCATGCGCGCGTCTCGGGCGTCACCGACTACCTGGCCGTCGACGAGCGCGATGCGCTGGATCGGCTGCGCAGCATCGTCGCCATGCTCAATTGGCCGACCGATTGCCACGCGCGGCGACGCACCATGCAGCCGCCGCGTTGCGATCCGCGTGAACTGCCGGGCATCGTCGGCACCGATCTCAAGCAGACTTTCGACGTTCATGAGGTGGTCTCGCGACTCGTCGATGGCAGCATCTTCCAGGAGTTCAAACCCGAGTACGGAACGACGCTGGTGTGCGGCACGGCGCATTTGCATGGTTATCCGGTCGGCATCGTTGCCAATAACGGCGTGCTGTTTTCGGAGTCGTCGACCAAGGGCGCGCACTTCATCGAACTGTGCAACCAGCGACGGATACCCCTGCTGTTCCTGCAGAACATCACCGGCTTCATGGTCGGCACCGAGGCCGAACGCGGCGGGATCGCCAAGCATTCGGCGAAGCTCGTCTACGCCGTCGCCACCGCGCGGGTACCGCGCTTCACCGTCATCATCGGCGGCTCGTATGGCGCGGGCAACTACGGAATGTGCGGTCGCGGCTTCGCACCGCGGTTTCTGTTCGCCTGGCCGAACAGCCGCATCGCGACCATGAGCCCCGAAGTGGCAACTACCGTGCTGGCCGACCTGCGCCGCACTTCGCTCAAGGGACAGTCCGACGAAACCGCGGTGCTGGCCGAGGCGCAACGCACCCGGGCGCAGTTCGAGGCGCAGAGCGATCCGTACTACGCGACGGCGCGCCTGTGGGACGATGGCATCATCGAACCGGAGCAGACGCGCGACGTGCTCGGCATCTGCCTGCAACTCGCCGCCGCCAGCACGCCGCGATTCGAGGGCCAGACGCCCGTGTTCCGCATGTAGCGCGTTCGCCATGTTCTCGCGACTGCTCATCGCCAATCGCGGCGAAATAGCCTGCCGCATCATGCGCACCTGCCGACGCATGGGCATCGGCACCATCGCCGTCTACTCCGACGCCGATGCCCAGGCACGGCACGTACGTGAAGCCGATGTCGCGGCGCGGATTGGTCCGGCGGAGGCGCGGCAATCGTACCTTGCGGTGGGCGCGATCATAGCCGCGGCGCGCACCCACGGCGCCGATGCCATCCATCCCGGGTACGGGTTCCTCTCGGAAAAACTCGAGCTGATCGACGCCTGCACGGCTGCAGGCATTGCCTTCGTCGGTCCGCATCGCGATGCCATCGCGCGCATGGGCTCGAAGATCGAGAGCAAGGCGATTGCGCGTGCCGCCGGCATTCCCTGCGTGCCAGGCTACGACGGTGACGATCAGTCGGTGCCGCGCTTGGCCGAGGCCGCGCAGGCGACCGGATTTCCGCTGCTGATCAAGGCCAGCGCCGGCGGCGGCGGCAAAGGCATGAAGCGCGTCGATCGGCCTGAAGAATTTGCCGGTCAACTCTCCGCCGCCAGGCGCGAGGCGCTCGCCGCATTCGTCGACGATCGCGTATTGCTGGAACGTTACGTGCAATCGCCGCGCCATCTCGAGGTGCAACTGCTCGGCGACCGGCACGGCAACCTCGTGCATCTCTTCGAACGCGAGTGCTCGATCCAACGCAATTACCAGAAACTCCTCGAGGAAGCGCCCGCGAATCACCTGCGCACCGCCACCCGCGAAGCGTTGTTCGCTCAAGCACTGGCGCTCGGTCGAGCCATCGCCTACGACTCGGTGGGCACGGTCGAATTCGTCCTCGACGCCAATGGCGGCGACGAACCGTATTTTCTCGAGATGAACACGCGTTTGCAGGTCGAGCATCCGGTGACCGAATTGACCACGGGTATCGATCTCGTCGAATGGCAGATACGCGTTGCGGCCGGCGAAACGCTGCCGTTCGCGCAGGCCGACCTGCGCCGCGAAGGCTGGGCGATCGAGGTGCGAATCAATGCCGAGGCGCCCGCTGCGGATTTCCGCGCGTCGACCGGCGATGTGATCGGCTACAGCGAACCCGAAGCGCTGCCTGGCGTGCGCGTCGACAGCGGCGTCGACGCGCAAAGCGCTGTCACCCCGCACTACGATTCGCTGTTGGCCAAAGTCATCGGGTTCGGTGCGACGCGTTCCGTGGCCACACACCGGCTGCGCGATGGCGTGCGCGCCTTGCGCATCAGCGGAGTCGAGACCAATCAGCCGCTCCTGGCTGACATCCTCGGCCTACCCGCGTTCGATGCCGTGCTCACTACCCGGTTTCTCGCCACTGCGTTTCCGGCAGGCTACGCCGTAGCGCCGGAAGTCGCGCTGGCACGCGCTTGCGCGGCCGCCGCGGCTTGGTACTTCGACGCCGTCGAGGCGTCGCGCGGCGATGCCCCGCTGTCGACACTCAGCGGCTTTCGGCTGACCGGCGAGGCAGGCAGGCGCGCGCGACACGCCGTCCGTGTCGCGTCGTTGTCCGAAATCGACGGCGTGGAACGCAGGGTTGCCATCGAGCACCTGAATGCGACGAGCATCGAGTGCCGCCTCGACGCTTTCACCGCGCGATTCGAGCATCGCGACCAGGCAATCGTGTGCGATACCACGCAGCCTCCACGCAGCTATGTCGCGATACTTCGGGGCGACGGCCTCTGGGCGGTCTGGAGCGAGGGCGCTTATCAGGAACTGCGCGTGCGCTCCGATGTCGCGGCGATCAAGCGGCACGGCCAAGCGACTATCTCGGGTGATGCGATTCGCGCGGAACTTCCCGGCGTAGTCGTCGACCTCCTGGCGCGAGCCGGCGACCGCGTCGCCAGAGGCGCGCCCGTGGCGACGATGGAGGCGATGAAGTTGTTCCACACCGTCTCGGCTCCGCGCGACGGCGTCATCAATTCGGTAGCGGTGCAGGTGGGTGCCACGGTGGCCGGCGGCACGACGCTTTTCGAATACGAAGCGGAGGACCCGCCGGCCAACGCGGCGGGGCCAGGGTGACCGGTAGCGTCAGGCGGCAGCCGTTGCGCGCGGACGCACCCGAGGCAGCACGCGCTCGGTGCGTGGGGATTGCGCGACCAGGCCCGCGATAATGCAGTCGGCGAGCGCCGGCGCGACTCTGGCGAGATCGTAGGCGCCGGGATCGAGCACCCATTCGCGCATCAGGCCCGAGATGCTCGCGTGCAATAAATGCGTCGCCAGGGCGGCGTCGGTGTCCGCGGGCAACTGCCCCGATGCCGCAGCCTGCCGCACCAGTTTCTCGACCTGACGCAGGCAGCCGGAACGCTCGCGGTCGCGGCAACCCGCGGCCTCACCAAGCGCGCCGCACAATTCGGTCTTGTGGAATATGACTTCGAAAACCGCCTGCGTGCGCGCATCGTTGGCCAGGTACTGCAGTGCCCCGACCATCAGACGGCGCAGCGCGTCCAGAGGATCGTCACTCTTTTCATTGCCAGCCGCCTCAAGCATGGCGTCGAGCGGCAGTGTTGCCCGATCACACATGGCGGTGAACAATGCGGCTTTGTCCTTGAAATGCCAATATACGGCGCCGCGCGTCACGCCGGCAGCAGTGGCGACCTCGGCCAGCGACGTGCGCGTCACGCCGTGCTCGCGGAACACGCGTTGCGCCGCGTCGAGCAGGTGTTCGCGGGTGACCGCCGCGGCTGCCTTTGTCCTGCGGGCCATGGGCTTGGATATTCTCAGGTTCGACTGTTATGAATTTGAGTGCTTTACAAACATTCTTGATTGTATGTAATATCCTCCATACTTGCAAGTCGCAGTGCACCATCGGTGCAAGCAATTTGCCGGATGTCGATTGGCGACCTCCCCGTTCGACTAGTCCCGGCAGACCCCTCATGTGCTCACCCAGGAGTCGTTGATGGTTTCCCGTCCCAGATTTTGCCCCGCTTCGCGTTACCTCTCGATATTGGTGGCTGGCTTGCTGTTGGCGGCCTGCGGCAAGTCGCAGGCGCCCGGTGGGTTCGCTCCCCCGCCCGCTGAGGTGACCACCGTGACCGTTACCAGCAGGGATTTCCCGGTGGCATTCGAGCACGTCGCCCAGACGGTGGGATCCAAGGACGTCGAGGTGCGGGCCCGCGTCACCGGCATCATCGAAAAGCGGCTCTTCCAGGAAGGCTCGCCAGTCAAGGCGGGGCAGACGCTGTTCACCATCGATCCCCGGACCTACACGGCGCAGGTCGCCGCGGCGCAAGCCGACCTGGTGCGGGCGCAGGCGCAAAAGGCGCAGGCGGACAGGGAGCGAGGACGCCTGGCACCGCTGGCCGAGCGCAAGGCCATCGGTCAGAAGGAAGCCGACGACGCCGCGTCGAACGCCGATTTCGCCGCCGCCGCGGTGCAGATTGCGCAGGCCAAGCTCGACGAGCTCAAGATCAACCTCGGCTACACGCGCGTCGTCGCGCCGATTTCCGGGCTGTCCAGCCGGGCGCTTAAGTCCGAGGGCAGCCTCGCCACCGCCAACGACACACTGCTCACGGTCATTTCGCAGACCAATCCGATGTGGATCGCCTTCAACATTTCCGAAAACGAGCAGCTTCGGCTGTCGCGCGCCGTAGCGGCGGGCCAACTGGTGCTGCCGAAGGACAACGGCTACGACGTCACGGTCAAATTGAGCGACGGCTCGACCTTCCCGCGGCGCGGCAAGATCAACTTTTCCGACACGCGCGTCAATCCCACTACCGGCACCTACGAGATGCGCGCCGACGTTGCCAACGCTGACGCGGCGCTCAAGCCGGGCCAGTTCGTTCGCGTAGTGCTGCGGGGTGCGCAGCGCAAGAACGCGCTCGCCGTGCCGCAGGTGGCGGTACTTGACGGCCCGCAAGGCAAATTCGTCTACGTCGTCGGCAAGGACAAGGACGGCAAGGACGTCGCACAGCAACGCACTGTGGTCGTCGGCGACTGGGTCGATGCCGACGGCAACAATCTGTGGCAGATCGAGTCCGGTCTCAGTGTCGGCGACGTGGTGATCGTCGACGGCATCGCGCGACTGCAGCCGGGCGGTGCGATCAAGGTCGCCGCGGCAGCCCCCGCCGGCGGCGCCGTGCCCACCGGCGTTCCGGGCACGCCGCCCGCCGCCAAGAAATAAGCGCGAGGACCCCCACTCATGTTTTCACGCTTCTTCATCGATCGCCCGATTTTCGCGATCGTCATCTCGACTTTCCTTATCCTCGCCGGCTTGGCAGCGATGCGCTCGCTGCCGATCGCGCAGTACCCCGAAATTGCACCGCCGGTCGTCACCGTGCAGGCGGTGTATCCGGGCGCGTCGGCGACGACACTCGAGCAGACCGTCGCCTCACCCATCGAGAACGCGATCAACGGCGTGCCGGGCATGATCTACATGAGCTCGTCGTCGCAGTCCAACGGCACCGTGCAGATTCAGGTCACCTTCGACATCGGCACCAACGTCGACATCGCCGCGGTCAACGTCAACAACCGCGTCAAGCAGGTCGAGCCGCGGCTGCCCGAGGAAGTGCGGCGCCAGGGCGTCACCGTCGAGCGCGGCAGCTCGGCATTCCTGCAGGTGCTCGCGTTCTATTCGCCGGAGAACAAGTTCGACGACTTGTTCATCTCCAATTACGTCACGCTCAACGTGCTCGACCAGCTCAAGCGGCTGCCGGGAACGACCAACGTGCAGATCTTCGGCGCCAAGGACTATGCGATGCGCATCTGGCTCAAGCCCGATCGCCTTGCGCAGCTCAAGCTGACGCCGGCCGACGTGATCGGCGCGGTCAACGAGCAGAATGCCCAGTTCGCCGCGGGCAAGATCGGCCAGTCGCCGATCGGACAGAAACAGGATCTCGTCTACACCATCACCACGCGCGGGCGCCTGACCGAGGCCAAGCAGTTCGACCAGATCATCTTGCGCGCCAATCCTGACGGCTCGATCGTGCGCCTGTCCGATGTAGCGCGTGTCGAACTCGGTTCACGCGACTACAATTTCCTCGGCCGCTACAACAGCAAGCCGGCGACGCTGGTCGGCATCTTCCTCGCGCCCGGCGCCAATGCGCTGGAAGTCGCCAAGACCGTCAAGGCGAAGATGGCCGAGCTGTCGCAGCGTTTTCCGGACGGTCTGACCTACGCGGTTCCCTACGACACGACGCGCTTCGTCGAGGTGTCGATCCGTGAAGTGTTGATCACGCTGGGCGAGGCGATGTTGCTGGTGTTCCTGGTCGTGTACCTGTTCCTGCAGAGCTGGCGCGCGGCGATCATTCCCTTCGCGGCAGTGCCGGTGTCGCTGATCGGCACCTTTGCCGGCATCTACCTGCTCGGCTACTCGATCAACACGCTGACATTGTTCGGCATGGTGCTGGCGATCGGTATCGTCGTCGACGACGCGATCGTGGTGCTGGAAAATGTCGAGCGGATCATGCGCGAGCAAGGCCTGTCGGCGCGCGACGCGGCGATCAAGGCGATGCGCGAAGTGACCAGCCCGATCATCGCCATCGTGCTCACGCTGACCGCGGTGTTCGTGCCGATCGCCTTCCTCGGCGGGTTGACCGGCGAGCTGTACCGGCAATTCGCGGTGACGATTTCTATTTCGGTGGTGATTTCGGGCATGGTGGCGCTGACGCTGTCGCCGGCGCTGTGCGCGATGATCCTGCAGCCGCATGAGGCACCGAACCGGTTCTTCGCGGCGTTCAATCGCGGCTTCGAGCATGTCACGGCGCGCTATTCCGATGGCGTGGTGTGGATGCTGCGCCGTGGCGTGGTTGGCGTGATTCTGTTCTTGGGCATGGTGGCGCTGACCATCGGGTTGTGGCGGATCACGCCGAGCAGCCTGGTGCCGGATGAGGATCAGGGTTTCTACATCAGCGCGGTGATTTTGCCCGACGGCGCGACGCTGGAGCGCACCTTCAAGGTGGTGACGCAGGTCGAGGCGGCCATCCGCTCCAACCCCAACAACTTGGACACCATTTCTTTCACCGGTCTCGACTTCATCGGCGGCGGCTTCCGCAACAACGCGGCGACGATTTTCGTCACGCAAAAGCCGTGGGACGACCGCAAGGTGACCGCGGCGCAACTCGTCGGCGAGCTCTACGGCAAAACCGCTGGCATCAAGGAAGCCTTGGTGCTGGCATTCAATCCGCCGCCAATATTCGGTCTGGGCACCGCCGGCGGCTTCGAGTTTTACCTCCAGAACCGCGGCGAGGGCGGCGCCAAGCGGCTCTCCGAAGTGACGCAAGCGTTCCTCGCCAAGACACGCGGCGATCCGAAACTCGCGTATGTGCAGACGTTCTGGCGGGCGACAGTTCCGCAGCTCTCGGTCGAGGTCGATCGCGAAAAGGCGAAGACGCTCAACGTGCCCATCTCGGACGTCTACAACGCGCTCAGCGCGACGCTGGGCAACTACTACGTCAACGACTTCACCAAGTCGGGACGCGCCTGGCAGGTGCTGATGTCGGCGGAGCCGCAGTACCGCTCCCGTCCCGACGACATCGGCGCGATCTTCGTGCGTTCGACCAAGGGCGAGATGATTCCCTTGTCCTCGCTGGCCACCGTGGCCTACACCTCCGGACCCGACGCGCTGGACCGCTTCAACAATCTGCCCGCGGTCAAGCTGCTCGGCTCGGGCGCGCCGGGCGTGAGTTCGGGCGACGCCATCGCGCGCATGGAACAGATCGCCAAGGAAGTGCTGCCAGCGGACTTCAGCTATGACTGGGGCGGCACCTCGTATCAGGAGAAGAAATCCAGCGGCGCGTCGACTTTCGCGCTCGGGCTGGCGGTGATCATGGTGTTCCTCATCCTCGCCGCGCAGTACGAGAAACTTTCGTTGCCGCTGTCGGTGCTGCTGGCGCTGCCCTTCGGCACGTTCGGCGCGCTCGCCGCGACGTGGCTGCGCGGCATGACCAACGACGTCTATTTCCAGATCGGCCTGGTGACGCTGCTCGGCCTCGCCGCCAAGAATGCGATCCTGATCGTCGAATTCGCAGTGCTCAAGAATCACGAAGGATTGTCGCCCTCGGCCGCGGCGATCGAGGCGGCGCGGCTGCGCTTCCGGCCGATCCTGATGACCTCGATGGCCTTCATCCTAGGCGTGCTGCCGCTGGCGATTTCGGTGGGCGCCGGCGCGGGCGCGCGTCGCGCCACCGGTACTGGCGTCATGGGCGGCATGATCGCCGCGACCTTCCTGGCGATTTTCTTCGTGCCGCTCTTCTATCGCGTCATCGTCGAGCGGCGCCTGATCGAAAACCGCAGCCACGACGAGCTGATGAACGAGGTCAAGCACCTGCGCACGGTAAGCCACGACCTGCCGCACACCCCCGGACATCCTCCCAACGTCAAGCCTGGAGACGAACTTGCGTAAATTGAGCCTGGCGATTGTCTTCGCCGCCGGCCTCGCCGGCTGTACCACCACACCCACCGCGCCGCCGACGCTCGACCTGCCGGCGGCGACCGTCAACGATCCGGCGCTCGATCGCTGGTGGACCGCGTTCGGCGATCCGACACTGACGGCGCTCATCGACGAAGCGCTCGGCGCCAGCCTGAACCTTGCCGCCGCGGTCGCCCGCGTCGATGCGGCGCGCGCACAGTACAAAATCATCGCCTTCGACCAGTCACCCGACCTCGACGTGATCGCCAACGCCGCGCGCAACCGCCAGAGCGGGCAGGGCAGGATTCCCTTGCCGCCGGGAACCCCATTGACCAGCAGCGATTTCCTGGTCGGTCTCAGGGCTTCCTACGAGGTCGATCTTTGGGGCAAGTACCGCACCGCGACGCAAGCCGCGAAGAACGAGCTGTTCGCGTCCGAGTACGCGCGCGAAACGGTGCGCACCGTCGTCGCGGCGGAAGTCGCGCGCGCCTATTTCCGGCTGATCGCGTCCGACGCGCAGGTTTCGTTGCTGCGCGACACGCTCAAGTCACGCACCGAGACGGTGGTCCTGCAGAAGGATCGTTACCAGGCCGGCGTGATCGGCGACTTCGACCTCAACACGGCCGAGGCGGAGGCAGCGGCGGTCGCCGCTGACATCGCGCTAGCGGTGCGCATCCAGGCGGAGAACGAGTCGGCGCTGGCGGTGCTGATCGGGCGCTCGCCACGCGAAGTCTACCAACCGAAGTTCGCGCGCGACGAGCAGATTATCTGGCTCATGCAGGTGCCGACGCTGCCGTCGGGATTGCCGTCGGACATGCTGGCGCGGCGCCCCGACATTCGCGACGCCGAGAAGCAGCTCGTCGCCGCCAACCAGCGCATCGATGTCGCACGTGCGGACTATTATCCGCAGCTCACGCTCACCGGCTCGTACGGCAGCGAATCGAACCTGCTCAAGAGCCTGTTCAGCGGGCCGGCGATGATCTGGGGCATCGGCGCCGGACTCCTCCAGCCGCTGTTCGGACTCAAGCTCGTCGACGCCAATGTGGAACTGCGCACCGCGCAGCGCGACGGCTCGGTGATCAACTACCGGCAGACGGTGCAGTCGGCGTTCCGCGATGCGCATGATGCGCTGGTCGCCAATCAGACGACCCGCGAGGCGCTGGCCGCACAGAGCGAACGCCGCGACAAGCTGCAGAAGTCGCTGGAACTGTCCGACCTGCGCTACCGCTCGGGTTATTCGCCGTATCTCGAAGTCCTCGACGTGCAGCGCCAACTGTTGCAGGCGCAGACGCTGCAGATCCTCGCGGCGCGCGACGTGCGCCTGGCAGTGGTCGACGTGGCCAAGGCACTCGGCGGAGGGTGGGATTTCAAGACCGACGTCGCTGGACCCTGAACGCTCGCCGGGCTTTGTCGCCCCGGCGCAGGCCGGGGCCAAAGTTTCATTTCGGTTGATTCCACGAAATTGGATCCCGGCCTGCGCCGGGATGACGGCATCGGCCCTGCGCGCCTTCGATAGCAGTTATTGCAACTGCGGCTTGCGCAGAAAATCGTGGCGGTCCGCCGAGCGCACGCGCACCTGCATCACTTCGGCCTTGCGCGCGAGCGTGAGCGGAACTTCGACGCCGGCCGCGCCGACACTCCAGGTCTTGCGCAGCAGATCGGCGAGCCCGCGCGCTCGCTCGCCACCGACTTCGAGCACGATGTCGCCGACGCGCACACCCGCGCTCTCCGCCGGAGCGCCCTTGGCAAGTCCGCCGACGACCAAGCCGCCTTCGGCTTCAGCGGTGTACATGCCGAGCCACGGCCGCACGGCGCGTGCGCTGCGGCCAAACTTCAGCAAGTCGTCCAAGATCGGCTCAAGCAGGTCGACGGGCACGAACATGTTGCCCTGCACGATCTCGCCGTCAAGCGCTTCCTGCACGAACAGCGAGCCGATGCCGATCAGCCGGCCATCGCCACCGACCAGCGCCGCGCCGCCCCATTGCGGATGCGCCGGCGCGGTGAACAGCGCCTCGTCGAGCAGGTATTCCCAGTACCCGGCGAATTCGCGCTTGGCGAAAATGCTGGCATTGACCGCGTGCGCGCGTCCGCCGCTGCCGATGACGATCACATTGCTGCCCGCGCGCGTCGCCGCCGCCGACCCCCGCCGCAATGGCGGCAGTCCGAGACGCCCCAGCGGCTGCACGAGGCCGAACCCGGTGGCGAAGTCGTAGGCCAGCGCGTGACCGGCGACCACTGCGCCGTCGTTGGTCGTGATCCAGATCGTCTCGGCCTCGGTGATGACGTAGCCTATGGTCAGTATCAGGCCGTCATCGGCGATCACCACGCCGTTGCCGACGCGCTCGGTGCCGAGGATCTGCGCGGTATAGGCGTCGTCGGGAATTTCAGCGCGAAGCAGCACGACCGAGCGCAGCACCGCGTCGAGGTCGAATGCGACCTGCGCCGGGTCAGGCTGCAGTTCTTCCGGAAACGCCCAGTTCGTGGCTTCATCCATGCCCAGGTCCAATGCGCTGAATCGTCAACAATGATCGAACCGCCGGTCCCCGGCCGCGCGGGCAAGATCACCCGCGGACCCTTGCGCTTCCGGCGGGGATCCCCACTCTATCCTGCGTATTCGTAAAATGCCACTCGCGGTCCGACGCAGTCGCCAACCGCGAAGCCACTGCGGCCGGCGGCTTGCCGGCGCCGCCTCCGCTATCATGTTCCCGTAACGGTGCAGCCCGCAGTTTCGACGACAACGCATCCCATGCCCCACGACTTGAATTCCCTGATCAGCCAGTACGGCTTGGCCGTTGTCTTTCTCAACGTCCTCATCGATCAGATCGGCCTGCCGATACCCGCGGTCCCGACGCTGGTCGTCGCCGGCGCGCTGGCGGCGAATGCGCAACTGTCGCTGCCGATGGTGGTCATCGGCGCGATCGTGGCGTGCCTGATCGCCGACCTCGCCTGGTACTTCATCGGCCGCAGTTACGGCAACCGCGTCATGAAGACGCTGTGCCGGATCTCGCTCACGCCCGACTCCTGTGTCAGCGAAACCCAGTCGCGCTTCGAGCGCTGGGGCATCAACGCGCTGATCGTCGCCAAGTTCGTTCCCGGCCTCTCGCTGATCGCCCCGCCGCTGGCGGGAGCAACGCGCATTGGCGTGGCCTCGTTTCTGCTCTATGACGGCCTCGGCTCGGCGCTTTGGGTCGGCGCGGCGGTTGGCGGCGGGGCGCTCTTCGGCAACCAGGTCGAATACCTGCTCGCGCGCATGGAAGACTACGGAACCTATGCGCTCGTCGCGCTCGGCGTGCTTCTGGCCGCCTATATCGCCTACAAGTATTGGGAACGGCGGCGTTTCTACGCCGCGCTGCGCATGGCGCGTATCAGCGTCGACGAGCTCTACAGCCTCATCGACGGCGGCGGCGCGCCGATCGTCGTCGACGTGCGCTCGCACACCGCGCGCGGCCTGGAACCGCGGCGCATCCCGGGTGCGGTCCACGTGCCGCTCGATGCCGTCGAACATCACGTCAGGGACCTGCCGCGCGACCGCGACATCATCCTCTACTGCACCTGCCCGAACGAATCGTCGGCTGCGCACGCGGCCAAGCTGCTGATGAACCATGGCTTCAAGCGCGTGCGGCCGTTGTACGGCGGCCTCGACGCGTGGATCGCCGCAGGCTACGCGGTGGAGTTATTCAATACCGATGACGGCGCAGTGCCGGCCGCCGCGACCGCGACCCCTGCCTGAGTGCGTTCGCGAAGCGGCGCGAGTTGACGAAGCGCGCTAACATCCGGGCACTCTTCCTACCCGCTGCCATCTCATGACCGCCATCAACAAAGGGCGCATTCTCGCCGAGGCACTGCCGTACATCCGCGCGTACCACGGCAAGACGCTGGTCATCCGCTTCGGCGGCAAGGCGATGACCGATGCGGCCCTCAAGGCAGGCTTCGCGCGCGACGTGGCACTGCTGCGCTCGGTCGGCATGAAACCGATCGTCGTGCATGGCGGCGGCTGGCGCATCGACGAGCTGATGCAGCAGATGGGCATCGAGAGCCGCAAGCATCGCGGCGTGCGGATCACCGACGAGCGCACGCTCACCGTCGTCGAGATGGCGCTCGGTGAGCTCAACCAGGAGCTGGCGGGCCTGATCAACCGGCACGGCGGGCGCGCCGTCGGTCTCAACGGTCAGGACGGCCGCTTCATCCATGCGCGACCACGCACCTTCGATGCCGACGGACCCGACGCCGCTGCACTGGGCTTCGTCGGCGATGTCGATTCGATCGACACCGGCCTGATCGACCTGCTGCTCTCGCGTGAATTCGTGCCGGTGATCATGCCCATCGGCGTGGGCCCGGACGGCACCGCCTACCACATCAACTCCGACCTGCTCGCGGGCGAACTCGCGCGCGCGCTCAAGGCCGAGAAGCTGATCCTGATGACCAACATCGCCGGAGTGCACAACCGCGACGGCAAGCTGGTCTACATCATCACCGCCAGTGAAGCCGAGACGCTGCTGCGCGACGGCGTGGTGCAGGGCGGCATGCGACCGCGAGTGAGCGCGGCGCTCGACGCGGTGCGCGAGGGCGTACGCTCGGTGCACATCATCGATGGCGGCGTGGGCAGCGCTTTGCTGCTCGAAGTGCTCACCGCGTCCGGAGTCGGCACTGCGGTGCGCTCCGACGCCGGACCGCACTTTCTCGAGGACAGCAAAGCGTACCTGCTGGAGCCGTGATCCGCCTCGGTGGAGCAGCTCAATGCTGCGTGCCACCCATGGCGTAGTTTCGATGCAAGTGCAACTTGGGCCCTAGCCCCCGGCTGACACCCTGCCGGGGCAGGCTCCGCCGGGGCGAC
>JBDTLK010000057.1:0-18847 GCA_039934835.1 Edaphobacterium sp. (SeqCode) | reverse complement strand
CGCGCGCCTTGGGGCGGCCCGGCGGCTCTCATGAATCCCCCCGAAGCGGCGCTGCGCGCCGCCTCCCCCCGAGGGGGCGCGCGCCTCGGGGCGGCCCGGCGGCTCTCATGAATCCCCCCGAAGCGGCGCCGCGCGCCGCCTCCCCCGAGGGGGCGCGCGCCTCGGGGCGGCCCGGCGGCTCTCATGAGTAGCCAAGTCCCATCGCTTCGCGCACATCCTTCATCGTTTCCTCGGCGAGCTTGCGTGCGCGCTCGCAACCGTCGGCGACGATGGCGCGCACCAGCGACGGATCGTCGAGGTATTTTTGCGCTCGCTCGAGGATCGGCTGCTGTTCCCTGATGATCGCGTCGATCACCGGCTGCTTGCATTCCAGGCAGCCGATGCCGGCGGTCGTGCAGCCCTTCTGCACCCAGTCGCGCGTAGCCTGATCGGAATAGATCTGGTGCAGCGGCCATACCGGGCAGTTGGCGGGATTGCCCGGGTCCGAGCGGCGCACCCGCGCCGGATCGGTCTGCATGGTGCGGATCTTCTGAGTGACTGACGCCGGGTCTTCGCGCAGGAAGATGGCGTTGTCGTAGGACTTCGACATTTTTGTGCCGTCCAGGCCCGGCACCCGCGGATTCTCGGTCAACAGCGGCTGCGGTTCGGGCAGGATGACCCGACGCGATCCTTCCAGGTACCCGAAGAGGCGCTCGCGGTCGCCCAGCGCGAGGTTCTGCGCCTCGTCAAGCATGGCGCGCGCGGCCTGCAACGCGGCTTCGTCGCCCTGTTCCTGGAAAGCGGTGCGCAGCTGGTCGTAGCGCTTGGCGCGCCGCGTGCCGAGTTTCTTGATCGCCGCCTTGGCATTGTCTTCGAAGCCAGGCTCGCGTCCGTAGATGTGGTTGAACCGCCGCGCCAGTTCACGCACGAGCTCGAGGTGCGAGACTTGATCCTCGCCGACGGGAACCATGTTGGCGCGATAGATCAGGATGTCGGCCGCCTGCATGACTGGATAGCCGAGAAAACCATAAGTCGTGAGGTCGCGGTCGGACAATTTCTCCTGCTGGTCCTTGTACGTCGGTACGCGCTCGAGCCAGCCCACCGGGGCAATCATGCCCAGCAGCAGCGCCAGTTCGGCATGCTCGACTACGCGCGACTGGATGAATATGGTCGCCCGCGAAGGATTGATGCCGACGGCGAGCCAGTCGATGAACATTTCCCAGACGCTGTCCTCGATGCGCTCGGGCGTTTCGTAGTGAGTCGTCAGCGCGTGCCAGTCCGCAGCGAAGTACAGGCATTCGTACTCCTCCTGCAACCGCACCCAGTTCTTCAGCGCACCATGGTAGTGCCCGATGTGCATGCGGCCGGTCGGACGCATGCCCGATAACACGCGATCAGAGAACATGACGCATCAAATGCCGACGATCAGGCGCACGGCCGTGAAACCAGCGGAAAGCAGCGGCCGCATCAGGGTGCCGAGCAACCCCGTGGCCAGTAACAGTATGACGACCATGAATCCGTACGGCTCCAGTTTCGAATAGCTCACGGCCAGCGAATGCGGCAACAGGCTCACCGCGATGCGGCCGCCATCCAGCGGCAAAATGGGCAACAGATTGAGCGCCATCAGCATCAGGTTGATCTGCACCCCGGCGTTGGCCATTTCCATCAGCCCGTCGCTCGCCTCGGCCCCGCCAGGCAGCGAAAAGCGCAGCAGAATCGCCCACAGCACCGCCATGACGAAATTGATCGCGGGACCGGCACCCGCCACCCAGAACATGTCCCGCTTCGGATTGCGCAGGTTCGCGAAATTCACCGGAACCGGCTTCGCCCAGCCAAACAGGAACAGCGGCGCATGCGTGAGCGCCGATACCGCAAGCAGCGCGCCCGGCACCACGATCGTCCCAATGGGATCGATGTGCTTGATCGGGTTGAGCGTTACTCGGCCCAGCATCCACGCGGTCTGGTCGCCAAACATCCTGGCGACGTAGCCGTGTGCCGCTTCGTGCAACGTGATCGCAAAGACCACCGGCACCGCCCAGAGCACGATGGTCTGAACTAAATCCATTAACCGTCAATTCTACCAGTTGCCGTCAGCCAGCGCTTGGCGCACCTTGCGCCGGCGCGTCAGGCGATGAAACTTTCAATTCCCAGCCGCGCCGGATCACCGCGGCCCAGGCGGGTGACCTCCGGAGGCGAAATCGCCAGATCGATCACGGTCGTCGGTTCGAGGTGGCACGCGCCGCTGTCGACGATCAGATCGAGCAGGTGCTCGTAGCGCGCACGAATCTCTTCGGCGTCGTTGAGCGGTTGGATCGCGCCCGGAGGAATCAGCGTCGACGACAGAATGGGCTCATCGAGCTCGGCCAGCAGCGCCTGCACCACCGCGTGCTCCGGAACGCGCACGCCGATGATACTTTGGCGCGGATGCTTGAGCCGGCGCGGCACTTCGCGCGTGGCCGGCAGCAAAAAGGTGTAGCTGCCGGGGACGCCCTGCTTGACGATGCGGAATTGCCAGTTGTCGAGCAGCGCGTACCGCGCAATCTCGGCAAGGTCGCGGCAGACCAGTGTCAGATGATGCTTGTCGTCGACGCCGCGCAGGTTGCGGATGCGCCGCGCTGCAGCCGCGTCGCCAACATGGCAACCGAGCGCATAACTCGAGTCGGTGGGGTAGGCGATGACCCCGCCATTGCGCAGGATGGTCGCCGCCTGGCGAATGAGCCGTGGCTGCGGGTTGATTGGATGGATCGCGAAGTACTGGGCCATGGGTGCTCGACGCGGCCATTCGATGTCGGGGGTCGCCGACCGACCGGAATCGCCAGATTGTTATATTATTGTCTTATACGCTAACGTTTGGTTATAACCGATTGCGGACGGCATCCTGGCCGTGAATCTTCAGCAACTACGCTACCTCTGCGCCGTAGTCGACCACGGCATGAACGTCTCGGTGGCCGCCGACGCGCTGTTCACTTCGCAGCCGGGTATCAGCAAGCAGATCCGGCAACTCGAAGACGAGCTCGGCGTGCCGATCTTCGTCCGGCAGGGCAAGCGTCTGGCCTCCCTGACCGCCGGCGGCGAAGTCATTCTGGCGACCGCGCGGCGCGCTCTGCAGGAACTGAACAATCTGAAGCGGGTTGGCGCCGAATTCAAGGCCGAGGATACGGGGACTCTGTCGATCGCGACCACGCACACCCAGGCGCGCTATGTCCTTCCGACGGTGCTCAAGCGCTTCGCCGAACGCTACCCCAAGGTGCGGCTGCTGCTACATCAGGGCAACCCGTTGCAGGTGGCGCAACAGACCGCGCGCGGCGAGGTCGACGTCGGCATCGCGACCGAAGCGCTGGCCGACTTCCCCGAGCTGGTGACTCTCCCCTGCTACACCTGGAATCGCTGCGTTCTGGTGCCCAAGGGCCACCCTCTGTCCAAGGTGGCAACGCTCACGCTCGAAGCGCTGGCACGTTACCCGATCGTCACCTACGACTTCAGCTTCACCGGGCGTTCGGCGATCAACGCCGCGTTCGCAGCCAAGGGCATCGTCCCCAACGTCGTTCTCACCGCGCTCGACGCCGACGTGATCAAGACCTATGTCGCGAGCGGTTTCGGCGTCGGCATCGTGGCGCAAATGGCTTGGGATCCGGCGCGCGACACTCAATTCGAGAAGCTCGATGGCGCGCACCTGTTCGCCCCCAGCACGACCCGCCTGGGCCTGCGCCGAGGCGTCTACCTGCGCGGCTTCGTCCACGAATTCATTCACCTGTTCGCGCCGCAGTTCGACCGGGCCGCGATCGAGGCCGCGCAACGCGGCACCGCCGACAGCTATGAATTGTGAGCGCCACCGTCCAGCGCGACCCTGCGCGGTCGCATGACGGCGTCGGTCGCTACGACCCGCACCTGGTCGCTGGCGATGCTGCTCGCGGCGCTGTCGATGATCGGCCCGTTCTCGGTCGACATGTACCTGCCGGCTTTTCATGCCATCGGCGGCGAATTCGGCGTTCCGCAGCTCGCCGTGCAGCAGACGCTGTCGGCGTTCCTGTTCGCCTATGCCTTCATGATGCTCTGGCACGGCGCGCTCGCCGACGCGATGGGCCGCCGGCCGGTGGTCATCGGCGGGCTCGCCATCTATGCGGTCGCGACGCTGGGGTGCGCGATCGCCGGCAACATCGAGACCCTGTGGCTGTTCCGCACCTTGCAAGGGCTATGCGCCGGCACCGGCATGGCGGTCGGACGCGCGATCATTCGCGACCGCTTTCATGGAGCCGAGGCACAGCGGCTGATGGCACAGGTGACGATGGTGTTTGGCGTCGCGCCCGCCATCGCACCGGTGCTGGGCGGCGTGTTGCTGAATCTCGCGGGTTGGCGCTCGATGTTCTGGGTCCTGCTCGTGCTCGTCATCGCACTGCTGGTCTGGTCATATCGAAGCCTGCCCGAAACGCTCGCTGCCGAGCATCGGCAGTCGCTGGCGCCGCGCCGGATGTGGAAGAATTATTCGGCGGTGCTGCGCCACCCCCACTTCCTGATGCTTGCGACGGTGCCCACTCTCAACTTCGCCGCGTTTTTCCTGTACATTTCCAGCGCGCCGGCGTTCCTGATCGACCTGCTCGGCGTGTCGAGCTACGGTTTTGCCTGGCTGTTCATTCCCATGATCAGCGGCATCATGATCGGCGCGACAATCTCGGGACGCGTGGCCGGGCGATTGTCATCGACCAGCACCGTTCGCCTGGGATACTCATTCATGTTCTGCGGCGTCGCCAGTCAGTTGACGGCGGCCTGGCTGGTTCCGTCGGGAGTGGCGTGGCACGTTCTTCCGATCATGATGTTCACAACCGGCAGCGCGATCGTGACGCCGACCGCGACGCTGCTGTTCATGGACCTGTTCCCGAAGATGCGCGGCCTGGCCTCGTCGCTGCAAGGCTGCTTTCATTTCGGACTGGCAGCCGTCGTCGCCGGAACCATTTCGCCGCTGCTCGCTCAATCGCTGAAGGGTCTCGCGCTGGGCATGGCGGGGTTCACCATTGCGGGCTTCGTGGTGTGGCTCGTGTACCAGCGCCACGCCCGCGCCCGTTCGAGGAAGTGACATCCCATGACTAGACGCATTTTTTTGACCGCATTGTCGTTCGCCACGCTGCTCGTCGGAACGGCGCGCGCCGACTCGCTGCCGACGCTCGAATTGAAGATCGGTTCCAGCCGCCTGGTTGCCGAAATCGCCGCGACGCCGGCTACACGCACCGTGGGCCTGATGAACCGATTCAGCCTGCGCCCCGACCACGGCATGCTATTCGTGTTCGTCACGCCGCAGCCGCAGGCCTTCTGGATGAAAAATACCTACGTGCCTCTGTCGATCGCGTTCATCGGCGCCGACGGACGCATCCTCAACATCGAGGACATGGCGCCGCGCACCGAGATCACGCATCCCTCACTGGGCGCGGCGCTGTATGCGCTGGAAATGAAAAAAGGCTGGTTCGCCGAACGTGGCATCGGCGCCGGCGATCGCGTCGAAGGACTCGACAAAGCGCCGAAGGTGCGCGAATAGCGACGCGCCCGTCGACTGCCGACGGGCTCAGTGCCGCCGCATCTCGCCGGCGAGCGTCGACGCGAAGCTGCGGCCAAGAGTCGCGCCGAATTTACGCGCGACGCGGCTGGCGATGTTTTCCTGCACGGTGAAATCGACGACTTCCTCGGCCTTGATCGTGTCGCGCGCGACCGAATCGACGGAGCCCAGCGCGTCAGCGAGTCCCAGCTCGATGCTGCGCTGCCCGGTCCACGTCAGGCCCGTGAACAACTCCGGAGAGTCCTTCAGACGTGCGCCGCGCCCCACTTTTACCGCCGCGATGAACTGCTGGTGGATTTCGTTGAGCATCTGCTGGGCAAACTCCTTCTGCTTCGGCACCTCCGGCGCAAACGGATCGAGGAAGTTCTTGTTCTCGCCCGCGATCAGCGAACGACGTTCGACTCCAACCTTGTCCATCGCGCCGACGAAACCAAAGCCGTCCATGATCACGCCGATGGACCCGACCAGGCTGGCCTTGTCGACGTAGATCCTGTCGGTGGCGACGGCGACGTAGTACGCACCCGACGCGCAGATCTCGTCGACAACGGCGTAGATAGGAATGTCCGGATACTTGCCGCGCAGGCGACGAATCTCGTCGTTTATCTGTCCCGCCTGCACCGGGCTGCCCCCCGGGCTGTCGATCTTGAGCACAACGCCGCGCGTGCCCTTGTTGCCGAACGCCGATTGCAGCCCGCTGATGACATTGGCCGCGCTGGCGCGGCTCTGGCCGTCGAGCTCGCCGCTCAACTCCACCATCGCCGTGCACTTGTCGATGCACGTGCGATCCGAGCCCAGCAGCGACACCGCAATCGCGCCGAGCACGAAGAACAGAAAGGTAAAGGTAAGCAGCTTGAAGAAAATTCCCCAGCGCCGCGCGCGCTGCTGCTCGAGCAGGCCCTCGGTCGCCAGCTGCTCGATGATGCGGCGTTCCCAGTTTTCGTCGGCCATTCATTCCTCGTTGCAGAAGATTCGCCCATCGCGCTCAATCACGGCTACCGGGTGCAGGCGCTTGCCGCGGCACGGCCCCAGTACACAGCGGCCGCTTTCGGGCTCATACATCGCGCCGTGCGAGGCGCAGATCAAGTATAGCCGGGTGGAGTCGAAGAACTCGCCGTGATTCCAATCCAGTTCGGTGGACTGGTGCCGGCATTCGTTGACGTAGGCGTAGACGCGGCCCCGGAAGCGCACCGCAAAGGCGGGTCGTGGTAACGCATCGCGACCGACTTCGAAGCGCACGCCGCGCTCGCCGTCGGCCAGCGCCTCGCTCGCACAGATCAGGCGTGGCGCGACAGCCATGTTCGCAATTCGACGATGGAGTGCACGGTGGCGAGCGGTGACATTCCGGCCAGGCCATCGCTGGAATGCGCCCCATACGCGACCGCGAGCGCGTCGACGCCGGCGTTCCTGGCGAGCTGCAGGTCGTGCGTGGTGTCGCCGATCATCAGCGTGCGTTCTGGCGGCACCGCGGACTGTTTCATCAGCGTCAGAAGCATGTCCGGATGCGGCTTGGGGAATCCTTCATCGGCGCAGCGCGTCACGCCAAAGTGATGTGCGATGCCGTGCTGCGAGAGCGCCCGGTCGAGCCCGCGACGCGACTTGCCGGTCGCCACCGCCAGTTGATGTCTTCGGGTGGTGAGCTCAGCGAGCATGTCGGGCACGCCGGCGAACAGCGGAATGGCTGCGTCGCCGAGCATGTAGTGCGCCCCGAATCTCGCGGTGAACTGCGGGTGGTGGCGCGCGTCGAGCGTCGGCGCGACGTACTCGATCGAATCGCGATGGCCGAGTCCGATGACATGGCGCGCCGCCATGTCGTCGGGAACCGCCAGCCCCATGTCGCGGCATGCCTGCTGGATCGCGCCGGCGATCAGCGCCGTCGAGTCGGCGAGCGTGCCGTCCCAGTCGAACACCAGCAATTCATAGCGACGCGACAAATCAACCATCGACTTCACCCGCTGCGTCGAGGCGGCGGAGATAGGTGGCGAGATCCTTCGGCAGCGGCGCTTCGAAAGCCAACGCTCGCCCATCCACGGGATGCTCGAGCTTGAGTTGCCACGCATGCAGGAACATGCGCTTCAAACCCTGCTTCGCCAGTGTCTTGTTCCACGGGAAGTCGCCGTACTTGTCGTCGCCCGCCAGGGGATATCCCAGGTGTGTGAGATGGACACGGATCTGATGGGTCCTGCCGGTGTGGAGTTCCGCTTCGAGCAGGCTTACCGGCGGATCGGCACCCGCCCACACCTGGCGCTTGTAGAACACCGTGCGCGCCTGCTGGCCCTCGCTGCTGTTCGGGCGCTCGACTCGCACGCGGCGCTCGCCATCGCCGGTCAGGAACCTGGTCAGCGGCAGATCGACCGTGCGCTTGGCGTCGCGCCATTTGCCCTTCACCGCCACCTGATAGCGTTTATCGACCCCGCCGTCGCGCAGCGCGGCGTGCAGCGCGACCAGTGCCGCGCGCTTCTTTGCGACCAGCAGCACGCCCGAGGTATCGCGATCGAGCCGGTGCACCAGTTCGAGGAATTTAGCTTCCGGTCGCGTCGCGCGCAGCTGCTCGATCAGCCCGAAGGCGACACCGCTCCCGCCATGTACCGCCAGCCCGGGCGGCTTGTCGACCGCGATCAGGACCTCGTCTTCGTACAGAATCGACAGCTTTATGGGGCGGGCGACCGCTTTGCCGGCCACGGGTTCGGCGATCCGGATGGGCGGAATCCGCAACTCGTCCCCGATCGCCAGGCGCGTGTCGGGACCGACCCGCTTGCGGTTCACCCGCACCTCCCCGCTGCGCAAAATCCGATAGATGTGGCTCTTGGGGACTCCCTTAAGCACCTTTACCAGGAAATTGTCCACCCGCTGCCCGGCGCCGGCCTCGTCAACTGCAAGGCGGTTCACAGCATCCTTGCTTAAATCGTTCATTTCTTTATAATTGTCCGCAGCAGCAACGAGTGGCAGGCCAGGAGTGGCCGACGCATTGTCGAGCGCCCCCCGCCCCGCGGCATCCTGTGAAAACAGTGTCGCAGCAACTGCCCGTTGGCCCCGCAATCGGGGAGAAACGGTTAAATCGGTCACCGTCCGGAAGCTGCGGCCCGGCAAAGTAGCGATGTTAATGGAACAGCGCAGTCTCCGCACCGGCTTGCAGCCGGGTAGAAGCGGCAATGACGCGCGGCGCGTAGAGTAATCGACAACGCAACGAATTCTGCACCTGACTGCAACGCCGCCGAAGGCGATGACCTTCGATGAGGCGCAGTCACCAGACCCGTTTGAGCGATAACGCGAAGAACATAACCACGCTCCCGAGACAGGCCAGGTCCAACCCGGCTCCAATGATGCCCGATAACCGCATCTTTTTTCTCGCAGACCGGCAGCCAACGCTGCCTGTGTGGACGTTCTCGCTCGCTCTAGCCGCCCGCTAGCCAGGCGCCCGCGAGGGCGCCTTTTGCTTCGTCCGCTGCACGCCCCTGCCCAGATCGGCGCCGGGGAATCACCACATGAAACGCATGCTGTTCAATGCCACTCAGGCCGAAGAGCTTCGGGTGGCTATCGTCGACGGCCAGAAGCTCGTCGATCTCGATATCGAATCCGCCAGCAAGGAACAACGCAAAAGCAACATCTACAAGGCCGTCATCACCCGCGTCGAGCCCAGCCTCGAGGCATGCTTCGTCGATTACGGCGCCGAGCGCCACGGCTTTCTGCCGTTCAAGGAAATCGCTCGCGAAAACCTGAAGGACAATGACGCTGCCCGCGGCCGCGTCCAGGACCAGCTCAAGGAAGGCCAGGAGCTGATCGTCCAGGTCGACAAGGACGAACGCGGCAACAAGGGCGCCGCGCTGACCACCTACATCTCGCTCGCCGGCCGCTACCTGGTTCTGATGCCGAACAACCCGCGCGGCGGCGGTGTTTCACGCCGCATCGAGGGCGAAGACCGCAACGAACTGCGCGACACCATCAACCAGCTCGAAGTGCCTAACGGCATGAGCGTCATCGCCCGCACCGCGGGCATCGGCCGCTCGCTCGAAGAGCTGCAATGGGACCTGAACTACCTGCTGCAGCTGTGGCAGGCGGTCGACGGCGCGGCCACCGGACAGTCCGGCGCGTTCCTGATCTACCAGGAATCGAGCCTGGTCATCCGCGCCATCCGCGACTATTTCCATCCGGACATTGGCGAGATCCTGATCGACACCGAGCCAATCTACGAGCAGGCCCAGCAGTTCATGAGCCACGTGATGCCCGGCAACGTGAATCGCGTGAAGCTCTACAAGGACGACGTCCCGCTGTTCTCGCGCTTCCAGATCGAGCACCAGATCGAGACCGCGTACGCGCGGCAGGTTCCGCTGCCCGCGGGCGGCGCGATCGTGATCGATCACACTGAAGCACTGGTGTCGGTCGACGTCAACTCGGCCCGGGCGACCAAGGCCGGCGACATCGAGACCACGGCGTTCAACACCAATCTCGAGGCGGCCGACGAAATCGCCCGGCAACTGCGCCTGCGCGACCTTGGCGGACTCATCGTCATCGACTTCATCGACATGGAGAGTACGAAAAACCAGCGCGACGTCGAGAATCGACTGAAGGAAGCGCTGCGCTACGACCGGGCGCGCGTCCAGCTGGGCAAGATCTCGCGCTTCGGCCTGATGGAATTGTCGCGCCAGCGCCTGCGTCCCGCGCTGGCGGAATCGGCGCACATCCCCTGCCCGCGCTGCCATGGCATCGGCCATATCCGCGGCGCCGAATCGACTGCGCTGCACATCCTGCGCATCCTCCAGGAAGAGGCGATGAAGGACAACACGGCGCAGGTCGTGGCGCAAGTGCCCGTCGACGTGGCAACTTTTCTGCTCAACGAAAAGCGCGCCGAGGTGCACACCATCGAAGCGCGCTTCAAGGTCAACCTGCTGCTGGTGCCGAACATCCATCTCGAAACTCCCAATTACAAGGTGGAGCGGCTGCGTCATGACGATCTGAATCAGGCCGAACCGTTGCCGGCGAGCTTCGACATGGTCGAGAAACCGGCGGAAGAAGATCCGCTGCGGCAGAAGAAGGAAGATGCACTGGTGCCGCGCCAGGAAGCGGTGGTCAAGGGCATCACGCCGGCGCAACCGGCGCCGATGCCGGTCGAACGCGTGGTCGCCTCGGCGCCCAGGGAAGAGAACTGGCTGGACAAGGTACTCAGTTTGTTCAGATCCAAGCCGGCTGTGGCCGCCGCGGCCGCTGCGCCGGTGCGCGCGACCGCGCCAAGCGAGAACCGCGGCCGCGGCCGTCAGGACCGCGATCGCCGTGGCGGTCGCGACGAAAAGCGCGATCAGCCGCGCGAAGGTCAGCGCGAGGGTCAACGCGAGCGACAGCGCGACGGACAGCAGCCGCGGCAGACGCAGCGCGGCCAGGCACAGACGCAGCGTCGCGAGCGCGAACAGCCTCGCGATGGGCAACGCGCCAACGATGCGCCGCGCGGCGACGCGCCCAGAGCCGAGCCACGCGATAACCGTCGCGAAGGTCAGAAGCAGCGTCCGCCGCGCGAGCCCAAGCCACGTCAGGAGCAGGTGGTGACGGCAGCGGAAGACGGCATTCCTGCTATCAACCAGGGTCAGCCCATTGCCCCGCGCGAAGCTGAGCAGGGTGAAGGCGGTCAGCGCCGGCGGGAGCGCCGTCGTGGCGGTCGCGACCGCGGCGAACGTGGCGCGCAGGTTGAGAACGGCGAGCAACGGCCTTTGCACGAACCCAGGAGCGAAAAACAGGAATCACGGCCAGCGCCGGTGCAACACGATGAGGAAGTCCGTGTCTCGTCGCATGTCGTCGAGTCGGGGGTTATCGAGACCGAAGAGACCATTCCCAACAACTGGACGCCGGTGGCGCCGATCGTCACGGCTGCTCCAAACGTAACTCACGCCGTCCAGGACGCAGAGCCTGTTGCCGACGCAGCTGGAGATTCCTTCCAGCGGGTGTCACCGGCGCCGCGCGTCAGCGAGGAAGCGGTCGCGGCTGCACCGAAGCCCATTCGCCAGGAACCGGCACCGGCTGCGCAGAGCGCTCCGCGCCCGGCTTCGGCGCGTACCGCATCCGAAGCGCCGCGGGTCTCGCTGCAACTGCCCCCGGACTCGGGCCTGGTCCTCATCGAAACCGCTCGCGAACGCGTCGTCGACGTAACCGCGCCTGCCGAAATGGAAGCGCCCCGGCCGCGTCGGCCGCGTCCGCCGCGCATTGCGACTGCGGACGAGCCTTTGCAGATGGTGGAGACGCAAAAGAAGGACTCGCCGACAGCGTAACGACTGTTGCAGGCCGGCGCCGTCGCGGTGGGCAGTTTGTACACTTCAAACGGCACCGGATTGCAACGTCGAGAAATCTGACACTGGAGCTCTGCTGATGCATGGAGGCGATCTTAACGCATTGATAATACACGGTTAAGATTTTATGGCAGCAGAATTGCTTAGTTAGGACCGTCAGATCGCTGGGTGATTCCAAGGATAAGCCAGAGGAAAGACTACATGAACAACATGAGGAACATGATTAGGAGCTTGGTGGCAACCACGGCACTTGGCCTGGTGGCATTCGCAGCACAAGCTACCGTGATCTACGGGGGTGCGTATACCTATATTGGATCGTTTCACCCATATCCCGACGTACCGAACTCCGAGAACCTGGTGCGGCAAGCGTCAGGGCTGGGCACTGGACCGTTCGTTGATTTCTGGGTTTTTACGGTTTCGCCGGCATCGGGTATTCAAGTCAACGCAGATTTCACACCGTTTGCATCAATTTCGGGGTGGACCGGAGGGATTTATAACGTTGCCGCATCGTGCACAACTGTTGGTACCGTATGCAGCGGGATCACGCTTGGTTCTTTGATTACCGCGTTTTCCAGTACTTCGTCGACTGAAACGTCGGGCACTGCGAGTCTGGCCGCTGGAACCTATGCGATCCAGCTCGCGGGAAACAACGTAGGAAACCCGAACCAAACGAATTACACCGGTAATGTCATTTTCGTTGGTCCTTCGAGGCTCGTCCCGGAGCCGGCGTCAGTCGCCCTGCTTGGCGTTGGCCTGCTTGGCTTGGCGATGATTCGCCGTCGCAAGACCAGCTAAGCGAGCTACTACTTGCATTATCGAGCCCCGCCCGCAAGGCGGGGTTTTTGTTTTGGGCGCGCCGAATGGGCATCGACGGTAGTGCGGCGCCGCAGAGTTTAGGGTACCGGCGCTAATTCTTACAGTTGTTGTGTAGGACACCCAGTCGACCACTCAATGAGGCCTTAACTTATTGATTTTCAAAGGCCAGCGTACCGTGTAAGGGGTGGCATGTGTATTGCTTTAACAGCTCGACGGCAGGACTCATGACCGGGTAGCAAGAGTCGCCACTGAAAACACAACACGAAGTCTTCATCGACGCACGTAAAACGGGAGCACAGATGGCCATTCCTTCCTCGATCCGCCGCGGCATTGCCGCCCTTGCCGCGGTAGCCGCCCTGGGCGTAACCGCGCCCGCGCAGTCGACCACGCTGACCGTAAGCGGGTTCACCAACGGCTCGCTGCCGTTCCAGATCAACCTCGCACCGCCGCCCGTCTTCAATCCGATCAGCGCAGGTGGCTTCGACGGTAATTTTGGCGGCACCCCCATCAACCTGTGGTGTTACGACCTCTATCACGCGTTTGGCTTCGGCAATTCCATGAACTATATGGCGTCGGTGCTCGACACGTCGGGTCTGCTAGCGAAGCTGTTCACCGAAGTCGCCCTGGCCACCAGGACGTCGACGACGGTCAACTCAGCAGCGTTCCAGCTCTCGATCTGGGAAATTTTGTACGACTCCAGCTCGCTGGATGTTTCGTCGGGTGGCTTTTCCGTAACCGGCGACGCCGCTGCGATCATGCAGGCCAACATCTGGCTGGCAGGCCTGGCGGCAACGGTGGCCAACGACACCGTCATCTTGCTGGCGTCGTTGGAGAATCCGCAGACCCAGAACTTCGTCACCGATTCACCCGTCCCTTCACGCCTCCTGGTGCCTGAGCCGACATCGCTGCCGTTGCTGGGCCTAGGGCTCGTGGCAATGTTCTTCGTTGCGCGCCGGCGCAGCGGTGCGGGCGCACGGTAAGCATTCTTCAAGTTGGATCGGGGCGGGTAAACAGCAAAGCAGGCGCTTGACGATGCCGTAGAGACTGAACGTGGAATGACTTCGAGGGCTGCGCCGATTCGACGCAGCTTTTTTTTGCCCGCAACAACACCACCAGGACCCGGCGCGGGTCAGCACCTCGCTTCGCCTTTCAGCGCGGATCCGCAAGTCGCCGGCGGACCGCCAGTAGCAGCGCACCGACGCCTTGCTCGATCAAGTCCAGCGCGGTCTCGAATTCCTGCGTGCCGCCGTAGTAGGGGTCGGGCACGTCGTCCGCCAGTGGCGGGTCGCGCAACGCGAGCAGCAGGCCGAGGTGCCCCTCATAGTCTTCCGGGCGCAATGCCAGCAGTTCGCGCAGGTTGTGTCGGTCCATTCCCAGGATCCAGTCGAAGCGCCCGAAGTCCCTCGCTCCCACTCTGCGGGCGCGGTGCGGCGGCAGTTTGTATCCGCGCCGCGACGCCGCCATCAGCGCGCGCGGATCCGGCCGCTGGCCAAGCTGATAGTCGTGCGTGCCCGCTGAATCGACGGTAATAGTTTTCTGCAAGCCCGCCCGCGCGACATAGGTGCGAAAAACACCCTCGGCGAGAGGCGATCGACAGATGTTGCCCATGCACACGAACAGCACCGACGCGCGCGCTGCGCCCGCCGGCCGCTCAATACCGGCGTCGTTGTTCGTCACTAACTTGCTACTGCATGAACCAGCCGTGACTTACCACCAGCGACTGGCCGGTCAGCGCGTTGGACGGGAACGACGCGAACAGCAGCGCCACTTCGGCGACGTCCTCGACCGTCGTGAACTCTCCGTCGACCGTGTCCTTGAGCATCACCTTCTTGACCACGTCGTCTTCGGAGATTCCCAGCGCCTTCGCCTGTTCGGGAATCTGCTTCTCGACCAGCGGCGTGCGCACGAAGCCCGGGCAGATCACGTTGGCGCGCACACCGTGCGCCGCCCCTTCTTTCGCGACCACCTTCGCCAGGCCGATGAGACCGTGTTTGGCAGTGACGTAGGGCGCCTTGAGCATCGAGGCTTCCTTGGAATGCACCGAGCCCATGTAGATGACGCTGCCGCCACGACCCGACTTGTACATGTGCGGCAAGCAAGCGCGCGTGGTCAGGAATGCGCCGTCGACATGGATGGCGAGCATTTTCTTCCAGTCGGCATAAGTAAATTCCTCGATCGGATGCACAATCTGGATGCCGGCATTGCTGATTAGTATGTCGACGCCACCGAATTTGGCCACGACCGCGGCGACGCCGTCGATCACCGCCATCTCGTCGGTGACATCCATGGCGACGCCCATCGCCCGGCCACCGGATGCGTTGATTTCGGCGGCGGTCGCGTCGGCGGCCGCCTGATTCAGGTCGGCGATGGCGACTTTGGCACCTTCCTGCGCAAAGATGATCGCTATTTCCTTGCCGATGCCGCTGGCGGCGCCGGTGATGATGGCGGACTTGTCCTTGAGTCTCATGTGCTTATCAGGCGAGGTAGTCGTGAATGACGGTGCCGAGGCCCAGCGTCAGGACGGTCTGGATGTGTACGCCGGATATCACTTCGAGCACGGGCAGAGTCGCGACCGGTGCCAGTGCGTGGTGGAACAATTCCAGCTGTGGTCGTGCTTCGACAGCATGGGTGATTCCTGCGCCGCTTTTCGCGGGGATGCCATGACCGCTCCTCTTGGTGTTTTGGTGCGCCGCAATACTAGCATGGCGCCCCGAGAGCCACCCTCGCGCACGCACTGCCCGCGGGTCACTGCGTCAGCGACACCCCGAACAGCTTTTCTTTCAACCGGTACAGGTGATCGCGCAATTCGGCGGCCCGCTCGAATTCGAGATTCTTCGCCGCGTCTACCATTTCGCGCTCGATGCGCTTGAGCTCGCGCTCGAGGTCCTTCTCCGGCATGGCTTCGTATTTCGCATGCGCCTGCGCCGCCTTGAGCTGCTTGCGCTCGTCATCGACGTCGTACACGCCGTCGATGATGTCCTTGATGCGCTTGGTGACGCCGATCGGCGTGATGCCCATGCGAGCGTTGTATTCGACCTGCTTGCTCCGCCGGCGGTCGGTTTCGTCGATTGCCCGTTTCATCGAATCGGTCATCTTGTCGGCATAGAGGATGGCGGTGCCATTGATATGCCGCGCCGCGCGGCCGATGGTCTGAATGAGCGAGCGTTCGGCACGAAGGAAGCCTTCCTTGTCGGCATCGAGCACCGCCACCAGCGACACTTCGGGAATATCGAGACCCTCGCGCAGCAGGTTGATGCCGACCAGCACGTCGAATTCACCCAGGCGCAGGTCGCGGATGATCTCGACGCGCTCGACGGTATCGATGTCCGAGTGCAGGTAGCGCACCTTGACACCGTGCTCGCCCAGGTAGTCGGTCAGGTCTTCGGCCATGCGCTTGGTAAGCACGGTGACCAGCACGCGCTCGCCGCGCGCGACCCGCACTCCTATCTGCGACAGGAGGTCGTCGACCTGTGTCTGCGCGGGACGCACCTCGAGCACGGGATCGATCAGGCCCGTGGGTCGCACCACCTGCTCGACAACCTGGCCAGCGTGCGCCTTCTCGTAATCGGCAGGGGTCGCGGAAACGAAAATCGTCTGCGGCAGCAGCTTTTCGAATTCGTCGAAGCGCAGCGGCCGGTTGTCGAGCGCCGACGGCAGGCGAAAGCCGAAATTCACCAGATTGTCCTTGCGCGCGCGATCGCCGCGATACATGCCGCCGACCTGCGGAATGGTGACGTGCGACTCGTCCATGAACGCCAGCGCGTTGCGCGGCAGATAGTCGATGAGCGTCGGCGGCGGTTCGCCGGGGGCGCGGCCAGACAGGTGCCGGGAGTAGTTCTCGATGCCCTTGCAGAAGCCGATCTCGAGCATCATCTCGATGTCGAAGCGCGTGCGCTGCTCGATGCGCTGCGCCTCGATCAGCTTCATCTGGGTGACGAAGAATTCCTTCTGCTGCGCGAGCTCGACCTTGACCTTTTCTACCGCTGCCAGGACCTTGTGCCGGCCGGTGACATAGTGGCTCGAAGGAAACACCGTGAAGCGCGCGAGCTTCTGGCGGATGTGCCCGGTCAGCGGATCGAACAGCTGCACCGACTCGACTTCGTCATCGAACAGCGACAGCCGCAGCGCGTTATCGGCGTGCTCTGCGGGAAAGATGTCGAGGACGTCGCCGTGCACGCGGAACGTGCCGCGCCGGAACTCGGTGTCGTTGCGCTGGTACTGCATCTCGGTCAGGCGCTTGATGGCGTCGCGTTGCGACAGCTTGTCGCCCTGGCGCAGGTGCAGGATCATGCTGTGGTATTCGGACGGATCGCCGATGCCGTAGATCGCTGACACGGTCGCCACGATGATGCAGTCGGGGCGCTGCAGGATCGACTTGGTCGCCGACAGCCGCATCTGCTCGATGTGCTCGTTGATCGACGAATCCTTCTCGATGTACAGGTCGCGCGAAGGCACGTACGCCTCCGGCTGATAGTAGTCGTAGTACGAGACGAAGTACTCGACCGAGTTGTTGGGAAAGAACTCGCGGAATTCGGAATACAATTGCGCCGCCAGCGTCTTGTTCGGCGCCATGACCAGTGCCGGCCGGCCCGTGCGGGCGATGACGTTGGCCATGGTGTAGGTCTTGCCGGACCCCGTCACTCCGAGCAGCGTCTGGTAGGCAAGTCCGTCGTCGATTCCCTCGATCAGCTTTTCGATCGCCTGCGGCTGATCGCCCGCGGGCTCGAAGTTCTGATGCATCTCGTAGGGGCTGTTGGGGAAGTTGACGATCATCTGTTTGTCCCGGGCAATCGACCATTGTAGCGGAAGGCGTGCGGCATTCGCGAGCGCTGCTCCACGCCGGATCCGTCGGTGCGCGTCATGATAAAATGCGCGCTCGCCCATCCGCCCGTGACGCAATGAACGCCTCCCTGCCGAAGTCGCTGCTTGCCGCCGTCGAAATGGCGCCGAAGGATCCGATCCTGGGCGTCACCGAAACCTTCAACGCCGACGCCAGCCCGCACAAGATCAATCTTGGCGTCGGGGTCTATTACGACGAGGCCGGCAAGGTGCCGCTGCTGGAGTGCGTGCGCAAGGCACAGCAGGCAATCGAGGAAAAAGGCGCGCCGCACCCGTACCTGCCGATCGACGGCATCGCCGCCTACGATCGAGCGGTTCAGCAGCTGGTATTTGGTGCCGACAGCGACGTGGTTCAAGAGGGTCGCGGGATCACCGTGCAGGCGCTGGGTGGGACCGGCGCGCTCAAAGTCGGCGCCGATTTCCTGCGTCGCTTCCTTCCCAACGCCCAGGTGTGGATCAGCGATCCTTCGTGGGAAAACCATCGGGCGCTGTTCGAAGGTGCTGGCTTCGCCGTCAACACTTATCCTTACTACGACGAAGCTACCCACGGCATCGATTTCGCCGGCATGACCGCGGCGCTCGACGTGGCTCCCGCGGGCTCGGTCATCGTGCTGCATGCGTGCTGCCATAATCCGACCGGCGCCGACCTGACACAGGAGCAGTGGTCGCGGGTAATCGAAATCGTTCGCGCACGCGGGCAGATACCGATCCTCGACATCGCCTACCAGGGCTTCGCCGACGGACTTGCGGAGGACGGCGCGATCGTCAATCGTTTCGCCGCGACGCCGGGTCCGTTGTTCGTCGCCAGTTCGTACTCCAAATCGTTTTCGCTCTACGGCGAACGTGTCGGCGCGCTGTCGGTGGTGGCGGCGAGCAAGGACGAGGCAGCGCGACTGCTGTCGCAGATCAAGCGTGTCGCACGCTCCAACTATTCGAGTCCGCCGACTTTCGGCGGCCAGGTCGTGGCGACCGTTCTAAATACGCCCGAGTTGCGCGCGCTCTGGCAGCAGGAGCTCGAAACCATGCGCACGCGGATTCTCGCCAATCGACGCGCCCTGGTCGCGGCACTGTCGGCGCGCCTGCCCGACCGGGATTTCAGTTTCGTGCTCAAACAGCGTGGCATGTTCTCGTATTCCGGGCTGACCCTGGACCAGGTCAAGCGGCTGCGCAGCGAGTTTTCCGTCTACGTGATCGATTCGGGCCGGATTTGCGTCGCCGCGCTCAATTCGCGCAATCTCGACTACGTCGCCGACGCGATTACCAAGGTGCTGGCGTAGGCGTTCGACACCGCTTTCGTAACTGCCGGTTTTGACAGTCGAGGCGCTTAAGCTATAATAAAGGGCTGTTTTATGCGGGAATAGCTCAGTTGGTAGAGCGCAACCTTGCCAAGGTTGAGGTC
>JBDTLK010000056.1:0-19112 GCA_039934835.1 Edaphobacterium sp. (SeqCode) | reverse complement strand
TTGGTGCCGGCAGTAGGAATCGAACCCACGACCAACGGTTTACAAAACCGCTGCTCTACCAACTGAGCTATGCCGGCGCGCTGTCAGCAGGCTGCGCAAGTCAGTTGCGCAACCGGGAGAACGGCTATTTTACGACCTGGAGATGCTTGGGGCGCTCGCGCGGCTTGGAATCGACAGTCGATGCGGCGCCGGGAGACGATTGCGTTGGCGCCGTTGCCGCATCGAGCGACGCGACAGGGTCGGCGGCAACGGCAAACGCAAAACCGTAGCCGGTTTCCTTCGCGAAGATGCCGGCGACCGCCGCCATCGGCACCGCAACTTCCTGCGATGCGCCACTGAAGCGCGCCGTGAATTGCACCCAGTCGTTGTCGATCGTCAGTTTGCGCGTCGCGCCGCGGCTGATGTTGAGGACGATTTCGCCGTTCTTGACGAAGGCGACCGGCACGCGCGTGTTGGTATCGACCTTTACCGCGAGATACGGCGTCAGGCCGTTGTCGGCGCACCATTCGCAGATCGCGCGAATGAGATAGGGCTTGGCGGATTGCTCGGACATGGATCAAGGATACTACAGGGGGACGCAAAAATGGATCTCCGCTTTCGCGGGGATGACATCGGGTCTCAAACCGCGCTTTGCGCCGCTTGGTCCGGGCGCCCTCCGTGAGAGCTTGCGCCGTTATGAATTGTCACGTGTCGGTCGCCGCGCCGACGCGCCGTGCCGTCGATCCCCACGCTTCGCGCGGGCTCCCTCTCCGGATGGCTCGCGTCGCTATTTGCGCATCCCGCGCTCAGCGCTGGTCAGCGCCTCGATGAACGCCGGTCGCGAGAACAGCCTCTCCGCGTACTTCATCAGCGGCGCCGCCGGCTTGGGCAACTGGATGCCGTAGTAGTCGAGGCGCCAGAGCAGTGGCGTGATCGCGACGTCGAGCATCGAGAATTCTTCGCCGAGCATGAACTTGTGCTTGGCGAACACGGGCGCGATCTGCAGCAGACTGTCGCGCACCAGGCCGCGCGCCTTCTCCAGCTGCTTCTGGTTGTTGCCTTCGAGCGTGTCAATGTGCGAGAAGAGCTCCTTCTCGAAGCGGTGGAGGAACAGCCGCGCACGGGCACGCATCACCGGGTCGGCCGGCATCAGCTGCGGATGCGGAAAGCGCTCGTCGATGTACTCGTTGATGATGTTCGATTCGTGCAGTACCAGATCGCGCTCGACCAGCACCGGCACCTGATTGTATGGATTCATAACCGCCAGATCCTCGGGCTTGTGATCGAGGTCGACGTCGATGATCTGAAAATCCATGCCTTTTTCATGCAGCACGATCCGGCAGCGCTGGCTGAACGGATCGGTGGTTCCGGAATAGAGCGTCATCATGATTATTTTTCTCCCGTGGCGGAACGCAACAGCGCTCCGCCAGAATGCGAAGGGCAGGGGCGTTGCCCCTGCCCTGGTTCGCGGCAAGGCGCGTCAGTGGATATCTTTCCAGTAAGCGCGCTTGAGAGCGTAAGCAAACACGAACAGCACGCCCAGGTAAATCAGCACCACGAGACCGATGTTGATGCGTTCGTTGCGCGCCGGCTCGGCCATGTAGTCGAGAAAATTGACCAGGTCAGCGGTGAAATGCCGGAACTCGACCGACGATTGCGTCCCCGGCTGGTCGATGGCGAGCGTCTTCACCGCATATTTGCCGCCGGGCAAGCGTTCTGCCAGCGCGAGCGCCTTGACCGCGATCGCCGCACCCTCCGCCTTTTCGTGATCCTCGTACTCGGTCTCGACCAGTTTCTGCGTACCCTGCAGCTTCCAAAGCACGTGCGGCATCGCTACGCCGGGAAAGACCAGGTTGTTCCATCCGGTCGCCGATTTCTCGTCGCGATAGAACGCCAGCAGGTAGCTGTAGAGCCAGTCCTTGCCGCGCACGCGCGCTTCGACCGACAGGTCGGGCGGCGGCACACCGAACCACGCCGTGCCGTCGGTCTTGTTCATCGCCGACAGCATTGGCGAACCAATCTTGGCGGCGCCGAATATCAGGTTTTCCTGGATCTGCTTTTCGGTCAGACCCAGATCGGTCAGCCGGCTGTAGCGCATGTACTGCGCACTGTGGCAACCCACGCAATAGTTGACAAAGTTGCGCGCGCCGCGCTGCAGCGACTCGATGTCGAGGCGCGCCGCGGGCGCGGGCTCGAGGCGGACACCGCTTTCGTTGGCCAGAACGCCGCCCGCCGCGGCGAGCAGCATAACGCACAGGAACCTGGTGAGATTCTTCATCATCCGGTCACCCTGTCCGGCACGGGCTTGGTCTTGTCGCGCGCGGTGTACCAGGGCATCAGCAGGAAAAACAGGAAGTACACCACCGTCAGGATGCGCGCGAGCACGGTCGCCTTGTCGGCGGTGCCGAGAAACGGAATCTTGTCGCTGAACTGCCCCCATACCGTGACCGGCACGACACCCAGGTAACCGAGCAGCGCGAAACTGATCACGAACGCCACCAGCCAACCCTTGTATAAGGCGCCCTTGTAACGTATCGATTTCACCGGGCTGCGGTCGAGCCATGGCATGAAGAACAGGATCACCACCGCGGCGCCCATCACCAGCACGCCCCAGAATTGCGAATTCATCATCGACGGCACCGCACGCAGCATCGCGTAGAAAGGCGTGAAATACCACACCGGCGCGATGTGCTCCGGAGTCTGCAGCGGGTTGGCGGGAATGAAGTTGTTGGCTTCGAGGAAATAGCCGCCGCCGTCGGGCCAGAAGAACACGACGATCGAGAACAGCGCCAGGAAGACAACTACGCCGACCAGGTCCTTGACGGTGTAGTAGGGGTGGAAGGGTATGCCGTCCAGAGGATGGCCGGTCGCCGGATCGAGTCTGTCCTTGATCTCGATGCCGTCGGGATTGTTGGATCCCACCTCGTGCAGCGCCGTCAGGTGCACCGCGACCAGGATCAGCAGCACCAGCGGCACCGCGATGACGTGAAAGGCAAAGAAACGGTTCAGCGTCACGTCCGACACCGTGTAGTCGCCCCGAATCCAGGTGCCGAGGTCGTCGCCGATGATCGGAACCGTGGAGAACAGGTTGACGATCACCTGCGCCCCCCAGTACGACATCTGGCCCCACGGAAGGAGGTAGCCGAAAAACGCTTCCGCCATCAGTGCGAGGTAGATGAAGCAGCCGACGATCCACAGCAGCTCGCGTGGCTTGCGATAGCTGCCATAAAGCAGCGCGCGAAACATGTGCAGGTAGATGACGATGAAGAACGCCGAGGCGCCGGTGGAATGCGCGTAGCGGATGAACCAGCCGCCGGCGACGTCGCGCATGATGTACTCGACCGACTCGAAGGCCTTGGTGGCATCCGGCTTGTAGTTCATGGTCAGGAAAATGCCGGTGACGATCTGCATCACCAGGATCACCAGCGCCAGCGAGCCGAAGAAATACCAGAAGTTGAAATTCTTCGGCGCGTAGTATTCCGATACCTGCGATTTCCACAGCGCGGTCAGCGGAAAGCGGTCGTCGATCCAGTTGAGGACTTTTTGCATGGGCTCGCGCTCCGCTTACGCCGACTTGTTGTCGGCGCCGACCTGGATTCGCGTGTCGGTGATGAAGTTATACGGCGGGATGGTCAGATTGGTCGGCGCAGGCACGCCCTTGTACACGCGCGCCGCGAGATCGAATTTCGATTGATGGCAGGGGCAGAAGAATCCGCCCAGCCATTCGGGACCGAGGTCCGCGGGCGCGATATCGGGCCGGAACGTGGGCGAGCAGCCCAGATGCGTGCAGATGCCGACGGCGACGAAAATTTCCGGCTTGATCGAGCGGTACGGATTCTTCGCATATGCGGGCTGGATCGAGCTGTTCGAATTCGGATCTGCGAGCTGGCTGTCGAGCTTGGGCAGGTCCTTGAGCATCACCGGCGTGCGGTTGATTACCCACACGACTTTGCCGCGCCATTCGATGTTGATCTTCTGGCCGGGCTCGAGTTTGCTGATGTCTACTTCCACCGGCGCCCCCGCGGCCTTGGCGCGTTCGCTGGGCCAGAAGCTCATGCCGAAGGGCACTGCCGCCGCGGCTGCGCCGATGCCGCCAACCGCGACCGTTGCACCGATCAGGAAGCGCCGCTTACCGCCATTTACATTGCCGTCTTGTGCCATTGACCCGGTCCCTGAGCTGACGAATTCGCAAACCTACCGATTATAAAGGATTTGCTGCCTTTTCCGGAAGCCTTGCCACTGAACGACCGCTGAAATGCTTTCAAAAACAGCGCAGTAGCGTGGCACTTTCAATGCGCGCCCGCAAGTTGGAGGAGCGCCAATGCTGCGTTGCGACACCAGCCGTCTATAATTGACTTCCCACGCCTATTTCGGGTTCCGGTTTCTCATGCTGCGACGTTTCTGGCTGCTGTTCGCGCAAGTCGCCACCATTTGCCTGGCGGTGCTGTTCGTCGTCGCCACGCTGCGCCCAGATCTCCTGGTGCGCTTCACCGGCAAGAACAACGTCGTGCTCATCGAAGAAGGGCCCACCGCTGTCGCCGGCCCGCGCATCGAAAGCCTCGCCGATGCCGCGCGCAAGGCTGCCCCGTCGGTGGTCAACATCCACACCAGCAAGGAGATCCGCCAGCGCAGCGCGATGCTCGACGACCCGATCCTGCGGCGCTTTTTCCCCGGGTTGTCCGAAGGCGAGCCGCGCCGCACGAACAGCCTTGGGTCGGGCGTGATCGTGAGCAACGATGGTTATATCCTGACCAACAATCACGTCATCGAGGGCGCCGACGACATCCAGCTGGTGCTCGCCGACGGTCGGCGCATGCGCGCCACCGTGCGCGGTAGCGACCCGGAGTCCGATCTTGCCGTGCTCAAGACCGATGGCACCGACCTGCCGGCGATTACTTTCGCCAAGCCCGAGAGAATCCAGGTCGGCGACGGCGTGCTGGCGATCGGCAGCCCCTTTGGCATCAGCAACTCGGTGACCCACGGCATCGTCAGCGCGCTCGGCCGCAACCACCTCGGCATCAACCGTTTCGAGGACTTCATCCAGACCGATGCGGCGGTGAATCCGGGCAATTCCGGCGGCGCGCTGGTTGATACCAGCGGCAACCTGATCGGCATCAACAGCGCGATCTTTTCGCAGAGCGGCGGGTCGCAGGGTATCGGTTTCGCAATCCCGGTGTCGATCGCGAAAACGGTGCTCGAGCAGATCATCAAGGATGGCGAAGTCACGCGCGGCTGGCTCGGCATCGAGCCGCAGGAACTCACGCCCGAGCTGGCGTCGACGCTGGCACTACCGGGCGCCGACGGCGTGCTCATCCGTGCCGTGCTCAAGAGCGGCCCGGCGGATCGCGCCGGCATGCTGGCGCGCGACGTCGTGCTGGAGATCGATGGCAAGGCGACCCACGACGTGTCGTCGTTGCTGGCGCAGATCGCGGCGCTGACGCCGGGCACGCAGACGCGCCTGAAGGTGCTGCGCGAGCGCAAGTCCGTCGACGTCGAAGTAACCGTCGGCAAGCGGCCTAAGGTACGCGTTTCGTAGCACACGACGGTTCGTCGCATCGCGGCGGCGCGCGTCGATGCATTGCAATCCGCCCAAACCGCATCCGGTTCAGGTCTTGTTCTTCTGGGCGTCGGTTGCGTCCTGTTCCGCCTCGAGCGTGTCCTTGTCCGACTTGGACGGGATCGTGATGAACCGCGCCACCAGCAGTCCCAGCTCATAGAGCAGCCACAATGGCACCGCGAGCATGATCTGCGAGATCACATCCGGCGGAGTGAAGATCGCGCCGATGACGAAAGCGCCGACGATGACGTAGCCCCGAATCGAGCGCAGCGTTTCCAGGCTGACCACGCCGAGACGCACCAGCACGATCACAACCACCGGCACTTCGAAGGTGATGCCGAAGGCCATGAACATCGTCAGCACGAACGACAGGTACTTGTCGATGTCGGTCATCATCTGCACGCCCGCCGGCGCGTAGCCGGCGAAGAATCCGAAGGCGAGTGGGAACACCGCGAAGTATGCGAAGGCCATGCCCAGCGCGAAAAAGAACACGCTCGATACGATCACCGGCATCGCCAGCCGCTGCTCGTGCTTGTACAGGCCCGGCGCGACAAAGGCCCACATCTGGTAGAGCACGTACGGCAGCGCGATCAGGAACGACGCCATGAGCGTTACCTTCAGAGGCACGAGGAAGGTGCCGGTGACGTCGGTCGCAATCATGGTGCTGCCCTTGGGCAGTGCCTTGAGCAGGGGCGCCGCCAGAAAGGCGTAGATTTCCTTCGCCCATGGCAGCAGGCACAGCAGCACAACCACCACCGCCAGGATCGCGCGCATGAGCCGGCTGCGCAGCTCGACCAGATGCGACATGAAGGTGTCCTGGGTGCTCTCGGGACCGGGAGTGGGATCGTTCATCAATCTTTCAATGGGGCGCGCGGACGCGGGCGCCATTGTAGCGCGGCCGCGACCGACGACCGCTGCGTATCAGATGCGGTCCAGCCCGGGCAATGCGGCTTGACGCGGCGACTCGGCGTCGGCCGGCGGTGCCGGCCGCACTGGAGTATCAGATACCGCGGGCGTCGCAGGCGTGTCCAATGTCGTGGCCGTCCCTGGCGTTGCAACGGTTGCAGCCGTAGCGGCCATTGCGGCGGTGGAATCGCTTGCAGCGATAGCGCTGGCTTCCGACTCGGCAGCACTGAGTTGCGCCTCTACCGAGCGCACTCCGCTCTCGACGTCCTGCGCGGCTTGCGAGACCGAATGCTGCAGATCCTGCGCGGCGGACTGGACTTCCGATTTCAGCTTGCGCAACTCGTCGAGTTCCATTTCGCGACTGATGTCGGTCTTGACCTCGTTCACGTAGCGCTGCAGGCGCCCGTACATGTGGCCGAGCGTTTTCGCGACCTTCGGCAGTCGCTCGGGTCCGATGACGATCAGCGCCACGACCGCGATAAGGGTAATTTCGCTAAAGGCTATGTCGAACATGGAGGTCTGGCAGCGCGTACCTAGCGTCGAGCCTCACGCCGTCATGAACGCCGCCGGCAAGTCACGCGAGACGCGAAGGCGCGTGCCGTGCGCGACTACAGCGTCTTTTCTTTCTTGACTTCGCCTTCGATGGTCTGTCCGGCGATCTGCTGCGAGGCCGCAGGCGACGCGGCATTCTCGGCCGCCGCATCCTCGGAGCCCTTTACGCCATCCTTGAAGCCCTTGACCGCGCCGCCCAGATCCTGGCCGATGTTGCGCAGCTTCTTGGTGCCGAAGATCAGCACCACCACCAGTAGCACGATCAGCCAATGCCAGATGCTCAATCCACCCATGATTGCTCTCCTTGGTCTAGTCTCGTGGCAGCATCCGACCCAGTGGCTCGGATCCGCCCAGGACGTGAATATGCAGATGCATCACGTCCTGTCGGCCGATGCGGCCGGTGTTAATTACGGTCCGGTAGCCATCGGGTGAACCCTGCTCCCGCGCCAGTCTACCCGACAGCGCCAACATACGCCCCAGCAAGCCTGCGTCCTCGGCACTCGCCTCCCCAAGCGACGCTATGTGCTTTTTCGGGATCAGCATGAAGTGCACCGGCGCCTGCGGGTGAATGTCGTGAAACGCGAGGATCTCGGAATCCTCATAGACCTTTTTCGACGGGATCTCGGCCCGTGCGATCTTGCAGAAGATGCAGTCGTCCATGGCGTCGGTGGTTGTGCGCGTCGGCTCGACGCAGTGCCGTGATTGGCGGCGCGCGCCTTTAGCCGCGTGAGGCTTTTTCGTCGAGCCCCGACACGCCTTCGCGCCGCTCCAGTTCGCCGAGCACGTCCTGCGGGCCCATACCGTGGTGCACCAGCAGCACCAGGCAATGGAACCAAAGGTCCGCGAGCTCTGCCTTGATGCGGATCTTATCACCATCCTTGGCGGCCATGACCGCCTCGGTCGCCTCCTCGCCGATCTTCTTGATGATCGCGTCGTCGCCCTTGGCGAACAGCGTCGCCACGTAGGACTTGACCGGGTCGGCGCCCTTGTGGGCCTCGATCTTCGCGCTTAGCCGCAATAGTATGTCCTGGCTATTTTCCATAGATGGCCTCTGGATCCTTGAGCACGGGTTCGACCGTGCGCCATGCATCGCCTTCCAGGCGCTGGAAAAAGCAGCGCCGCCTGCCCGTATGACAGGCGATTCCGCCTTCCTGTTGCACCAGCAGCAGCACCGCGTCGTTGTCGCAGTCGAGGCGGATTTCGTGCACGCGCTGGCTATTTCCCGATTGCTCGCCCTTGCGCCAGAGCTTGCCGCGCGAGCGCGACCAGTAGTGCACGAGCTGCGTTTGCGCGGTGCGCTCGAGCGCTTCGCGATTCATCCACGCCAGCGTCAGCACTTCGCCGCTCACGGCATCCTGCGCGATTGCGGGCACCAGACCGGCATCGTTCCACAGCACTGAGTCAAGCCAATGCATTGGGCTATTCCCGGATCTCGATGCCTGCCGCGGCGAGCGCGGCCTTGGCCTGGCCGACGGTGAATTCGCCGTAGTGGAAGACTGATGCGGCGAGAACCGCTGCGGCGCCACCGCGCGTGATGCCCTCGACCAGGTGTCCGAGCCCGCCGACGCCGCCCGACGCGATCACCGGCACGTCGACCGCGTCGCTGACCGCTCGCGTCAGACCCAGGTCGAAGCCGGTGCGCACGCCGTCGCGATCCATGCTGGTGAGCAGGATCTCGCCCGCGCCCAGAGCGACCACCTTGCGCGCCCAAGTCACCGCGTCGAGTCCGGTGGCGGTACGCCCGCCATGGGTGAACACTTCCCACCGGCCGGGGCCGGCCTGGCGCGCGTCGATCGCGGCGACGATGCATTGCGCGCCGTAGCGGCCGGCGGCGCGCTCGATCAGGGCAGGATCCTTCACGCCCGCGGTATTGATGCTCACCTTGTCGGCGCCGGCGTTGAGCAGCGCGCGAATGTCGTCGACATGGCTCACGCCGCCGCCGACCGTCAGCGGGATGAACACCTGGTCGGCGACCGCCTCGATCATGTCGTAGAGCAGGCCGCGGGTCTCGATGCTGGCCTGGATGTCGAGGAAGGTGAGTTCGTCGGCGCCCTGCTCGTCGTAGCGACGCGCGACCTCGACCGGGTCGCCGGCGTCGCGCAGGTTGACGAAGTTGACGCCCTTGACGACTCGGCCGTGGGCGACGTCGAGGCAGGGAATGATGCGTTTGGCGAGGCCCATTATTCTATCGATTCGTTCGCCCGCGGCCTCCGCCGCCGGATGGCTCGCGCCGCTACTTGCCCTTCGACGCCTTCAGCGCGTCCTTGAAGTCGAGCGTGCCTTCATAGAGCGCGCGGCCGGCGATGGCGCCGGCGATGCCTTCGCCCTCGAAGCTCGCCAGTTCGCGGATGTCTTTCAGGCTGTTGATGCCGCCGCTGGCGATGACCGGCACCTTGAGCTCGCGCGCGAGCTTGACCGTGGCTTCGATGTTCACGCCGGTGAGCATGCCGTCGCGGCCGATGTCGGTGTAGACAATCGCTTCGACGCCGTAGTCCTCGAACTTGCGGGCGAGATCGACCACGTCGTGGCCGGTCATCTTCGACCAGCCGTCGGTGGCGACCTTGCCTTCGCGGGCGTCGAGACCGACGATAATGTGGCCCGGAAACGCGGTGCACGCATCGTGCAGGAAACCCGGGTTCTTGACCGCCGCGGTGCCTATGATCACGTAGGTGATGCCGTCGTCGAGATAGCGCTCGATGGTATCGAGGTCGCGGATGCCGCCGCCCAGCTGTACCGGGATTTCCTCGCCGATGACGCTGACGATCTCGCGGATCACCGACTCGTTCTTGGGCTTGCCGGCGAACGCCCCGTTGAGATCGACGATGTGCAGGCGCTCGGCGCCGAGCTCCAGCCAGTGCTGCGCCATCGCCGCGGGATCTTCTGAGAAGACGGTCGCCGAATGCATCTCGCCCTGCTTCAGGCGGACGCAGTGCCCGTCCTTGATATCGATCGCGGGAATGATGTGCATGGCGGCGGATGGGTGCGGCTGCGGGAGGACGCTGCCGGGGACGCTGCGCTGTCTACTTCAGGCGCGACCGTTCCAGGCAACGAAGTTGGCGAGCAACTGAAGACCGGCGCGGTGACTTTTCTCGGGATGGAACTGCACGGCAAAGATATTAGCGCGTGCTATCGCGCAAGTAAACGCCGCTGGATAGTCGACGTTGCCGGCAGTCACGCCAGTGTCATCCGGGACCGGGTAGTAGCTGTGCGCGAAGTAGAAGCGGGTCTGGTCGGCAATGCCTTGCCAGAGCGGGTGCCCCAAGGTCTGGTGCACTCGGCTCCAGCCCATGTGCGGCACCTTGAGACGCTCGCCATCGGCGCCCAACATCGCGGCATCGCGAAAGCGTTGCACCCGGCCGGGAAGCACGCCCAGGCACGCCGTAGGACCTTCTTCGCTCGCGTCGAAGAGCATCTGCAGGCCCAGGCAGATGCCGAGGAACGGACGATCGCGAACCACCTCGAGCACGACTTCGCGCAAGCCGCTGTCGTTGAGGCTGTGCATGCAGTCCGGCATCGCGCTTTGCCCGGGCAGCACCACCCGCGCGGAACCGCGAATGATCGCCGGATCCGCGCTCACCACGATGGTGCGTTCGGGCGCGACGTGGCGCAGAGCCTTTGCGACCGAGCGCAAATTGCCCATGCCATAGTCAATCACCGCTATGTCTGCCATCGATTCGTCGCCCGGGTGGGACGTTGCGGCACCTGGAAATGTTCAACCAGGGTGATAGATCCGATGCGCGGCCGACGCAAGCCGGATTACAGGGTGCCCTTGGTCGAAGGCACGATGCCTGCAGCGCGCGGATCGGCTGTCGCGGCCATGCGCAATGCCTTGGCGAACGCCTTGAACACGGTCTCGGCCTGATGGTGCGCGTTCTGGCCGCGGAGGTTGTCGACGTGCAGCGTGACCAGCGCGTGATTGACGAAGCCCTGGAAAAACTCGTGCGCGAGGTCGACGTCGAACGCGCCGATCATCGAGCGCGTGAACGGCACATGGAATTCGAGGCCCGGCCGGCCGGACAGATCGAGCACCACCCGCGACAGCGCTTCGTCGAGCGGAACGTAGGCATAGCCATAGCGCGTCAGCCCGGCCTTGTCGCCCAGCGCCTGCTTCACCGCCTGGCCAAGCGTGATGCCGATGTCCTCGACGGTGTGATGCGCATCGATGTGCAAATCGCCCTTGGCGGCGATCGCGACATCCATCGCCCCGTGGCGCGCGACCTGGTCGAGCATGTGATCGAGGAACGGCACGCCGGTCGCGATATCGGCATGACCGCTGCCGTCGAAATGGATTTCGACGACGATCGAGGTCTCCCGCGTGATGCGTTCGATACGCGCGGATCGGGGCTTGGGGCTCAGTGCTGCATTCATTGCGTTCGCTCGGCCATGGCTCGAAGCAGGAGTGCGTTCTCGTGGGGCGTTCCCACGGTAATGCGCAGACAGTTGGCGAGCAAGACGTGCCCACCAGCGAGTTGCTTGACCAGTATGCGCTTCGCCTTCAGGTCATCGAACGACCGGGTCGCATCCTTGACCCGAACCAGCAGAAAATTCGCCTGCGAGGGAAACACCTCCACGCCAGGAAGCTGCGCGAGCGCCTCGGCCAGACTACGCCGCTGCGCGCCGATCGCCGCCGCCTGTTCGCCGATCCAGGCCGAGTCGGCCAGCAATGCGCCAACCGCAGCTTGCGTCAACGAATTTACATTATACGGCGGCCGCAGCTTGTCCAGTTCCGCGATCCATTCCGGCGCGGCAACCGCGTACCCCAGCCGCAGGCCCGCCATGCCGACTTTGGACAGGGTCGCCATCAGCAGCAGGTTCGGATGGTCGATCACCCGCGGCAGGAAACTTGTGGTGGCAAATCCGGCGTAGGCCTCGTCGAGCACGACCAGCCCGGGCGCCGCATGCAATATCGCTTCGACCTCGGTGGCGGAATACTGCACGCCGGTCGGGTTGTTGGGCGAGGCGAGGAAAATCGCGGCCGGACGCTCGCGCGCGATTGCCGCGAGCATGGCGTCGCCATCGAGGGTGAAGTCGGCGCGCAGCGGCACGCCGACAAAGCGCGCGCCCGAATTGATCGCGGACACGCGGTACATGACGAAGGTCGGCTCCGGTGCCATGATCACGGCCCCTGGCCGGGCGAGGAGGCTCACGATGAGCGAGATCAACTCGTCCGAGCCGTTGCCGAGCATCACCGCCAGCGACTCCGGAATCGCCAGGACGCGGCGCAGCGTGGCGTGCACCTCGTCCGCGGCACCCTCGGGATAGCGGTTGAGTTGCACCCGCGCAAGCGCTGCTGCGAGGCGCGCCGCGGCGGCGACCGGCAAACCGTGGGGGCTTTCGTTGGCGTCGAGCTTGACCATACCCGCGGCAGGCGCGACGACGTACGCCTTCTGCGCCAGGATTTCCGGACGCACCAGCGACGCAATGCTCTGGGCTGCGGCCAACTTGTCGGCGCGCGCGCGATCGTTCATCTAGACAACCGCCTTGTCGGCAATGAGCACGTCGACGCCGCCGGTCGCGAAATTGCCCAGGTCGGCGGCAATGGCCTGGCCCTGCGCCGAGACCAGCGCGGCGTCGATGGCCGCGCGCGAATCGAAGGTCAGCGTCGCGATCAGGTGATACGGCGCCGGCCCGGCCATCGCGGCGATGGGTCCGCGCGTGACTTCGTAGCCGCGCAGGCCGGGAATCGTCTTCGCCAGCGGCACGTGCCGATCAAAGTAATAATGCTCGAACGCCGCGGGGTCGGTGGGCGTTTTGTACATTGCGTAAACCTTGGCCATGGTTTCCCCTCGCTATTGTCGACGGAACTCGAAGCGGTATTCCGCGCTTTGCGCGTGCGCGGGAAGTCCTTCGCCGCGCGCCAGCGTCGACGCGATTCTGCCCAGCGTCTGCGCGCCCGCGCGCGACACTGCGATCACGCTGGTGCGCTTCTGGAAATCGTAAACGCCGAGCGGCGAGGAAAAGCGCGCGCTTCTGGCCGTCGGCAGCACGTGGTTGGAGCCCGCGCAATAGTCGCCGATCGCCTCGGAACTGTAGTGGCCGAGAAAGATCGCGCCGGCGTTGCGTATCTTCGGCACCAGCGCCTCGGGGTCCGCGACCGCGAGCTCGAGGTGTTCCGGCGCCATGCGATTGGCGATCGCGCAGGCTTCGTCGAGGTCGCGCACGCGGATCAGCGCGCCGCGCCGCGCGATCGACTTGGCGACGATCTCGGCGCGTTCCATGGTCGGCAATTGCCGCGCGATGCTGGCTTCGACCGCGTCGAGCAGCGCCGCATCGGTGGACAACAGGATCGCCTGCGCAGCCTCGTCGTGCTCGGCTTGGGAGAAAAGATCCATCGCGACCCAGTCGGCATTCGCGCTGGCATCGGCAATGACCAGGATTTCGGAAGGACCGGCGATCATGTCGATGCCGACCGTGCCGAAGACGCGCCGCTTGGCGGAAGCCACGAAGGCGTTGCCGGGGCCGACGATCTTGTCGACCGCGGGAATGGTTGCCGTGCCATAGGCCAGCGCCGCAATCGCCTGCGCGCCGCCGATGGTGAACACGCGCGTCACCCCCGCGAGATGCGCCGCGGCCAGCACCAGCGCATTCTTCACTCCACCCGGAGTGGGCACCGTCATGATGATCTCGGCGACGCCGGCCACATGCGCCGGCAGCGCGTTCATCAGCACCGTCGACGGGTAGGCGGCCTTGCCGCCTGGAACATAGATGCCGACGCGGTCGATCGCGGTAATGTTCTGCCCCAGTCGCGTGCCATCGGCTTCGGTGAACGACCACGACTGAACGCGCTGGTGCTCGTGATACGCGCGAATGCGTGCCGCCGCCGTGGCCAGCGCTTCACGCTCGACCTCCGGCAAGCCATCGAACGCGCGCTCAAGTTCTGCCGCCGGCACCTCGAGCGCGGCTGTGCTCGCCGCTTTCAGGTGATCGAATAATATTGTGTACTCCAGCACCGCCGCGTCGCCGCGCGCCCGCACGTCGGCGACGATCGATGCGACCGAAGTGTCGATCGCCTCGTCCTGCGCCGTGTCGTAGGCGGTCAGCCGCCCCAGCGCCGTCGCAAAATCGGCATGCGAGGAGTCCAGCCGTCGGATGCGGGGAGTGCGCTCAGACATGCGCGCTCTCCGCGGCCGCCGCAGCGGCGATCGATTCGAGCACTGGCTGGATCGACCCGCGCTTGAGCTTCAACGCAGCCGGGTTGACGATCAGTCGGGCGCTGATCGGCATGATCTCCTCGACTACCACCAGGTCGTTCGCCTTGAGCGTGTCGCCGCTGCTGACCAGGTCGACGATGGCTTCGGCGAGCCCCACCAGCGGTGCGAGCTCCATCGATCCGTAAAGCTTGATGAGGTCGACGTGCATGCCTTTGGCGGCGAAGTGCTCGCGCGCGGTCACCACGTACTTGGTGGCGACGCGCAGGCGCGCGCCGCGCTTCACCAGCCCCGTGTAGTCGAAGCCGCGTTTCGCGGCGACAACCAGCCGGCAGCGGCCGATGCCGAGATCGACCGGTTGGAACAGGCCATCGCCGCCATGCTCGAGCAGCACGTCCCTGCCGGAGACCCCCAGGTCGGCGGCGCCGTGCTGCACATACGTCGGGACGTCGGACGCGCGCACGATGATGAAGCGCACGTCGGGATGATTGCTCCCGATGATGAGCTTGCGCGAAGTGTCGGGATCCTCGGCCGGCATGATGCCGGCCGCGCGCAAGAGCCCCAGAGCCTCGTTAAAGATGCGCCCCTTGGAGAGCGCGATGGTGAGCGTGGACACGGGTGTGGGCGCAAGGTCGGCCAAACGGCGATTTTAGCAGGCCGCGACCAGCCGATCCGCCGGACCCGGTCAGGCGACGCGTTTGATGCGCGCGCCCAGCGCCGAGAGCTTGGCCTCGATGCGCTCGTAGCCGCGGTCGAGGTGGTAGATCCGATCGATGACGGTCTGCCCCTGCGCGACCAGGCCGGCAATGACCAGGCACGCCGACGCGCGCAGATCGGTGGCCATGACCGCCGCGCCGGTGAGCCGCGGCACGCCCTTGACGATGGCGGTGTTGCCTTCGACTTCGATGTCGGCGCCGAGGCGCTTGAGTTCCTGCACGTGCATCATGCGGTTCTCGAAAATCGTTTCGGTGATGACCGTGGCGCCGCGGGCCACCGTCATCACCGCCATCAGCTGCGCCTGCATGTCGGTCGGAAACGCCGGATACGGCGCGGTGCGCAGCGTCACCGCCTTGAGCTCGCCGCGGCGGGAGACGCGGATCACGTCGCCATCGACGACGATCTCCGCGCCGGCTTCGATGAGCTTGTCGATGATCGCGCCCAGCGTGTCGGCGCGCGCGCCGCGCAACGCCACCGTGTCACCGGCGGCGACCGCGGCCGCGGCGGCGGCGAGGAAGGTGCCGGTCTCGATGCGATCGGGCATGACCGCATGCCGCGCGCCGCGCAGCGCGGCGACGCCTTCGACGACGATGCGATCGGTGCCGGCGCCAGTGACCCGTGCACCCATCGCGTTCAGGCAATCAGCGAGATCGACGACTTCCGGTTCGCGCGCCGCATTCTCGAGCACGGTGGTGCCATCCGCCAGCGTCGCCGCCATCAGCAGGTTCTCGGTGCCGGTGACCGTGACCAGATCGAAGGCGAAACGCGCGCCAGTCAGCCGCGCCGCCCTCGCGTCGATGTAACCGTGGTCGAGGTTGATCTCCGCGCCCATTGCCTGCAATCCCTTGAGGTGCTGGTCGACGGGACGCAGTCCGATCGCGCAACCGCCTGGCAATGACACCCGCGCCTCGCCGCAGCGCGCGAGCAGCGGCCCCAGCGCCAGGATCGACGCGCGCATCGTCTTCACCATCTCGTAGGGCGCGAGCGGCCAGTTGACCTGCGCCGCAGAGAGCTTCAGCGCGCCCTCGCCACCCTCGCTCTTGACACCCATCTGGGCGAGCAGCGCGCGCATGGTGCGCACGTCGTTCAATTCGGGGACATTGGTGAGCGTCAGCGGCTCGGGCGTGAGCAGCGCGGCGCAGAGGATCGGCAGGGCGGCGTTCTTGGCGCCCGATACGCGCACCTCGCCGCGCAGCGGCACGCCGCCTTCGATCGCGAGCTTATCCACGCTCGGCGGGGGTCAGCGTCTGCATCGACAGCGCATGAATCTCGACACGCATGCGCTCGCCAAGCGCGCCATAGACGAGTTGGTGGCGCTTGACGCGCGAGAGGCCTTCGAAGGCCGCGCTCACGATCACCGCCTGGAAGTGCTGGCCATCGCCGTCGACCTCCACGTGCTCGCAGGCGAGCCCCGCTTCGATGGCGCGCTTGATGGAATCCGGAGTCGTCATGTCAGTACCGAAGGGCCGCCCCGAGGTACTGCCTGCGCCCCTTTGGCGGCAGCGAGCACCGGGCCGCAGGCCGCAGGCTGGTGCCGCGAAGCGGGATCCGGCTCTGCCGCACAAAGCGAGCGTGGAGGTCGTTTCATTCTAGTGGCGCAGCTTGTAACCGGTCTGGAGCATTCGCAGCGTCAACGCCGCGAGCGCCGCGCAGGCCGAGGCGACGACCGCAAGGCTCAGCGGCGGCGCGATGTCGGACAGGCCGAAGAAGCCGTAGCGAAAGCCGTCGATCATATAGAAGAACGGATTGAAGTGCGACAGCGACTGCCAGAACGGCGGCAGCGAGTGAATCGAATAAAACACGCCGGACAGAAACGTCAGCGGCATGATCAGAAAATTCTGGAACGCCGCGAGCTGGTCGAACTTGTCGGCGACGATCCCGGCGATCACTCCGAGGATGCCGAGGATCGCGCTGCCCAGCAGCGCGAATGCCAGCGCCCACAGCGGATGCTCGATCGACATCGGCACGAACCCCAGAGTGACGATGAACACGCCCAGGCCGACCGCCAACCCGCGCACCATCGCGCCGAGCACGTACGCGGCGAAGACATTCAGTGGCGACAGCGGTGTCAGCAGCACGAATATCAGGTTGCCGGTGATCTTGGACTGGATCAGCGACGACGAGCTGTTGGCGAAGGAGTTCTGCAGCACCGACATCATCACCAGGCCGGGCACCAGGAAGGCGGTGTAGCGCACGCGTCCGTCGAACACCGACACGTGCGATTCGAGGACATGCGAGAAGATGAGCAGGTACAAAAGCGCCGTGAGCACCGGCGCCAGAACCGTCTGGAAGCTGACCTTCCAGAAGCGCAGCACCTCTTTGTACAGCAGCGTGCGCCAGCCCGAGCTGCTGGGGATAGCCATGCTCATGAAAGAACCTTAGCGCTCATGCCGCCTTCTTCATGATGCGCAGGAACACCTGCTCGAGGTCGGCTTCCTGCAGCGACAGCTCGGCGATGGCAATGCGCGCCTCGCGCATTGCCGCGAGCAGGTTCTCCAGTTCGCGGTAGTCTGCGAGCGTCAGAAGGTAGGTCTGGCCCTCGTGCCGCTGCACGCGGTCGGTCCACCGCGCGGGAAGTGCCGCGGCCGTCAGGCGCACGGTCAGTCCGGCGAAGCTCGAGAGCAGGTTCTGCGTCGTGTCGAGCGCCACGACCTTGCCCGCCTTGAGCATGGCAATACGTCCGCACAGCGACTCGGCCTCTTCGAGGTAGTGCGTGGTGAGGATGATGGTGTGACCGTCGCGGTTGAGCTTGCGGATGAACGCCCAAAGGCTCTGCCGCAGCTCGACGTCGACACCCGCGGTGGGCTCGTCGAGCACGATCACCGGCGGCTTGTGCACGAGCGCCTGGCCGACCAACACGCGGCGCTTCATGCCGCCGGACAGCGCGCGCATGTTGGCGTCGGCGCGCGAGGTGAGATCGAGGTGGTGCAGGATTTCATCGATCCAGTCGTCGTTGCCGCGGATGCCGAAGTAGCCGGCCTGAATGCGCAGCGTCTCGCGAACGGAGAAAAAAGGATCGAACACCAGTTCCTGCGGTACGACGCCGAGCATGCGTCGCGCTTGCCTGTATTCGGTTACGACGTCGTGCCCGAGCACGCGCGCGCTGCCACGGTCGGCGCGGGCGAGCCCGGCGAGTATCGATATGAGCGTCGTCTTGCCGGCGCCGTTCGGTCCCAGCAGACCGAAGAATTCCCCTGGTTCGACCCGCAGATCGACACCGGCGAGCGCGTGGATCGCCCCGAAGCGGCGCTCTACATCGATGATTTCTACCGCGGGAGTCATGGATGCAAGCCGGAGCCGATGCTGGGCCGCGTTACCCGCGGTCCGGTGTCAGGCGACGAGCAGCTCCTCGACTCCGTAGAGTGTGACCAGCGATCGCATGCTCTCCGGCACGCCCACGAAGGCGAGCTTGCTGCCCTCCGTCGCCCCGCGTCGCGTCCACGCCAGCATCAGTGCGACTCCGGCCGAATCGACGCGATCGACCGCGGTGAGGTCGATGATGCCTTCCTGCGGCAAGGCGACCGCCGCGCTCGATGCCAGCACGGCTTCGACCGTATCCATCGACAGCGCGCCGGCCACGCGCCAGCGACCACCTATCACCGTAAGCGACGCGGACTCCGCGCCAGCGTGATCCCCCCGAAGCGGCGCGGCGCGCCGTCCCGCGTCGAGGGGGCGCGCGCTTTGGGGCGGCCCGGCAGCGTTCATTTGGTCGCGGTCGCGCCGCCGGCGTTCTTTTTCGCGAGCGTCGTAATCAGGCCGTCGATTCCCGAGCTCTTGACCGCGTCGCCGAACTCGTCGCGATAGTTGGTGACCAGGCTCACGCCGGCAACGATGACGTCGTAGGCTTTCCAGCCTTCGGGCAGTTTTTCCATGCTGTAGTCGATCTGCACCGCCGCCTGACCGGGCCGGCGCACCTCGGTGCGCACGGTGACTTCGGTATCGCCCGGATTCATGCGCAGCGGCTTGTAGTCCATGGTGTTGTCGCGGTAATTGGAGAGCGCGCCGGAATAGGTGCGCACCAGCAAGGTCCGGAATTCATCGGTCAGCCGCTTTTGCTGCTCGGGTGTCGCAGTGCGCCAGTTGCGACCCATCGCCAGCGCGGTCATGCGCGGGAAATCGAAATTGGGGACAAGCTTGGTTTCCATCACCTGTCGGGCCTTGGTCTGATTGCCTGCCTGCAGGTCCTTGTCGGCGCGGATCTGCGCCAGGATGTCCTCCGCCACGCGCTTGACCAGCGCGTCCGGTGCCTCCTG